>JAJYKL010000016.1 GCA_021788625.1 Chloroflexota bacterium
TCCTGCACATCCACATTGCCCGTGGTGATTCGAATCGCGTCACCGGTTGACGAGCCCGGCGCAGCGACCGTCGTAAATAAGACCTGTAGTGTGCCGGTGGGTGCAAGGTACATTGCCATGCCGGCCGACTTAAGGGCGGAGTTGCCCGCAAACAAGGAGTTCACAATGCGGCCATCGCCGCTGCTCTGGTACAGGCCGCCGCCCGTGTCGGCGTAGTTTCCGACGACCAACGAACTGCTCATCGCCAGCGTGCCGCTGAGAGCCAACGCGCCTCCGTTTCCACCGCTCTGATTGCGTGTGAAGCTGGAGTGATCCACCGTGACGGATCCGTGCGCGGAAGCGGCGCCGCCGTTGCCACTCGTCGCAGTATTGCCACTAAAGTCCGAACCGTAGATAAACAGATCTCCATTGGCGGCCAACGCTCCACCCGGTGAGGTGCTGGCGGTATTTTGGGCGAATTGGCTGTTGAACGTGGTAATGGATGCCGTCGCGCCAACGGCACCAGCGCCGTATGTGCCGTCACCCTGCGCCATGTTACTGGTAAATAGCGAGTGGGTGATGAATACCGAACTGCTGGTAGAAATGGCGCCGCCGTTTGCTTGCGACCTGTTGTTTTGGAACACACCGCTGTACACCTGCGTCGGACCAAAGCCTACTGCGCCACCACCCCAACTTCCAGCCGAGTTGTTGATGTAGATTGTGTTGGTCAAGACGGTCAGGTTGGAACTCGTCGCACCGCCGGGCCCATCGGTTGTGTTCGACAGGAACTGTGTGCCCGTCACCGTAAGCGACGGCCCATTACAATACACGGCGCCGCCATACCCGTTCACGGTAGTGCTGTTGCGTTCGAAACTGCCGCCCGTAATGAAGCAGTCACTTATTTGTACAGCCAGTCCGCCACCCGCGTAAACCGATACGTTGCTGACGAATGACGAGTTTGTTAGGACGGCACTTTGACGGGCAAAGATGCCGCCTCCCCAGTTGCCCATGGTGCGATTGTCCTCGTAGTGGCTGTCCGCCACGCGCACCGTGCCAAAAGCCAGGGTACCACCCCCTAGATTTTGCGCTGAGTTTGCTATGTATTGTGCATGGTTGATCGTGGCATTACCACCGGCTCCGGAACCGCCGCCGCTCCCAGCCAGCGCGCGGTTGCCGAGGAAAACGCCATTCGTAATGCTTACATCCGCGCCGGTGTCGAGTCCACCACTATTGCCGTTGCTGATGACCGTGTTGTAGGCGAAGGTGGTGCCCGAAACGATTGCACTGGCAGGCGTCCATGCGCCGCCGCCATTGCCGCTGAGCGACGTGTTGCTGAGGAATTGTGTGCCCGTGACGGTGAATGAGCCATCGCTATACAGTCCGCCACCACCTGCACCGGTGTTGCTGACGAACTGCCCGCCACTCAGCGTGGTCGAGTAACTACCCGCATAACCGGCATAGGCACCACCTCCACGGAAATTCGCGATATTGCCAGAGAAGACGACCGAGTTCATGGTGGACGCAAACCACATGAACAAGCCGCCACCGCCGCCGTTGAGAGCCGTGTTGCTGATGAACTGCACGTTCGAAAGGAGGCTGGGTGTGACGTTGGCGAAATAAGCGATGTAAGCGCCGCCGCCCCAGTCGGCGGTCGTATTGCCGGTGAATTGTGTGCCCGAAATGATGGCCGGCCCAAATGCTATCAGACCGCCACCTCCATCATAACCTTTGTAGCGCGTCGTTTGATTTTGCGTCAAGTGCCCGCCGTTCAACGCCAGTGAGCCGCCGACGTACAGCCCGCCGCCGTCATAGCCGTTGTTGACGATATTGTTGGTGAAGTCCACATTGTTCCCGACGAAACTGCCTGAAGAGTACAGGCCACCGCCGGAGCCGTTGGCGATGACCGTGTTGTGCTGGAGGGTGCAATTCGTGGCGATCACGCTGCCGCCAGCGTACACACCGCCACCGCTGCCATTCGTAGCGGCATTGCCGATGACACTTACATTCAATAGCGTAATCGGCGACGTGGCATAGATCCCACCGCCATTGGATGCCACGTTGGCAAACACGTTGACGCTTTGGACGAGCGGTTGTGCGCCGATCAGCAGGTACATACCGCCGCCGTCCGCCGTTCCCGCATTACCACCTTGCAGCGTTAGTCCAGAGATTTGCGTCGAGTCATCCATCGCGGCGGTTACCGTCATCACCCGTTGATTGCTCAGCGCCTGGATGATGGTGCTGCCGGTGCCCGCGCCGATCAAGCTCACCGCTTTGTCCAACGTGACGCTGGTGTTGTAGAAGTTGGCGGCGATGTCAATCGTGTCTCCATTCGCCGAACCGTCGATGCAGGCCTGCAGTGACGTGTTACACGGTGCACTGGGGCCGGGGTAGTTGCGCGTCGTGCCAAGTGTACCGGCTGCCGCAGGTAAGGGGTATCGAGTAAGGAGAAGCAAGATGACGATAAGTGCAAATGCGACAACGAATGATAAACCAACACGCCACAGCAATCGAATGCCCATGGTTACCACCCCAATGAACGACATACCCGGTTTTAGTATTCGAACGACGCAATATCGGAACCTATACGGTAATCGCCTTATAGACAACATCGCTGGCCGATGCGTCTGCCATCGGTGTGTTCGGTCGAGAAACTGGAAAGTAGACATTTTACCTTATCAACCCATGCCGCCACGGCGAGACGAGGTAAGCACTAAACAGCCGGCTTGCTTCGGAATCGCATCACCGTCTCCAGGCTGGCGCGCTGGCAACGTTGCGGGGGCAAATCGGCCAGGATCAACTCCAGGTCGTCCACCACCATCTCGCCCATGCCCGTCCAGGTCTCGGGGATGTTGCCGGCGCGATGGGCGGAGAGCACCGTGTTCGGCGTGCGGCGCGCCCGGTGGTCCGGCGGGATCGGCTCCTGCGGGAAAACATCGATGGCCGCGCGGATGTGTCCGCTCGCGGCCGCGTCCAGCAGCGCTTCGAAGTCCACCACGCTCGCGCGGCTGGTGAGCACTACCACCGAGCCCTGCCGCATCGCGCCGAACTGGCGTGCGCCGATGGACTTCTGGTTCTCCGTCGTCGTCGCCGCCAGGATGAACACCACCCGTGAGCGCGCGAACAGGTCGTCCAGGATAACCGGTTCCACGTCCATACCACGTAGCACGCCAGGGTGGATCCACGGGTCGTGCACCAAGATGTCGCGCGTGAAGGGGCGCAGCAGCGGCAGCAGCGCCCGACCCAGGTTGCCGCAGCCCAGCAAACCGAGGGTCTGGCCTTTCAGCAGGAAGGAGTCGTAGTTGTCCTTGTCGCCATACAGCGACTCATCACCGCGCCGGATGGCCGCATCGGCCTCCGTGATGCGGCGCGCAGCGGCCAGGGCCAATCCCAGTGTCATTTCCGCCACCGGTTGGGCGAAGAACGGGGCGACCACCAGCACTGGGATGCCGCGCCGCTGGCACTCGGCGTAGTCGATGTTCGGGTAGAAGTTTCCCTCCACGTTGATGACCGCGCGCAAATGCGGCGCGCGGTCCAGCCGCTCGCGCGGCATGGGCGTCTGGCCGATCAGGGCGATGCTATCAGGCAGGTTCTGCTCGACGATCACGTCGGGGATGGCCGTGCCATCGTGCCAGACCACGCGGCCGAGTCGTTTTAGCCGCGCCCTGTCCCGCTGGTTGAAGATGACGTCGGCCCGTCGCGGGTGGAGGTCGGTCAGGATGACGCGGTCGGACGTATTCATGGGTACCCTCCTTTGGGCGGTGACTGCTCTGAGACCATTATCGTCAAGAACAACGCCTGGCATACGTATAAAGCGTTTTCGCGGATAATGAAATTCGCTGCCTGGCAGAAACGGCTGGACGGCTTGGCGAAGGAGTAAGACCATGTCACTCGAGGGATACATCGAATATCAGCGACGCGAGTTTTGCAAGGATCTGCCCTGTCCAGTGCAGCAATTACTGGACGGAGCGCAGGAAGGTTCGACGGAGTATCAACGCATCCGCGGCATCTGTCAGAGCCACTGCATACACAGCACCTACGAGTTCCATCATTGGCTGATCCAAAAGGGTTATCTGATAATCCGTCCGCAACAGCCATCCAATGTCTGACATCACATCGGAGGAAATGAACGTATGAACGCCCAAATGGATTGGGGAATGGCAAACCGCCTGTCGAAGACCATCAAGCCGGATGGTCACTGTTTCTACCTGGCCATGGATCACGGCTATTTCCAGGGGCCGACGCATAGCCTGGAGCAGCCTGGCAAGGCCGCCGAACCGCTATTGCCTTATGTCGATGCGCTTTTCATGACCCGGGGTGTGGTCCGTGCGGTGATCAACCCGGCCATGAGCCCGGCATTGATCCTGCGCGTCTCCGGTGGAAACAGCATGGTCGGCAAAGACCTGGCAAACGAGGAAGTCACCACCAGTATTGAAGACATACTCCGCATGAACGCGGCGGCTGTGGGCATATCCGTCTACATTGGTAGTGAGTACGAGCACCAGACGCTGATGTCACTGGCCAGGTTGGTGAACGAGTGCAGCGCGTACGGCATCCCGGTGATGGCCGTCACCGCCGTAGGCCGCGAGGTCGAAAAGATGGAGCCGCGCTATCTGGCACTGGCCTGCCGTATCTGCGCCGAGTTCGGAGCTGCGGTAGTGAAGACCTATTACTGTCAGAACTTTGAGAAGGTCACGGGAGGTTGCCCCGTACCGGTGGTTATCGCAGGCGGACCCAAGACCGACTCCGAGCTGGAAGTGTTGCAGTTCGTCTACAACGGCATGCAGGAAGGGGCCATCGGAGTGAACCTGGGGCGTAACATCTGGCAGAATGAAAGCCCTGTCGGCATGGCTCGGGCGCTCCAGGCGTTGATCCACGAGAAAGCAACCCCGCAGCAGGCTTACGACCTGTTCCTCAGCGTGAAGCAGGGTGGAAAGTAACGGCTAGCGCAGATGGAAAACCACTGGGATCGCGATGCCATCCTGCCGCCCGGTGAGTCGGGCCAACTGGTCTACGTTACCCGGCTGCTGGGTCACGACGAAGCACTCAACCTCCATGGAGGAGGGAACACTTCTGCCAAACAGAAGCAAACCGGCCTGCCTGGTGAGGACGAGGAGATCCTGTACATCGACAACGGCCGGTTCTCACCTGAGTATGCCGATCTCAGTGGATTTACACCAGTCCGGCGCCAACCTCTGGCTGCATTGGTGCAGTGGCCGGCGTTATCGATCGAACAACTGGAGAACGAGCTGGCATGCAGCCGGAAGGTGTCTGCGGCACCGGTGCCCCCACCTGAAACAATCCTGCACGCGGCACTGCCCTATCGCTTCGTTCTGTCAGCGCAACCAGATGTCGTACTGGCTATCGCCAGCACCTCCGATGGACCACAGCGCTTGCACGAGGTCTTTGGAGACGCGGTCCTGGTCCTCCCTTACGCGGCAACGGGACTGCACCTGGCGCGGGCGTGTGCCGAGGCGCTGCGTGATCAGGCGGCGCCCGCACTTGTGGGTATGCTGGTGATGTACCAGCGGCTATATACCTTCGGCGAGACAGCCCTTCAGGCGTACGAGCGCATGGTGGACCTGGTAAATCAGGCGGAGCGGTACCTGGATCGCCACGCGGCCCTGCTCCCGCCCTCAACTGTGACCGCTATCGCGCAGCCTGAAAAGCCCGCACCCCGCGAAGTGGCGGCATTACGCAAGTCGATCTCCGCGGTGGCGGGTTATTCACTCATCCTGCAGGTCCACGACGATGCAGACAGCCTGGCATTCAGCCAGCGCCCCGACGCAGCGGAACTGACACGCCAGGGGCCGGCTACAGCACAAAACGTGGCGCTGACCCGGCGACTGCCCATGCTCGGTCGCGATGTCGACGCCTATCGCGAGGCTTGCCAGCAGGCCTTTGACCAGTACGACCCGCAGTCCACTCTGCCCAGGCCCGACCTGGCTCCCCGCATCGTGCTGGATGCGCAGCTTGGTCTGTGCGCGTTAGGCCGTACAGCAGCCGAAGCCGCACTGGCTGCACGTGTTTATCGACACACGACCGGGGTCATGTTACGCGCCAAGGTGCTGGGAGGGTATCAGTCGCTCTCTCCTGGCACTGCGCTGGCGTTGGAGAGCAGGCACTTCGCCATTTCACCATCAGCCGGCTGGGGTGGGGCTATGCCCTTTACGGGTGAGATCGCCCTGGTTACCGGCGGGGCATCAGGCATCGGCAAGGCCTGCGTTGAATCGCTCCTGGCGCGTGGCGCGGCTGTGGCGACGATGGACGTTAACCCGCGCGTGAGTTCCATGCTGGACCGTCCCGATTTCCTGGGCCTGCCGTGCGACCTCACCGATGAAGCAGCCATTCTGCGTGCGTTCGAAGTCATGGTCAAGACGTTTGGCGGGCTGGATATGCTGGTGCTCAATGCCGGTATCTTCCCAGCCGGTTGCCGTATCGAATCACTTTCGCTGGCTGAGTGGCGGAAGGTGATGCAAATCAACCTGGACTCAAATCTGGTGGTATTGCGCGAGGCGTACCCGTTGCTCAAGCTTTCGCCGCGTGGTGGGCGGGTGGTGGTCAACGCCTCGAAGAATGTGCTGGCGCCAGGAGCCGGGGCAGCAGCCTACTCTTCGTCCAAGGCAGCCGTCACCCAACTGGCGCGTGTGGCGGCACTGGAGTGGGGTAAGGACGGCATCCGCGTTAATATGGTTCACCCCGATGCCATCTTCGACACCGGTATCTGGACGGAAGAGGTGCTGAAGGCGCGCGCAGCCCATTACGGCCTGACGGTCCAGCAATACAAGACGCGCAATGTTCTAGGCGTCGAACTGAACAGTCACTACGTAGGTGAGCTGGTGGCCGAAATGCTTGGGCCGCGCTTCGAGAAGATCACCGGTGCGCAGATCCCGGTAGACGGCGGCAGCGACCGGGTCATCTAGATTGAAGACGGCCCGTGCGTTTATGCCTACCGCCAGCCAGCCTCGATCTGTCCTGGCCGCTGTGAAAACATGGACCGCCACTCTCCCTGAGCCTGACCTTAGCGTTGGCGGTCCCGGTAGAAGGGCCCAATGGCCGGGCCCTTCCCGCTGCGTTCAATAAGACTTACCTGTGAGCAGTTCGTAACCCTTGAGTAATTGTGCGTCGCCGCTTGAGCGAACCTGAGCCGCGGTCATGCTCCGTTCCACCTCCGGCGTGAGGGGAGAAACATTATGGGGCAGGGATACCGTGACGTCTGGTGTTATGCCTTTGTGCCAGATCGTCTTCCCCGATGGCGTCAACCATTCCTGAACGGCAATCAGAATGGCGGATCCATCGGACAGGCCAACCTGATTGAGCACGGTGCCTGTTCCGAATGTCACCTCGCCGACCAATTTAGCGCGTTGAGCGTCCTGAATGGCGCCAGCCGTGATTTCGGCAGCGCTCGCTGTACCCTGGTTGACCAGCACCACCATGGGCAGGCTATTGACAGGACCTGATGGCTCCACCGGTATGGGCGTGATCTTGCCCTTGGCGTCTTTCTCCAGCAGGACGTTTCCGGTTACAACGAACTGGCTGGTAACACCAACGGCCTCGCTCAGTAGCCCACCGGGGTTATCGCGCAAGTCCAGGATGACACTGGTCATGTGCTGCTGCGACACCTGCGCCAGCACTTTTTGTAAATCTTTGGACACACCCTGGCTGAATGCCGCCACCCGCACGTGGGCTACCGTTGTGCCGGGCAGGGGCTGCCATACGGCATTGTCGATGGTGATCTTTGCTCGGGTGAGTTTGTAGTTGTGAGTCGTGTTGGTGCTGGGGTCAACAATCGTGAGGGTGACGCTCGTTCCTGGCGGTCCAGTGACCATTGACACCACCTGACTCAGCGACAGGCCGCTGACGCTCTTCCCGTCTACACTCTCGATGATGTCGCCGGCACGTATGCCGGCTTTCTGTGCAGGGGTGTTGTCCAGAGGTGCGACGACCACAATGTTGCCGTTCTTCACCTCGACTTCAATGCCGACCCCGTTGAGTTGTCCTTGCTCCTGATTATTCTCCTCTTTCACCATCTTTGGGGTGAGGAACCTGCTGTGGCCGGTGTCGCCCAGGGCATCAACCATGCCACTGATTGCACCATAGGTGAGGTTACGGGGTATCACGGCTGCTCGATCCACGTACGTATCGGTAATGACGTTCCATGCCTGAGCCATAAGTTGAAAATCTGGCTGGGCACTGGCTGGAACGTCGGCGATCGGCGCGACTGTGCTTAACCCCTGCCGGTCGAACACAGCGCCGGCGATAAACCCACCGACGACCAGCAGGACGCATAGAGCAAAACGAGCGGTTAATTGTGTTGGTTGCTTTATTTCATTCCCCATCCCATGGCTCCCTTGGTCTGTTGCACCGATGCCGTTAATATCTCAACGTCAAGCTTACGATACAGTTAACGCCATTGTAAAGCACACGCTAGCGGGGTGAGACCCAACTTGCCGGAATTGACTGATGCGCGCAAAATGGTGGGTGCCAACTGCTCTGGGTTGTGGTGGCTGCAGTTGGATGGACCACCGTTGAGGCGCGCGCGATTGGGTCCGGCAGCGTTCCGGAATGTGAAGGAACCTGGCGCTTCGACGATGGAGGGACAGGAGATGAGCCATGTCGAATAAGCTGCGCTTCTCCGCAAACATCAACACTTTCAACGCCTGCGCCGATCGGTATGTGCTGTCTGGTTATGGGCAGCGCCTGAGCACCGACGAATTGATCCAGGCTGCTACGCGCGTCCCTGGGTTGACCGGTGTGGAACTGGTTGGCCTGTGGCACGTCAACGATGATAACCTTGAACAGATCAATCGGCGCGTTCGCGGCGCCGGCCTGGAGATCACCTGTGTGACGCCCGACATCTGGGCTTCGGCCAGGTGGGGTCGCGGTTCGTTCGCATCGGCCGACTCTCAGGTTCGCCGGGATGCCATCGAGCAGGTGAAGAAGTCCATGGAATGGGCGCGCCAGTTGAAGTGCGACATCATTGATCTGTGGTTTGGCCAGGATGGCTATGACTACCCCCTGCAAGCCGACTACCCGGCAGCCTGGGATCGCATCGTCGAGGGTACCCTCGAGTGCGCCGAATACCTGCCTGAGGTGAAACTCGTCATCGAGTACAAGCCCAAGGAACCGCGTACCCACTGCTTCGTCGGCACAGTGGGTAAAACGCTGATGCTGCTGCAACAGGTCAACAAACCCAATGTTGGCGCCATGATTGACGTGGGTCACACTCTCATGGCGTACGAGGACGCTGCCGAGTCAGCGGCACTGCTGCAGCACTTCGGAAACAAGCTCTTCTACATGCATTTCAACGATAACTGGCGCCTGTGGGATGACGATATGACGGTTGGTTCGGTACATACTGTGGAGATGCTGGAGCTGCTCTACTGGCTGGATCGCGTGGGTTACGATGGGTGGTATGCGCTCGACATCTTCCCGTATCGCGAAGAGGGGGTGGGTGCGGCCACTGAGAGCATCCGCTGGATCGAGGGTCTGCATGGCCTGTTGGACCGCATTGGACGGGCGCGTATCGATGAGGTGGTTGCACGCGGCGATGCGCTGGCGACTTCGGCTCTGCTGCGTGAAGCGCTGTTATCTTAGTTCCGGAAAAGGAGAATGGTGTGGTAAAGCAACTGTATGACCCTCACATGTTCAACTACATGTGGGAGAGCCTAGACCAGGATGATTTTATTGTGGGTACGTACTATATTGAAGACACCCTGGAAAATGTGGACTTCATTGACCACCTGGGGCAGGTGGAGCGCCTGGCCCTGGAAGGCTCCACGGCAAGCTGGATGGACGTCAAGGAGGAGACGCCCGAAGTGCGCGAACGCCTGACGAGCAAAGTATTGGGATACTACGAGATCCCAGCCCCCCAAGGCACACGCAAGGCAATCGTACAACTGGCGTTTCCTACAGCCGCGTGGGACGTAAATGTAAACGTTCCCATGCTGCTGCTGTCCATCTCTGGCAACATCTTCGCCTTCTGCGACCAGGTACGCCTGCTGGACGTGACCATCCCGCGCCGGCTGGCCGAAAAATTCAAAGGACCCAAGTTCGGCATCGAGGGCATGCGCAAGATACTGAACGTTTATGATCGGCCTCTCGTTTTGCAGATCATCAAGCCCAAGATGGGCATGACGCCTGAGGATACGGCGGCGCAGGTGTACCAGAGCGCGCTGGGCGGCGCCGACCTGTGCAAGGACGACGAGATGTGCAGCGAGCTGGCTAATAGCTCCTTTGACGCCAGGCTGGACGCTGTCTTGAAGGCGCTTGATAAGGCTGAGCGCGAAACCGGTCACAAGACAATCTATCTGGCCAGTGTTACCGATGAGGTGGATCGCGTGCACGAGAAAGCCCGGCGTGCCGTGCGCAACGGTGCCACGGGATTGCTCTTCGCCTACTCGGCAGGCCTGTCGGCGCTGAAGTCAATCACCGAAGACCCTGAGATCACGGTACCCGTGATGCTGCACCCCTCCCATATGCTGGGCATGCTGAAGGAGTTTAGCTGGGTGCCGCTCTCCAAATTATGCCGCCTGTGCGGCGCGGACCTGATGCTCTCGCCTTCGCTGTGGTCCAGCCTGCAAACATGCTCAGTGGAGGAGGAGATGCGCACGTCGCAAACTCTGCGTGCGCCGTTCTACCACATCAAGCGCACCTGGCCGATGCCTTCTGCTGGCATGTACCCAGGACTGGTGGAAGCACTCATTCAGGAGCACGGTATTGACTTTATCGTGCCTGCTGGCGGCGGAATTCTGGGGCACCCCATGGGGTACAAGGCTGGCGCCATGGCCTGGCGGCAGGCGTTTGACGCGGTGCTCTCTGGCATGACGCTGCAGGAGGCTGCCCGGAAATATCCTGAGTTCGGTGCCGCGGCTGAATTGTGGGGCATCCGCGTGCGCCCCCGCACACCCTGGGGCTACCATGGGGCGGATTTCCATCCCAAGTTTGCGCCAAAGAACCTGCCACATTGAGCAGGGTGGAATGGTAACTGAAGCTGGAGATTGGAGAGGGAGGCCAGCGTGGGCGAGACACTCAACTTTCTAGCTCTCGACCTGGGCGCGGAGAGCGGCCGGGCCATGGTCGGCCAGTTCGACGGCAAACGCCTGGTGCAGACGCCCGAGCCGCTCAACGAGGTGTATCGCTTCCCGAACGTCCCGGTGCGCCTGCCCGACGGGCTGCACTGGGACGTACTGCGTCTGTGGTCCGACGTGAAGCAGGGGCTCACGTCGGCGCTGCGCAGGTACACCGGCAACCTGGCGGCTGTCGGGCTGGACACGTGGGGCGTGGACTTCGCCCTGCTGGACCGGACCGGCGCGCTGGTGGGCAACCCCTACCACTACCGCGACGCGCGGACGGATGGGATGATGGAGCAGGCCTTCAGGTATGTGCCGCGCGACGAGATCTTCGCTCGCACGGGCATCCAGTTCATGCCCATCAACACGCTCTACCAGTTGTTCTCCATGGTGGTGCACAAGTCTCCGGAGCTCGACGTCGCGCAGACCTTCCTGACCATGCCGGACCTGTTGAACCACTGGCTGACAGGTCACCAGGTGTGCGAGTTTAGCAACGCGACCACCACACAGTGCTACGACCCAAACGCAGACGACTGGGCGCTGCCCATGCTGGAGCGGCTGGGCATCCCCACGCACCTGTTCCCGCGCGTGGTGCAGCCTGGCACGCTGCTCGGCCCGCTCCTGCCGGCCGTCGAGGAAGAGGTTGGCGGATCGGGGCAACGTACGCTAATGGCCATCGCGCCGGCCTGCCACGACACGGGCTCCGCGGTCGCGGCCGTGCCGGCCAGGGGGCCGAACTTCGCCTGGATCAGCTCCGGCACGTGGTCGGTCATGGGCGTGGAATGGCCGAACGCCCTCATCAACCCTCAAAGCCTGCAGTTCAACATCACCAACGAAGGTGGCGTGTGTGACACGTTCCGAGTATCGAAGAATATTATGGGGCTCTGGCTGGTGCAGGAGTGCCGCCGTATCTGGGCCAAGACAGGCGAAGAGCTCTCGTACGATGCGCTGGCGCACATCGCGGCCGAGGCACCCCCCTTCGTGTCACTGGTCGACCCCGACGACGCCGACTTCCTGAAGCCGGGCGACATGCCGGCGCGCATCCGCACGTTCTGCCGCAGGACCGGCCAACCCATCCCGGAGAGCAAGGGCGCTATCGTGCGCTGCGTACTGGAGAGCCTGGCGCTCAAATACGCCATCGTGCTGGGGCGGCTGGAGCAACTGGTGGGGCGGCGCCTGGAACCGGTGCACATGGTGGGTGGCGGCACACAGAATCGCCTGCTGTGCCAGTTCACGGCCGACGCGACAGGCCGGCCCATCGTGGCCGGGCCGGTGGAGGCGACGGCGGCCGGAAACATCCTCATGCAGGCGCTCGCGCTGGGGTGCATCGGGTCGCTGGAGGAGGGGCGCGAGGTGATCCGCAATTCGTTCGACGTGCGTAGCTATGATCCGGGTGATCGCGCCGGTTGGGACGACGCACGCAGGCGGCTGGAGGGCATGTTGTAGTGCGCTACAGTCCGCAGTATGCGCTCTTCCTGTCGTGTACAAAGCATAACAACATAGACCTGGACAACCATAGACACTTTGCGCAAACGCCTTTTGACCACCGTTGTTAGGGGGTTGTCATGCCTGGGTACGCCAATTGCTGGCATGGGCAATGGTTCCACTAACGAGTCTGGCTCTGCTCGTCGGGGCTATCCGTATGCGCCTCGCGCTCGCGTCTGACGAAGGAGAAGAAATACTCGTCCATGAGTTCATTCGTCAGGTGATGGCGCGCGGAGCAGCGTAGCGTCCCCTCCATCTCGAACCCGGCACGCCGGGCCACGGCTGCACTGCGTTGATTTGCCGCGTTACAGACGATCTGCAGGCGATGAGCGCCGAGAGACTGTAAGGCCATGTCTCGCAGACTGATCACCGCTTCGGTGATATAGCCCTTTCCCGTGTGGGGTGTACACGCCCAATATCCAATCTCGAACGACGGTACGGCCCAGTCAGGACTATGTAGCCAGGTGCTGCCGATAAAAGTGGACGTTCCCTTTAAGAAGATCAAATACACTAACTCGGTGCGCTCAATGAAATGGGCGTGCTTGTGCCTGATGCGCGCTTCCATTTGTTCCTCTGTCGGCGTTGGAATGACCCACGCCAACCAGGGCCGCAACTCTTCGATGGATGCCAACACACCGGCGTGAAAAGTGACGCCATCACCGGGCATGGGCCAGCGTAGTGTTAAGCGTTCGGTATCAAAGGTGGTGGGAACGTCGCGCAAGGTATCGTCCATAATTATATGCCCCGTCGCCCTTGACGCATCGTCCGGTATGACGCATCGTTGAGGGCGAAGATTCTGTTGAAAGTATAGTGTTGGCACCTGTTGCGCACATCCCCGAATCGCGTTACAACATACCTGATGAATGACCAACCCTCCACCCAGCCCAACCGCCTGACACTGGAGTCTGCGACGGATCGCATACAGTTCGACGCGCGCACGCTGGCGCTTCTTTCGCTGCGCAGCAAGCAGGTGCCGGAGCAGGAGTTCATTTACCAGGGCCAGACGTTCCCCGTTTTTGCCATAGGTTACCTCGACGCCGATCGGCAATATCGGTTGATCGATTCCACGCAGGCCGAGTATATTCAGGTGGAACAGGGAGGGCCAGCCGGCACGCTCAGTGCCACTTTTTTCCATGTTGCCGGTCTTGACATCCAGGTGACCTGCCGGATTAAGGCATCCGCGGACGACCCGTCAATACGTTATCGCATTCGACTCATGAACGATGCGGGTCTGCAAGTGGTGGACATACAGTATCCGTTCGTCGTATGCCCCTTCGATCTGCACGGCGCAGCGGGCAGCGAAGCCATTCTCCTGCCGCACGGCTACGGGAGCGGCCGATTGATCGAGCGTCCGGGTGAGGTCATTCCAGACGGGGGTGCCTGGCGGCAGAAACTGAAGCCCGATTGGCCGCAGGCGTGGGAATTCACTTCGAGCAATGGCGATGCCAATCACTACCCGGGCATGCAGTTCGCGCAATTTCTGGCTTACTACAACGATCGCGCCGGGCTGTATCTGGCCTGTGAAGACACGGACGCTCACGTCAAGCGGTTTGCGGCACTGCAACGCGACCGTGGCGTGCGGCTGGGCGTCGCTCACGTGGGGGATTGGCCTGAGTGGGGCGAGCGGATACTGGAGTATGACACGGTAACGCGTAGCTTCATCGGCGACTGGTACACGGCGGCTGACTTGTACCGGGATTGGAGTTCCAGGCAAAAGTGGTTCATCCCGCTCACCCAGCGACACGATGTCCCGGCGTGGCTCCTGGATTCGCCCGTCTACGTCACGATTCGCCCGCAGGGGATACTCGACGCGGGACCGGTTGAGCCAATTGCCGACTTCCTCCCATATGAGAAATGCCTGCCTCTGCTGCTGAACCTATCGGACCGGGTACAGGCGCCGTTGGTGGTCATCTTAATGGGCTGGGAGCGCGGCGGCTCGTGGGTATACCCTGACGCGCTCCCGCCCATAGGGGGAGATGAAGCCATGGGGCGCTTCGTCCAGGCATTGCGTGCGCGGGGATGGCACGCCGGCTGCTTCTGCAGCGGCACGCGGTGGGTGATCGGCCAGAGCTGGAACGGTTACGATGGCAGCGCCTATTATGAACAACAGGGCGGGGCGCAGAGCGTATGCCACGAGGCCGATGGCTCGCCCTGGCGTGAGAACTGGGATGCGAACTGGCGCCCCAGTTATGCATGCTGCCTGGGGGCGTGGAAAACACGCCAGGTGGCCAGCGAGTACGTGCAGCATTTGATCGCATGGGGCATGGAGTCCATCCAGTTCCTGGACCAGAACAACGGCTCGGCCACCTTCCCGTGTTTCGCCGCGGACCACGAGCATCCACCCGTACCCGGTAAGTGGATGGCGGAGAAGATGCAGCTCTTCATGAACGAGTTGCACCGCCTGGCGCGCGAGGCTGGCGAGCCGGGTGTGGTGCACTCAGCCGAGTCCGGTTTGAACGAGGTGTGCCTGCCACTGTTCCAGGAGACGGAGTTGCGCACTTTCCCACCCGGTTACGGCGTGGATATCGTGCCGCTTTATCAGTACCTGTTCCACGAGTGTGTGGTGCTTCAGGGCATGATGGGCAACGCCCCCGAGCCCTTTCACCTGGTGATCCGCAACGCCGTCAATTGTGTATTGGGGGGTATCCCTGGAGGAGTACTTACTGGTGATGGAACCTTTCTGGACAAAGATACCAACAACTGGGCCGCGTGGCAACCCAAGGTGGAAAATAGCGAGCACGCCTTCACCATGATCCGGGCGGTAGCCGCCCTTCGACACGGGCCAGCAAAAGACTTTCTCGTCTATGGGCGCATGTTGCGTCCTGCCACGGTGCATGGCATTAAGACGGTCGAATGGTCTGCTAACGGTCGGATCAACCGCATCCCGGCAGTTTTCCATTCCGCGTGGCAGGCTCCAGATGGTCGCATGGGCATCGTTTTGGCGAATTGGACGACCGAACCACAGATTATCGCCATCCACGATGATCGCCTGCATTCAGGGGAGGATAAGTTGACGTTGCATGTTTCAGGTGCCGGGCAACCCGGCACACCAGCGTATTGGGCAGGTGGAGGGGTGACCCTGACGCTGCCAGCCTTGTCCTGTGCATGCCTGGTGAGGTGAAAGGAAGATCATGATGAGCAGCAGGTTACGCGGTATCTTCTCCGTGTTACAAACGCCACTTACGGATGCAGGCGAACTGGATGAAGCCGGTTTGCGACGCGAAGTGGCCTTCAATATCCGTGCTGGTGCACATGGCCTGGTCTACCCCGTATTAGGCAGCGAGTTCCAGTTCCTGTCGGACAGTGAGCGGCGACGCCTGGTCGAAGCCGTTGTGAGTGAGGCGGCCGGGAAGATCCCGGTGGTGGTCGGCGTTGCCGCACCAAGTGCAGCGGCAGCGGCTGAGCATGCCCGGCACGCCGCGCAGGTGGGGGCGGACGCGGTGATCGCGCTGCCTCCGTACCTGAGCCCCGGCACGCCGGACGAGGTGCTGGCCTACTACCGGGCCATCGCACTGGCTGCCGGGCGCCCGGTGTTTGTGCAGAACGGATCGCCGGCTCTTTCACCCGCGCTGCTGCTGCGCCTGCTGCGTGAGGTGGAGCACGTGCACTACATCAAGGAGGAGTCTCCTCCCAGCGCGCATAACATCAGCGCTGTGGTGAGCGCGGCCGAGCCGCAGTGCTGGGGCGTGTTCGGCGGCGCGCTGGGCCGCTGGATGCTCTCGGAGATGCGACGGGGCGCCTGTGGCTTTATGCCCGCCGCCGAAGTGCCCGACGTCTACGCGCAGGTCTGGGATGCCTTCCAGGCCGGCGACGAGGCAAAGGCGCGTGCTGTCTTTAACCGGCTGCTCCCGCTCATCAACTTCGAGATGCTGTTGGGGATGCAGGTGTGCAAGGAGGTGCTGGTACGGCGAGGTGTGCTGCACTCCGCGCGAATGCGCACCCCCGGGTCGGTACCTTTAGACGGCGATGACCGCCGCGAGCTGGACGCCATCCTTGCCGACCTGTCACCGCTCTTCCGGGTGTGAGGAATTCACCACAGATGGATACGGATGACAATGGATTGACGTACCTGTATCTGTGTGCATCTGTGGTTGATCTTCGCACAGCTTTGCCTGGCAGCGGCTCCCGATCTCGTCATCGCCTGAGCGGCGTGGAGGTGGATCCGGCGCCCGTCCGTGGGGCAAAGGCTTACCTGACCCGGGATTTTGGTTGATGCGGATCATCCTGTGCTGCGCACCTACCAGGTACGGGTGAGCTCCTCTGAAGTGCCGGCCACGTACATGATCGGTGCAGCGGTCAGTTCCGATACGGCGGTGGAAATAACCCAGCACCCCATCCACATATATGGGGGTGAATATGACACGTCCGCGATAGCCGTCAACCCCACGCCTGGCGGGCGATTTGCACTGAACCGTACCCCATTTGGACGCCGGCGGACACGTGGTTGGGGAGGAGCGCTACTTCCCGTTCGGCCAAAAGCGCTGGGTCAGCGGTACGCTGCAGACGGATTTGACCTTCACCGGGAAGCGCAGGGACAGTTACAGTAACATCCTCGAGATGGGTGCCCAGTTGAACACGGGTAAACGCAGATGATCCATCCTGTGTTCATCTGTGTTGAATGGTCTCAGACGAATTTGTAGGTTCCTCGACCGTTACCGTGCTCCTGCCACCAGCGGACGGTGTCGCGCACGGTGTCCACGAGGGATCGCGGCTGATAGCCCAGCTCGCGTAGAGCCTTGTCATGGCTGACGTTCGAGCTCGAGTTGAGCGTTTCCAGGGCGTAAGGTGTAAAGACTGCCGTGCGATGCACCATACGGGCATATTGAAGTGCCAGGCTGGCCACCAGCTTGGCCAGTTGCAGAGGCAGGACGAGCGTCTGCGAGCGCAGGCCCGTGGCGTCACGCACGGTGGCCCATAGCCAGACTGCCGAGACACGCTCGTTGCCAAGGATGTAGGTTTCTCCCTGGCGCCCACGCTCGCAGGCCAGGATGTGGCCGCGGGCGACGTCCCGCACGTCCACGAAGTCAAACATGCCATCCACCAGTACGCTCCAGCGGTGGCGCAGGAAGGCGCTTAGCACTGCGCCCATCTCGCTGCCGCGATAGTCGTGCGGTCCAATCACCCCGGTGGGGCAGATGATGACCGCATCCAGTCCCTCTCGCACAGCCCGCAACACTTCGAGCGATGCCTCTGCTTTGCTGCGGTCGTAGGGTCCAGCCGGGTTGTGCACGTCGAAGCGCTGGCTTTCGGTGATAGTTGTGCCGCGTGGCGGCCGCCCCAGAGCATGAATGGAGCTGGTGTAGACCAATCGCCGCACCTTTGCGTGTCGGGCAGCGCTCAGTACATTACGCGTTCCCTCCACATTCACCTGGCGCATAAATGCCTGCATCCCCGGTTGGATGGAGATGATGCCTGCCAGGTGATACACGTACTCTATCCCCTCAAAAGCCGGGGTGAGCGTATCAGGGTGCAATACATCGCCGTAAGATAGCTCCACGGGCAGCCCACTCAACGAGGTTATGTCTTCTCCTGGCAGCACAAGGGCGCGAACTGGCTCCCCCCGTTGCAATAACTCGCGAACCAACACGTTACCAATATGCCCGGC
Source organism: Chloroflexota bacterium (assembly GCA_021788625.1). GTDB lineage: Bacteria > Chloroflexota > Anaerolineae > J036 > Brachytrichaceae > CAIXPS01. The sequence goes on from JAJYKL010000016.1 coordinate 18,139, forward strand.
CGCCCCGGTCACTAAGATCATTCATTCCTCCTGGCAAGACCATCGATCAAAAACCGCATGCCCTGTTGCGCCACTTCATCCCAGGCCGCACCCTCTGGATCCATAACCCCCTGCAAAACCAATCCCAGTGCCAGTGCGACGACGACACGCGCTGCCTGTTGCGGGTCGACCGCGCGCAGTGCCCCTTCCTCGATGCCCTGGCGGATAACCCCGGCAAACAGGTCGGTGTAGTGGCGATAGGGTTCAATCGTGGCTTTCCAGACCGCCGGGTCATGACCCGATTCATGCCAGAATTCCAGGAACATCGGCAGTTGGCCTTTGGCGCTACGGAACACTTCGTGACTGACCCGGGCCATGTCGATGAGGCCCTGGGGGATGCTGCCGGCCTGATCCAGCAATGTTTTCATCTGTGCGTTTAGCCCAGCCAGCCATTCGTTTAGCAGTGCCATAAATACGGCCTGTTTGGTAGGGAAGTGGTGGTAGAACGCACCCTTACTCACGCCTGCCTGCTGGCATATCTCCGCCACGCCAGTCGCGTCGTACCCTTCGCTTGCAAAGAGTAGCTGCGCGGTTTGCAGGATGTGCTCTCTGGTCTCAATGGCCCGTTTTTGCATTGTTTTGATTATTATAATACCGACTGTTCGGTATGTTTTTGATACTCAGGGCGATCTCTTTATACGCATGAGTTGATGTGATAAACGTGATCGACACTGTTACGTGGGGTGGCGTGTATTACCGTGCTTGTGTCTGTAACAGCCTTATCGACCGCCCTTCGTACAGGCGCAGGAACACAACCCCACATAGAATCAGCAGACCACCCCCAAACTGCAAAACACTTAATTGCTCTCCCAGTAAGAGGTAAGCGCTGAGGGCGGTAAAAGCTGGCTCCAGGGTAACAATCAAGTTGGCGACACTGGCGGGCAAAAAGCCAAGGCTGATGTTATAGAGTCCGAAGCCTGCCACGGTGGGTCCGGCTGCCAGCACGAGTAGTATGCCCCATCCATAGTAGGCATTGCCCAGCCAAAACAAGTCGGCAGGTTGGCTGGCGATGCCAGTGACCGCCTGGGGCAGCAGATTCAGTACGAGCAGGCAGATGGCAGCAAAGCCAAACGTGCTGGCAAGCGTCGTCCAGGGATTCAGCTCGCGCTGTGCGGCTGAGCGGCCCATCAGACTGTAAACCGCATAGCACAGCCCGGAAAGCACCCCCACCAGGAGACCCATCAGGTTGGTTCCCCAGGCTGCTGCACTCAGCGCACCGGAGACCAGTACGCAGCCGGTCAGGCATAGAACGATGGCCAGCAGCTTGGCCCAACCCAGTCGCTCCTTCAGCAGACCCCAGCCCAGCAGTGCCGTGAAGGCAGCCGAGCCGTACACCAGCACAGTGGCAACAGCCGCCCCGTTCATGGCGACGGAGTAGGTCCACGTAGCGTTAAAAGCCGCAAGCACCAGACCGAAGATGGCGAGGTAACCAATGTGTGCATGGCTTACGCTCAACAGTCGACGCGCCAGCAGTGCCAGCGCAGGCGCGAGCGTGAGGGTTACCAGGGCATCGCGCCAGAAAGCCAGCACGAGCGGCGGAATGGCATAGGTCACCGTCAGATAACGGATGAGGATGGCAGTGGTCGAGAGGACAGCCGCCGCAAACAGAGCGGACGCATAACCGCGTGACAGATTTACCATACCTGATCTGTTCATCTGCTCCAGCGATCCCGAACGGGCGGCAGCGGCTGGAACGGTGCGTGCGGTTCCAGCTGATACCAGTAGGCCACCGAGGCGATATCGTCGGTCAGTGGCTCATAGCGCTGGTCAGGCCACCACCCCAGAGCCTGCACTGTGACGCGCAGGTCTTGTTTGAAGCCGATGGCATCCAGGATGTGCCAGCGATAGAGGCTAAAGCGGCGCGGTCCCCCTGAGTCAGCAATGCGCGCCAGTGGCAGACCCAGGTAAGGGGTGCTGAATTCATGTTCATGCTCGGAATCACTTTTGGAGTCAAATCCTGCGAAGCCCCATGCTCCGCCGAAGTAATCTTCCGTGCCGTTATCGGCCATGCTGGGAAACTCGCCGTCACCGTCGATGTAGAACTTCACCTCGCCTTCACCCCACCAGCCGTGCGAGAAAGAGGTCCAGGCCAGATAGGTACCCACGTATAAACCCTGCCCGTGAATGCCATCCAGGATGACATGCTCAGGATAATCGCGCCGGGTCATGCTGCGGCGCCACTGCGCATGAAAGGTGGCAGCGCCGTCGGGGACGTCGAGCAGTTTATACAGGATGCGGTAGGCGACGACGTTGGCATCGCGAGGAGCCTGATTCTCCAGGGTGATGCGGGCGTGTGTGTGGAAAGGCATCTGCCAATAGCAGCTGCATCCGTTGCGCGGTCCCACCGTCACGGGCAGCGAGTTCACCAGGTGCGGCGCCGAGTCGTGGCCGCGTGCGAAGAAGTCGCCCAGCGGCACCTCCACCGAGGGTGTATCCTCGCCGTCCCAATACATGCGCAGAACCAGTGCGCGGTGCTCAGGCAGGTCGCTGGTGATGAAGAACTCGTTGATGCAGCCGGGGCCGGCAATGTCGGCCAGCATCACCTGTTCGCCCGCTCTGACCCGTATGAAAGGGCGCACCTTCCACCCGCGTCCCAGGTCAAGCGCAGCACCGCTATGGATGAGGTTCGGGTCGCTTGGGTTGGGTTCCCAGCGGCAGGCCTGGCCCTTCTCGCCGGTGGGGTTTTCAGCCGAAATCTGGCGCGTCACCGCACCGGTCTGATAGGGCAGAGCGCCCAGTTGGCTTGTAAAAAGTGGATGTGGCTGCATAGGCTCCTCTTAAAAGTAGTTTACACTAGCCGGGTCTATAACCAGGCAGGTTGCGGCAAGGTCGAACTGCATCACAAGAGGTTTGCATGTACCGTAAGATAAGGCAGCAACGTATCGCCGGAGGTCAGATCGACTCGGTGCAGCTGAGCACGCTGATAAGGGCCAACCAGTTGCTCTCGCGTGACCAGCCTGCTATTCCCGGATCGAGACAGCCCCACCGCGGAACGCTGCCGACCAGCTGTCCCAAATGTGGCGCACCGGTGCGCGCCGACGAGGTCGAGTGGGTGAATGTCGACACGGCCGAGTGCGATTATTGTGGCTCTCTCAACCGAGCTGAAGGCAGATGACCATGACAAACCAATCTGTTGATGGGTTAAGGCTGCGCGATGTACCGGTCCAGAGCCGGCTGGCCGTTCTGAAGGACCTGGCACACCTGAGCGAAGCCGATATCGCCGCTCTGCATGGCGGCCTGAGCCTGGAACAGGCTGACCATATGATTGAGAATGTGGTGGCCACGTATGCATTACCTCTGGGTATCGTGACCAACCTGGTGGTGAACGGGCGCGAAGTGCTGGTGCCGATGGTAATCGAAGAGCCATCGGTGGTGGCCGGATGCAGCTTTGCCGCAAAACTGATTCGTGCAGGCGGTGGTTTCACTGCCGAGAGCGATGCACCCATCATGATCGGGCAGATTCAGGTGCTCGACGTACCCGATATGGACGCAGCCCGGCGGGCAATTGCAGATGCGACCCCTGAGTTGATTGAATGGCTCAACGTCACGAACCCCAAGACGCGCGATCCCTATACCCGCACCATCGGTATTGAGACGCGTGCTGTGCAAGGGACAGTTGACCAACAGTCCGTGCACATGCTGGTGGTGCACGTGCTCTACGATGCAGGCGACGCGATGGGAGCGAATATGATCAACACCGTATGCGAAGCACTGACCCCACGCGTCGAGGCATTGACAGGCGGGCGGGTGAATTTGCGCATAATCTCCAACCTGGCAGACCGTCGCCTGGCGCGCGTGAAATGTCGCGTACCAGCTAACCTGTTACCTGATGAGCGGGTCTCCGCGGGAGAGTCGACGGCAGCCAGCCGCATTGTGGACGCTTCGCTCTTCGCAGAGCTGGACCCGTACCGGGCAGCCACCCACAACAAGGGCATCATGAATGGCATAGACGCCGTGGTGATTGCCACCGGCAACGACTGGCGTGCCATCGAGGCAGGTGCGCACGCCTACGCTGCGCGAAGTGGACGGTATACCGCGTTATCGCGCTGGCGACTGGATGCGCAAGGCGACCTGACGGGCCAAATGGAGCTGCCGTTGGCGGTTGGCATGGTGGGCGGGGCGACGCGAGTCCACCCGCAGGCGCGCGCTGCGCTGAAGGTGATGGGTGTAAAGACCGCGCGCGAGCTGGCGGAGGTGCTGGCCTGTATCGGGCTGGCACAAAACTTCGCAGCCGTGCGTGCCCTGGCCAACGAGGGCATCCAGCGCGGCCATATGAACCTGCATGCCCGCCAGGTGGCGATGGCAGCCGGCGCCACGGGCGAGCAGATCGACCGCGTGGCGCGGCAGATGGTGCAGGAAGGCGCCATACGTGTGGATCGGGCGCAGGAAATAATGAGTGGTAACTGAGGCAACCTATGAATCACCGAGACCTCGCCCTGGCCGCCTTGCGCGGGCTACCCATCGACCACGTGCCATTTATCGCGCGTATGGACCTGTGGTTCAATTACCACCGCAATCTGGGCACGCTGCCACACCCTTATCAGCATGCCAGCCTGTGGGACATGCAGCGCGACCTGGGCGTCGGCATCATGGGCTTCGGAGCGTGGGACATCCCCTTCTATAAACTGAAACCCCAAGGCTATGAGATAACGCATACTGCTGATAGCGCCGGGGCTGCTGTCACGACGTATCAAACCCCTTATGGCACATTGACCAGCCGGGATGTCCTGGCGGAGGAACTGCACAACTCGGTTGGCACCGGCGCGCATGTGGAGTACCCGTTCAAGTCCGAAGCGGACTACGATGCACTGCAATTCATCCTTGAGCATACGACTGCAGTGGAGAACTACGATGAATACGGGCGATATGTCGACGCCATTGGTGGAGATGGCGTGGCGCTACCGCAGTGCGATCACTTGCCCGCGCACCAGCTCATGATCGACTACATGGGCTATGAGCGCTTCTATCTGGAGTGGTATGACCATCCTGCCCGTGTCGAGCCCTTGATCGACGCTTTGACCGAGCAATACCGGCAGACGCTCAAACTGGCCGCCTTCTGCCCGGCGCAGGCGATCGAGGTGGGATCGAACTACACCGAGCAAATGACGCCGCCGCCGGTTTTCGACAAGTTCTTTGCACCACTGTATCGGGAAGCTCGCGCGCTGCTGTCGGCCCATGACAAAGTGCTGGTTGTGCATGGCGATGGTGAGATGAAGGTGCTGCTGGCGAAACTGAGGGATTGCGGTGTGCAGGCGGTGGAGGCATTCACGCCCAAGCCGATGACCAGCATCGATGTGGCCTCCACGCGCGCGCTATGGAAGGGGTGCGTAACCATGTGGGGCGGTGTCGCCTCCACCGTGCTGACTGACGTTTACTCTGATGACGAGTATGAGCGCTACCTGGAAGAGCTTTTCGCTGCCGTGGCGCCGGGCGACCGGTTCATCCTGGGTTTCGGAGACAACGTCCCCACGGACGCGCTGTACCCGCGCATTCTGAGGCTGATCGAGTTCTGGCACGAACACGGGCAGGTGGGGTGATCGGGCGATGGCAAGGCAGGACGAGGGACCCAAAAATGGTCTAGGAGTGCCTCATCCGCCGCGCAATTTAATGGCTACAATTGGTGACTGCACGCATGAACACGCACGATCCAACGCCTGGCACTCAACCCACGCTCCTACAGTGGTTCCGACGGCACATCTTCACGCGCGAGAACCTGATCGCACTGGCCATCTGCCTGATCCTCATCGCACTGGTGATCGCCACTGCCGACAGTGCACCCCAGTGGATCTACCAGGGTTACTAGATGAACCTGACCAGCATCCTTGCCTTCACCGCACTGACGGTCACTTTCGGTGTGCTGGTGTTGCTGGCTGGGGAACGGATCCGGCGCTACAAGGGCTGGGTCATGCTGGTGGCAAGCGTCTTTGCTGTGTATTGGCTGCAGTCGTCCATGCCGCTCCGCAATCTGGACTTTTGGCTGCCCACGGCCTCACTGGGACTCACGGTGATCGTATGGGTGACGATTAACATCCCTGGACGCATTGCGGCCAGGGAAGGTGGCACAGTTGCGACACGCGATACACTGGCCACCCTGACTGTTGTCGTCGCGGTCGTTTTGCTCGTGGGACTGACGCGCTACACCGATATACTGATCACCCCCTCACGTCCACCGGATATTGTCTCCATCTTAATCAGTCTTATCGTAGTCGCGGCTCTGGCAGCCGCGGCCGGGGCCGCCTTCGGTCGCCGGACAGGCCTGCTCAGCATCCCCATTTTTCTCATCGTTGCGCTTTTCGTGATCTTTAAACTAGATGCACTGGCGCGCTCGGCGAGCGTGGTGCTGCGAACACTCACCGGCCAGGCGACCGACCAGGCTTCGGCGCTGGACCTGCGCTGGCTGGGCTTCAGCTACCTGGCATTCCGCCTGATCCACGTGCTGCGCGATCGTTCCACCGGCAAGCTCAAGGCTGGGGCTCTTTCCCTGCGTGAGTTCGTCTCGTATGTGGTGTTCTTCCCTTCACTCACTGCAGGGCCAATCGACCGGGTAGAGCACTTTACAAAGGATGCACGCAGCACCCTGACGCCTGGGGTAGACGATATGGTGGAAGGCGGACGGCGCATCTTCGCTGGTGTATTTAAGAAATTCGTGTTGGCGGATACGCTGGCGATCTTCGCCCTAAACGCCACCAATGCGGCACAGACGCACTCGGTTCCATGGACCTGGTTGCTGGTCTATGCTTTCGCTTTCCGCATCTTCTTCGACTTTAGTGGCTACACCGACATCGCCATCGGACTGGGACGCTTCTTCGGCATCAAGCTGCCCGAGAACTTCGACCATCCTTACCTGAAACGGAACCTGACCGTATTCTGGAATAGCTGGCATATTACGCTGGCGCAGTGGTTCCGCACCTACTTCTTCAATCCTGTCACGCGCGCATTGCGGACCCGAACCTTCGCCAATGGCAAGACACTCTCGCCCACGGTGATCATCCTCACAGGGCAGGTCGGCACCATGCTACTGATCGGCCTGTGGCACGGCATCACTTGGAACTTCGTAGCCTGGGGCGCCTGGCACGCCGCCGGCCTTTTTGTGCATAACCTCTGGACCGACTACTCGCATCGGCGTGCCGCGCGTGCCGAACAAAAGGCGCTGAATGATCCGTCCAGCCAGCCAGTTAGCGAACCTGCCAGTCCATTGCCTTACAGGGCAGGCCTGATGGGTGTGGTGAATGTGGTGATCACGTTTCACTATGTAGCCCTGGGCTGGATATGGTTTGCGCTTCCCAATCTGGATCTGTCGCTGGCGGTGTTTCGCCGGCTGGTAGGAGCAGGTGGGTAATGGACGGCCGACTGAGTGAGACCGATCAAAAACCCAGGACCGGTGGTGCGGTGCTGCGTGCGGCCTTGCGACTTTTGGCGAAGGCACTGCTCTGCTTCGTCATACTAAACATACTGTTCGCGCTCGCATACCCCATGCCCGAGCTGGGTCGTATCTCGGCCTACAATGTGCTATTCCCAGGTCGTCTGCGGCTGCCCTACGGTGATAATCCCCAGCGCGCCTACAACGTGAGCGTTTTGAACCTGAACGCCATGTTTGCCTCGCAGGAGATCAACGCCGGACCCAAGCCAGCGGGCGAGTACCGCGTGCTTCTGATTGGCGATTCTTCCACCTGGGGCTGGTTGCTGAAGCCCTCGCAAACACTGGCTGCGCAGATCAATCGCGCCGGGTTGCGCAGCGCGGACGGTCGCATGGTGCGTGCCTATAACCTGGGCTACCCCATCATGTCGCTGGCCAAAGACGTCATGATCGTCGACCACGCCATGCGTTACCAGCCAGACCTGGTCATCTGGCTGGTGACGTTGGAATCGTTCCCCGCTGACAAGCAGCTTGTGCATCCCCTCCTGCAGCACAATCCTGATATTGAGCGCAGTTTGATCGCGCGCTACGGCTTGAGGCTGAATCCCAACGACCCACAGTTCTACACCCCTACCTTCCTGGAGCGCACCATTGTGGGCAGCCGCCGGGATCTGGCTGACCTGTTTCGTCTGCAGCTTTATGGGGTGTTGTGGGCAGCTACGGGCATCGATCAGGACTACCCCGACCGATACGAGCCAGCCGCCATCGACCTGCAGGCCGACACCACCTTCCATGGTCTGCAGCCGCCCACGTTACATGAAGGCGATCTGGCCCTGGATGAACTGGACGCGGGGGTGCGCGCCGTTGGTCATGTACCGCTTCTGATAGTGAATGAGCCGATCTTGATCTCCAATGGCCAGAACAGCCGCATCCGGTACGATTTCTTTTATCCGCGCTGGGCGTACGATCAATACCGCGTGATCATGGAAAAGCTGGCGCAGGCGCGCGGCTGGAACTACCTTGATCTTTGGAACCTGCTGCCGATGAAAGAGTTTACCAATAGCGCGGTGCACTACACACCTGCGGGCGCCCAGATCCTGGCCGCGCAGCTACTGCCTCGCATCGGGCAGTTGAGTAGAATCGGAGCACCATGACAACCGATATCACCAGCAGCCTGGCGCAATACATCGCCGCGCAGATTCTCCAGCAACCCAAGCGTAAAATCGCCTCCGATGCCCCGCTCATTTCCAGCGGCCTGATCGATTCATTCCACCTGGTGGATCTTTCGCTCTTTGTGGAGAAGCAATTCGGTGTACTCCTCGACGACTCAGAATTGAATAAAGATACGTTCGATACACTTGCACAGCTTGCGCAGCTCATTCGGGAGAGGCAGAGCTGAGATGCAAACATTAACTTGCAGATACAGCGGCCAACTTTTCCGATGAAGACTTGCCTGCTGTGAAGTACGTGGGTCGGCACAGGTGTATGTAATCCATGTAAACCGCAACGAACATCCATCGAAGTATCCAATCTTCAGATGCTAATCTGCCGCCTCTAGGATAGCCGTGAACACATTTAGCGAAGTTCTACGCCAGTACTACCTGACATGTCCGGACCGGGTGAGCGTGGTGCTGATGCAAAGCAAGGTGCCTGATGAGCCAATTACCTACGGGGCATTGGTGCGGGGTGCCGCCGGCTATGCGCAGGCACTGGCGCGGGCTGACGTCCGGCCGGGCGAAGTGGTGATCGTTATTCTTCAACATGGCTCCGACCTGATCTATGCCTTTTGGGGTGCGGTCCTGCAAGGCGCTGTACCGTCCATCATGCCCTTCCTCACTGAGAAGCTGGCTCCGGAGCGTTATCGCCAGGACCTGGCCGCTTTAATCCAGACCACCCATCCTGCCGCCCTGATCACGTACCCGGAATTCCTACCCGAGGTGCACCGTGCCATGACGAGCGCCAGCACGGCTGCGGACGAGGCGCCGCGCATCCTGGTCTGCACCGATGTACAGCCGGCCGAGCCCGATTTTGAGGCCTTAGGGGGTCTGCACCGTACAGGCAACGACATTGTGCTGCTGCAGCACTCATCGGGCACCACGGGATTGCAGAAGGGCGTGGCGCTTTCACATCGTGCTGTGTTCAACCAACTTGAGTATTACTCGGCGGCGCTGCACCTGTCGCCTCAAGATGTAATCGTCAGTTGGTTGCCGCTCTATCACGACATGGGGCTGATTGCCTCGTTTGTAATGCCCCTGTTGCGCCAGGTGATGCTGGTACTCATGTCGCCATTCGACTGGGTGCGAGCACCGGCACGGCTCATGCAGGCCATCTCACACTACGGCGGCACACTTACCTGGTTGCCGAACTTCGCCTACAACTTCTGCGCACAGAAGACACGTGAACACGACCTTGACGGTGTATGCCTGGACAGCCTGCGCGCGGTGGTGAACTGCTCCGAACCGACCTACCACTCCAGCCAACAGGCTTTCCTGCAACGCTTTGGCAGGCTCGGCTTGCGCGCCGGCGCATTGACCACCTGTTATGCCATGGCGGAGAACGTCTTTGCCGTCACCCAGGCCGGGATCGATGCGCCTGTGACGTTGGACGAGGTGGACCAGCGCGCTTTGCTGGTGGACCGTATCGCAACACCGGTTACAGGAGAAGGCACAGCGAGAAGTGACGCCATGAAGATGCTCTCTGCAGGCAGACCGCTGCCCAATGTGCAGGTTCGCGTGTTGGAGGCACTCCCCGATGGTGCGTACCAGGACCTGCCCGAGCGGCATGTAGGCGAGATTGCCATTCACAGCGATTGCATGCTCACCGGCTACTACAACCGCCCCGATCTGACGGAAAAGGCGTTTTACCAGGGTTGGTATCTGACAGGCGACCTGGGCTATCTGGCTGCGGGTGAGGTGTACGTCACCGGACGCAGGAAAGACCTGATCATCGTGGGCGGCAAGAATATCTACCCGCAGGACCTGGAGAGGCTGGCCAGCGAGGTGCCGGGTGTGCACCCCGGACGTGTGGTGGCATTCGGTGTCATGAATGATGCTGCAGGCACCGAAGAGGTGGTGATGGTGGTCGAGGTGGATGTTGAGGACGAAGACGAGCGATTACGCATCGGCGACGCTATCCGCCAGCATGTCACGCGCGGGTCCGACGTGGCGCTGCGCCACGTGTATATAGTTGATGCCAGATGGCTGCTCAAGACCTCCAGTGGTAAAACGGCCCGCTTGGCCAACCGTGATAAATACCTGGCGGAGATGGCACAAAACGCAACGTAAGGGCACGGCTTCGCCCTACTTATTCCACTGGAAGGTGCCGGTGTATTTGTGCGTGTGCAGGCAGCCGGGGTCGTCGGAGGCGACGAACTGCCGCAGCATCTCCAGAGACTGGGTGCTATCAAACTTGAGCGTCATCGTCACCACGCCATCCTTGATCGCAGTGGGTCCGGAATACTGATAGACATTCGTGCGCAGACGCGTGAAGGTGTAGGGAGCGGGCTCCTGGTTCTTCCAGCTCAATTTGTCTCCCTCAGGCGTGATCTGCACCAGCCCATACACGGGAAGCATGGACCCTTTCGAGCAGGTGCCGGTCATCTGATCCAGCCCGACTGACGTGTTCCATACCTGGCGAACGGTGGGAGCAAAGTCCTGTTGGCTCACTGCACTGACTGTCGACACCAGCGTGCTCGTGGCTGCCCCTGTATGGGTGATCGCTTGTGCCGTGGCGGTGGCGGCGAGTGTAGCTTCCGCTGTACTGGACGGTGCGGGTGTGAGGGTCGGTGCCTGTACCAGGGCTGGCGTAGAGGTGGAAGTGGGATTGGAGGCAGTCGGCAGCGGAGCGGTGGTGGACGTCGATACAGGCGCACCTCCGCACCCGGCGCTCCATACGAAAAGGCCAGTTATCAATAATGCCCTCCATTTCGACATGCTCATTGAGCTCCTTATCGCCATAATTCAGGTGCCATCCATCGAGGGCACTAGCCTACCCGCGATGAGTTGTTTGCGCAAGGCGCTAGCATAACGTTTTTCTTGACGTTATCACGTCCCTTCGGTAGTATATTCAGTCTAGTTCGCAAGTTCGTGTCACTAATTTCGTCACGCCGGTCGAATATTGTCCTGTCATGGGACGATGATAGGCTGCAGGACCATTCGGAACCGGCACAACAGGAGTGTTGAATGAAAAAGGTGAACGTACGCAATGGCATGGTCCTGGCAGTGATGCTGGCCATCCCCTTTATGAGCGCCGTTCCCGTGGCTGCCAGGAATGCACAAAGATATACACCGGCGAACGTTGAATACACGACGTCGTTAAAACTACCGATGAACTGTGCACCTCTGGCGGATCCTGATGCCGTACAGGTGATGGTGGATCTGGATAGCGTATACCTTTACCGGGCTGCCTCGTGGACTTCTGCGGTGGTAGGCCGCGCTATCAAGTTCGACTGCTTTAACCCGGTGGGGCGCAATGCCGACGCAGCCTGGCTCCTGGTGCCTTATGGAAAGACACAAGCATGGCTCTTTGCGGGCGTTGTGCGCATCAAGAACGATCGGCTGACTTTGCCCGATATGAGCCAGTTTGTCTCGCGATCGACCATCCCGCTCACCTGGCCGAAGGGTTTGCCTTATCTGACGTGGCGCGCGCACAGCCTGTATCTGGCGGCCGTGCGAGCGGGGAAGAGCCCCCATGTCTTCACCGTGATCGGCGATTGCAACTCCGAATCGCCAGTCTACCTTGGCCGCTTCGCGAAGGGTGGATTCGATATGACCAACTGGCCTACGTTGAAGTCCACAGCACTTTACTTTACTCAATCGTTCACGCGTACCAGCCTGGCGACGCATGGCAGCTTCAATGCATCCATGGCATTCGATAGCACCTGGTCGGACCCGAGCCAGTGCAATAGCGACGAGGGACCACTGGCGTGCGAATTGCGCGTGTCCAACGCCAGCATCCTGGTGATCGCCCTCGGTACAGGCGACCAGCATGACTGGCAGAACTTCGAGACAAACTACAGCGCCATCGTGGATTACACGTTAAAAGCAGGTGTGGTGCCAGTGTTGATGACTAAAGCCGACGATCTGGATTCGTTGGAAGGCGAGGCACCCCCAGGATACATTAATAACGTGATCCGCAAGGTTGGGCGCCAGTACGGAGTGCCGGTCATTGACCTGTGGCTGGCCACGCGTAATCTGACGAACAATGGGCTGGCCCAGGAGTACAACAGCGAGCAGCAACTGACGAACCCCTTCCACCTGAATGAGGAGGGGATGGATATGCGCATGCTGATGACGCTGTATGCACTGCGAGTTATTTCATACCGTTGAGCGAGTTCCCTTATCAGGTCCATGGCATGCAAAAGCAAACCCTGCAGAACCACCGAATCATGCGTCTGGAAGCGATCACCCTAGCGGTGGCACTCGCAGCCCTGCTGGTTACTATGGTTCCGGCTCGCCGTGCAGCCGCCGACCAGGATGTCAGCTTTACGGTTACAGTACCGGTTGTTTACCTGCGTGATCAACCCAGTCTGCTGGCCCCCAATACGCTGCCGGTCTACAAAGGGGAGTTTTACCTGGTCGTGGCGCGCACGGCCGACAGCCGGTGGGTGGAACTGAGCGCGTACACAGGCGACGACTCGGGAACCTGGATGCTCAAGGACCTGGGCGCCATTGTGTCAGGTCCCCTGGCATCAGTGCCGGTGATTACCGCGACGTTGAAAACGCCATACCATCGTTATGTGGTATATCCGAAGTGGATTCCCATCATCACGCCACACATGAAGGCCATTTACCGCCAATCCGTAAAGTATGGCAAAGACTTGGGAATGTTTACCGTGGTGGGCGATTGCAACGCGCTGCCGCCAATTTACCTGCAACGTATTGCCACGGGTGAATTCGACCTGGCGAAAGCTCCCGCCATGCAGCCGACCGTGGCGCGATTTAGCAATTCGTTCGCGCGTGTCAGCCAGGCCGTGAATGGGGGATTTAACGCCGAAGCGATGATGGACCCTGATTGGGCCAACCACGCGCTGTGTGACAAGGGCGTCGGGCCATTCGCATGTGAGATATGGGTATCGCGCGCGAGCGTGGTGTTCATCGAAGTCGGAACAGGTGACCAATACACCTGGAAAGACTTCGAACAAAACTACCGTCCCCTTATCGAATACGCATTGAGCAAGGGTGTCCTGCCTGTGCTGGTGACTAAGGCAGATGATCTGGAAGCCCGCTCCGGCGCCCCAAGTGGTTATATCAATAGCGTGATCCGCCGGCTGGCCAAAGAGTATGACGTGCCGTTGCTTGACTTCTGGTTGGCCACGCGAACCCTTCCGAATAACGGGCTGATTGACGAAGGAGGGTTGAACTTCCACCTCAGCCCGGCTGGTCGCGATCTGCACCTGGTTGCGACCCTGCAAACATTGGACGCGATATGGCGATGATAAGCAATCGCTAGTCCGGCTCTTCCTCATGTAAAGCCAGAGCCTGGAGGCAGGTGAGATTTGTCACTTCGACATGGCTGCGGCAAGCTGATCGTAGTGCTCGTTCTCGTGGCAACACTCGTCGTGATGGCGCCTGGCAGAATACGAGCCGATACGGGTGTGACGTATACCGTTACGATTGGTGGTGCGTACCTGCGCACGCAACCGGCACTTACGTCTTTGACCACCCAGCCGATATTTGCCAGACAGGTTTACGATGTGCTTGGCCGCAACGCCGACGACACCTGGATACTTTTGGATGCACCAAAGGCTGGCGACGGCGCATGGGCCTTAACGCAATTTGGCACGCTGGCCGGAGACCTGAATAGTGTTCCCTTGATTGACATAACGCAGAAGATTCCTCGCGTTGCTCCGCCGCTGATGCATCCGCGAGGCGTCCCTTATATTACATACGGGATGCGGTTGTTGTATCAGAGGGCTGTGCGCAACGGGCTGGACCCGAGCTTCTTTACCGTGGCAGGCGACTGCAATTCGGAAAGAATGGCCTACCTGGGGCGTTTGGCGGCCGGCACGTTTCAACTGCCCATCGGGCAGGAGTACTTGCTGCCCACCATTGCACGGTTCGCCTCTTCCTTCACACGTAGCAGCCTGGCTGCGCGCGGCAGCTTTGGGACGCTCGCCATGTTCGACCCCGACTGGGCCGACCCACGCTGGTGCACAGATCAGGAAGGGCCATTGGCATGCGAATTACGGGTGTCGAATGCCAGTGTAGTCTTCATTGCCCTCGGCACAGGCGATCAGTATGAGTGGAAATCTTTCGAGGCCAACTATCGCTCCATTATCAGCTTCACACTCGCTTCTGGTGCGCTACCGGTACTGGTGACCAAAGCCGATGATCTGGAGACTCACTCCGGTGCTGTAAGTGGCTACATCAACAGTGTAATCCGCCGGCTGGGGCGTGAATATGGTGTGCCCGTGATGGATTTCTGGCTGGCCTCGCGCAGCCTGCCCGGTTACGGCCTTCGTAATGAAGGCAATGACAATTTCCACATGACCCCGGCTGGGAGCGATCTGCGCGTGTTGATGACACTGCAGACGCTCGAAGCAATTACACGACGATGATACCGGCAGACTGCACCACTCTCGTGACGCGGTGTGGTCTGGTTCCGCTGCCTACTGGCTCAGTACCTGCCGCCGCAGTGCATCAAGTATCTGCAAAGCAGTGAGATTGCGGATGGTATAGCCATACTTCATATGCTCAGCGTCGAAGTAGCACGACTTACCGTCGGGGGGCGTATTGTAGTGGAAGCCGTCGGAGTTGAAGCCAAGGTTGGGCAGGCCATTGATGGCCTGGCGCAGATCCAGTAGTGGCACGTCATACTCGCGGCTGAGCCGCCGGATGATGTCGTTGATGTAACCACTGGGAGCGCTGTTATCGCGATGCTCCAGGTCGTCGCCCTTGGTCATCAGGACAGGGATGATGCCCTGGTTGATGGTGTACTCGATGATGGTACGGTAACGGCCCTCGAAGCCCTGCCAGGTGTGCTGATCACCCGTGCCGAGTAGGATCAAGGCCACACTCGGCCTGGTAATGCGGTATTCGCACGCCAGGGGTGTTTCGCCCTTGTTGCAATAACTGGCAGCGTGACCGGGGTCCAGTACGTAGGTGGTATTAAACCCGCCTACGGCAGCCGGGCTGCTCTGGCTGCGTGCGAAGGAACCCTTGAAGAACGTGATGGTGTCTTGCAGGTAGGCGTAATCGCCCAGTTTGTAGTCACCGCGATCCAAGGGCTGCAAGAAGGCCGGGTTTTGTGTATTGCTATCACCCACCAGCGCGAAGACATTCGCTCGATTGCCTTTGGCCTGCCCATCTTTGTAAATAGCGGCGGACTTGGCGGTGATACCAGAGATGTAGGGCTCGTCCCTGGGTTGTAGATTGGCGGTTGAGGTGCCATTTCCAGATGGTTGTGTGCCAGCCTGTGCCTGGTCGCGACCGGTAACGGTCACCTGTGCCAGATCACCCTTGACGTCCACGTACTGGGACATGACCCAACCAACGGTGCCGTCGGAGAGCGTCACCTGTAACCAGGCATTGTCGTCAGTGCGGCCGATCAGGCTCAGAGGCGTGAGGGCAGGCAGGCGCGTAATGATGTTGTCGCCGATAGCGGGGTCTTTGCGCAGGCGGAGGCCGTCGCCATCGGCCTTTACTTGTGCTGTGACGTTTGTTTGCACTGCGGCGGGTGCCGTGGGCTGGCGGGTGATCTGTGAAACGTCGATGGTACCCGGTGCCGGGATATTGATCACGTCGCCCGGATAGACACGATCGGGATTGATATTGGGGTTGGCGGCTACGATTTCGTCCAGTGAAAGATGGAAGTTTACGGCGATGCCCCATAGTGTGTCGCCTTCCACCACTGTGTATTGCTGAGCAGCCTGAACCGCTGGCGAGGCGGCCACAATGGTGCCAGTGGGCGCTCCCGTCGGCGCTACAGCTGTTTCCGGCAAGCGGCTGACAGGCGTGCCGTCAGGCTTTGGGGCAGCCTGCATCGTTGGCGAAGCCAGTGCTCTGACCGTCGACGCAGAACCCGTGGATACACCTGGAATGCGAAAAACGAAGTAGAGCGCCACCAACAGCACCATGCCAGCCAATTCTGCGGCGATCAGGGTGATCAGCGTATTGTAACGACGCTTCATGGGTTCAGTCTGTAGCTTTCCTCAAATTCAGTCACTCAGGATCAGGCGCCTCACCGCGTCAAGCATTTGCAGTGCCGTAAGGTTCCGAATTGTATATCCATAGTTCATATGATCGCCGGTGAAATCGGCGGTTTGGCCATCGGGGGATACGTTGAAATGGAAACCATCGGATCCGAATCCATCGTTGGGCAGGCGAGTGGTTACCTGGTGCAGGTCAAGCAGCGGTATGCGGTACTCCACACTGAGTCGCTTGATTACACTATTTATGTAGCCTTCCGGAGCATGGTATTTGGTGTACTCCAGGTCGTCGCCTTTGGTGAACAGCACGGGCACGATACCCTGTGCGATGGTGTACTCGATGATCGGCCGCAGATTTGACTCGAACGCTTGCCAGTTCATGGTGTCGTTGGTGCCGATCAAAATCAACGCCACACTGGGGCGCTTGCGCCGGTACTCACACTGCAATGGTGACTCACCCGCCCGGCATTCACCGAGTTTGGCGCGTGAGGGATCCATTAGCTTTAATGTGTCGAACCCAACCACAGCCGCGACACTGGTGAACGTAAATGACCCCTTGAAGTAGTTGATGGTGTCCTGCAGGTAGCCGTATGGGCCAAGGTTGTAATCGCCGCGGTCGAAGGGCTCCAGATACAGGAGACTGGCACTGTTGCTGTCTCCAATCACGGCGAAGACATTCGGATGATTACCCATTTTCAACCCCCGGCGGTAAATCTCACGCGCGCGGGTGGTGAAGTCCTGCAGGTAAGGTTCTTGCATGGGGAGAGCAGCCGTGGAGATGCCGGTGATGCTGCCCGTGTCCACATACTGTGCCATCACCCAGCCCTGGGTGCCATTCGAAAGCGACACTTTTAACCACGTGCCATCGCTGCTGCGTCCCAGGATGGAGAGCGGCGTGAGCGCTGCAAGGTGCAGAATGATCGCGTAGGTTGTGCCAGGTCCCTGACGAAGGCGCAATTGATCGGCATCGGCTGCGACGTGCACGCTGGCGGCACCATCAGTTATTACGCCGTCTGTTGACAGGGGGGTACTTGTAGCCTGCACGGCAGTTATGCTCTGCCCTGGTGCTGGTGTGGGTAGCGATACGGGCGTCGCCCCTCCACGCGGGATATGGATCACATCGCCGGGATGGAGCAGATCAGGGTTGATACCTGGGTTGGCCAGAACCATCTCATCCAGTGAGACACCATTGATTGCGGCGATGTCCCAGAGCGTGTCACCTTCCACGACCGTGTAGTCGCCGGTGAGCGGCGTCTGGCTGGGAAGTGGTGTCATCGTGGCGGCTATGGCGGTCGGCGGATCGTGCACGATAGGTGTTACAGGTGTGGGTGTTGTTGTGACCTGCGCAGATGGAGATGAAAGGAGCGTGGGTATTGCAGCAGGACCAGCTCCACACGCGACAACTGTCAGACTGACAAGCAATAACAGGCAGCATCTATGCATATCAAACTGGTTATCGACACCCCATGTTTATGTCACCTCGTAAAAGTGAATGGCTGCATCAATACGCCAAGTTTATCGCACTTGCTACAATAGCTTCCCATATACAGGAGATGTGATGCGTCGGACTGCTATACAGATTGTTTTCATGACATTGACCACCTTTGCGTTATTGGCATGCTCCAGCGGTGCCGCAGGGGGAGGAGCCGTAGGTAGCGCCTCGCAGGTGGTACAGGACTATCTGCAGGCGCGCGTGCAGAGCGACCTGGATAAGATGATCAGCCTGTCGTGCTCAGATTGGGAGGCACAGGCACGTGTCGAAGCCACCTCCTTCAAATCGATGAAAGCCAGTCTCGATGGGGTCGCGTGCCAGGTGTCTGGCACTTCTGGACCCTACACTCTCGTCTCGTGCAAGGGCAAGATCGTCACCTCGTATAACGGCGAATCGCGCGATTGGAGCCTCTCACAGCACCCCTTTCGCGTGGTCCAGGATCACGGCGAATGGTTGATGTGCGGGTATGGGCAGTGACAGATGCAAACGATGGAAGACTGATGTTTCGACCGTATCTTATGGTCCTCTGTGGCGAGTCTCACCTTACGACACGCAGAACGGCGTCGAGAGCCTGGAGTGTGACAAGATTGCGAACGGTGAAGCCAGTTTGCAGGTTGGCGGGGCTGAACACGTCCACGCGCTCGTCGGACGGGGTGGTCAGGTGCGTTGTGTCCTGCGGATTCACTCCGTGGTTGGGTAACGCCTCAAGCGCGCGGTTCAGATTTATCAGAGGGACATCGTAATCCTGCGCCACACGAACCACTATCTGGTTCAGGAGCAGCGATTTTTGCGGGTTTTCGAGACGGGTGGGGAAGGTGCTTAAGATTGGCACGATATCGTCATCCAGTGTCTGGCTGATGATGGTGCGCAGGTAGAAGTTGTAGGTGGCGGCGTCGGTGTAATTCACATCATTGGTACCGAACATGATGATGGCGACGCTGGGCCGGCTCACACGGTACTCGCAGGCAAGAGGCGATTCACCAGCACGGCACCACTTGGGGTCAGCCCAGGTCGCATCGAGCGGTGCAGCCACGTTGAAGCCACCTGCCGACGCCAGCCCTACGGTAGCAAAGGAGTCCTTTTGCCAGCCAGCACCCCGCGCAGGATAGCCATAGAACTGTTCGATGGTCGCTTTCAAGTTTTGATACGTGCCCAGATCGTATTGGCCTGCCGCAAAAGGTGTGAGGAAATAGGGATTCTCAGTCATGCAGTCGCCCAGTTTGGCGAACACATGGGGGTTGTTGCCGCGCTTCAGCCCGGCCTGATACACGTCGCGCATCAGTGGGTTCACCTGCGGCACGACGGGCACGTCCTCCAGCCTGATACCGCTGACGGTTGCCGGGTCAAACTGGTCCGGCCTGGGCAGTGCGGGGCGCGTGGGCACGGGGCGCGTGGGCACGGGTGGCGTGAGTGACGGCGTGGCTTGCGCGGTGCAGGCACCTGACGCGAGCGCCAGGACGAGGGACAGAATGATGGCAAGAGGGCCGTGACGGATCATGCGAGTGTCTATACGGGCGGAGATAGATGTCAGACTTCTCGCAGAAGTCTGACATCTACCTCCGGAGCACTACCGCTGTGGGGTGGCGCCACCGGTCAGGGCGTCGATGCGCTTCAACTCCTCGTCGCTGAAGCTGAGGTTGTTCAACGCGGCGACGTTCTCCTCCACCTGTTTCGCGCTGGAGGCGCCGATGAGTGCGCTGGTGACGCCCGGCAGGCGCAGCACCCAGGCGAGTGCCATCTGCGCCAGCGTCTGCCCGCGCGCCCGAGCCATCTCGTTCAGCGCGTTTAAGGAGGCGCGGCGCTCCTCGGACAGGTTACGTTCCACCCACTCCTTGCCCCAGCGCAGTGCCGCACGGCTCTCGGCTGGAATGTCGCCGCCCAAATACTTGTCGGTGAGCAGGCCGTTCGCCAGCGGACTGAAGGGGATGGTGCCTGTGCCGGCGGCCACCGTCTGCGGGAGGACGTCCCATTCGAAGCGCCGGCCGAGCATGTTGTAGTGGGGCTGGTGGATGGTGATGGGGTGCAGACCCATACGCTGCGCCACGCGTGTGGCCTCGGCGAACTGTGCGCCGCTGTAGTTACTCACACCGATGTAGAGCACCTTACCCTGCCTCACCAGCAGATCCAGCGCACCAAGGGTCTCCTCCAGAGGCGTGTCGGGGTCCGGCCGGTGGTGATAGAAGATGTCGAAGTACTCCAGCCCCATTCGCTTCAGCGATTGATCGCAACTGGCGACGATGTATTTCTTGGACCCCCACTCCCCGTACGGCCCGGGCCACATGTAGTAACCGGCCTTGCTGGAGATGATCAGCTCGTCGCGCGGCATCTCCTTGATGACACACCCGCACACGATCTCTGAATTGCCGGGGGGTGTGCCGTAGTTGTTGGCGAAGTCGAAGTGCGTAATGCCCAGGTCGAAGGCGCGATACAGGCACTCGCGCGCCACGTCCTCGCCGCGGTAGCCGCCGAAAGTCTCCCAGCCGCCCAGCGAGATGGCCGGTAGCCTGAGCCCGCTGCGCCCACAGCGGCGGTATTGCATGTGTTTGTAACGGTCCTGCGCGAATTCATGCGCCATGCTGTTGCTCCTGGTGTAATCCCTTTAGCACAATCATAACGCCACACAGCAGGCGGCAGGCGGACTGGCAGGCTGCCTGACAATGCGATTTCTGACCTTCGCTTTATACTTGTCGCTGTTGGCCGCGCAGTGGCTCGCCGCCCAGCGGCGGGATCGTCCTCACTGTCCTCGCCCTGGCGAGCGAACAGTGCATCACCGTATTTACGCAGCGTAGGGACCGCGGCCGTCGCCCCTACTTGTGGAAGGCAGACAAATGGGAACCGTTAAATTCGTACTGTCGTACCTGAGGAACTACACCAAGCAGATGGCGTTTGCCATCGCTAGCATGGTGCTGCTCGTCGGCGTTCAGTTGCTCACGCCGTGGATCATGCAGACCATAGTCAACGCCCTGACGGATCCTGCGAGTCTGAGAAACTCCACCCGGACGTCGGACCTGATCACCCAACTGGCCTTGCTGGCGCTGGCGGCCTATATCGCGCGCGGCTTCCTGCGCTTCGTGCGCTCCTACGCAGCGCACGTGGCCGGCTGGGGCGTGGTGGCCGACACGCGCCGGCACGTTTACGAGCACCTGCAGAAGCTCTCCCTGCGCTTCTACTCGGACAAGCAGACCGGCCAACTCATGTCGCGCACGATCAACGACTCGGACATGTTCGAGTCGCTGATCTCGCACGCCGTACCAGACGTGCTGGTGAACTCCATCACGTTCGTCGGCGTCTGCGTCATGCTGCTGACGATCAACGGGCAGTTGACGGTGCTGAGCCTGCTGCCCATCCCGCTGGTGGTGCTGTCCATGCGGCTATACGCCCGGTATGTCCGCCCGGCCATGCGCGCGCGGCAGCAGGAACTGGCGCTACTGAACGCCGCGCTGAACGACAACCTGTCGGGAATCCGCGAGATCAAGGCCTTTACCCGCGAAGACGTGGAGGCCCAGCGGGTGGGCAAGCACATCAACCGCTACCGCGACTCGATGCTGAACGCGCTGCGCTTGATGGCGGCCTTCGACCCGTTCGTGGAGTTCACCTCGTCGCTCGGTGCCATCGTGGTGATTTACTTCGGCGGGCGGCTGGTGTTGCAGGGAGTGTTGAACGTGGGCGACCTGGTGGCCTTCTACTTGTACCTGGACATGTTCTACGCGCCCGTGCGGGCCCTCAGCGGCTCGTGGGACTCGGTGCAGCAAGCGCTGGCCGGCGGCGATCGCATCGGCGAGCTGCTCAGGGAGCCCTACGAGGTGCACGACAAGCCCAACGCGGTGGTGCTGAAGGGGCGCGCCAGGGGAGCGCTCACCTTTAACGACGTCACCTTTCACTACGACCGCGGCGATAACGTGCTGGAGCACATCAACCTCGACGTACCGGCCAACTCGGTGGTGGCGCTCGTCGGCCCGACGGGCGTGGGCAAGACCACCCTGGCCAGCCTGATCCCGCGCTTCTACGACGTGATCGAGGGGTCCGTCACGCTGGACGGCATCGATATCCGCGACATGACGTTGAGAAGCCTGCGCGAGCAGCTCAGCATGGTGCTGCAGGACGTTTTCCTCTTCCATGGCACCGTGCGCGAGAACATCCTGTTCGGCCGGCTGGACGCTACCGAGCAGGAGATGGTCCAGGCCGCACAGGTGGCCAACGCGCACGAGTTCATCATGGCGCTGCCCAACGGCTACGACACGCTGATTGGCGAGCGCGGCGTGAAGCTCTCCGGCGGGCAGAAGCAGCGCCTGGCGATCGCGCGCGCCGTGCTGAAGAACGCCCCGGTCCTGATACTGGACGAGGCCACTTCGTCAGTGGACACGGAGACGGAGCTGCTCATCCAGCAGGCCCTGGAGCGGCTGATGGTGGGCCGCACCACCATCATCATCGCGCACCGCCTGTCCACGATCCGTAACGCGGACAAGATCGTGGTGCTGGAGGGCAAGCACATTGTGGAGATGGGCACGCACGAGGAGCTCATGCGGCAGGAGGGTGGGCTCTATAAGCACCTAAACGAAGTGCAACTCAACATCGAGCCGCGTCTGGCCGCGCTACGCCAGGAGCGGCAGTACACCGTCACAGCGAATTAGCGAGTCATCAATAAGGAGGGCCTTTTCTTTAGTGCTGAATTCATGGTCGCTAAACAGGTCCATGTTGAGAGCTCACTGTGTTATGCTAAGTCATGCCCATCTCAACTTAAGCTGATAAGCAGCTTGGGAGGAATGTTTCATGGGTCTATTGACATGGATCATCCTGGGATTGATCGTTGGCTGGCTGGCCAGTGTGGTAGTGAAAGGTCACGGCTCGGGGGTGCTGGGCGACATCATTTTGGGAATCATCGGAGCACTGGTCGGTGGCTTCCTGGCGGCGGCCATCTTTCGTATACCGGATGCGATAAATGGTTTCAACCTGGGATCGCTGCTGATCGCCTTGATCGGTGCGGTCATCGTACTGCTCATCTTCCGTGCTTTGGTTGGCCGGCGTATTGTCGGATAGGGGAGCGTCCAGCCGAGCCACTCACCATAGCGAACCTGCGGAGAGCCCGATGAACAACAAAAGGTTACGTGACTGCCTCCATCGAGCTTTACGGGTTGTGTCCCACGGAATATGCTAGCGCCATGCCCGTACTCGATACCTTAACTTCGCTGCGCGCCGATGCGGAGTTTATGCGCGATGTCACGGCGTGGGAGCGGGCGCCTGCACAGCCTGCGCGTCACGCTGCGTTCCCTGCCAGGCTGGACCCTGCCATCCGCGAAGCCATCCAGCGACGCGGCATCGAGGCGCTTTACACGCACCAGGCACAGGCAATCGAGGTCGTGCTGGACAGGCAGAACGTAGTTGTGGTCGCCAGCGCGGCGAGTGGCAAGTCTTTGTGTTTCCATGTGCCGATCGCCCAGGCCCTGACGGACGATAGAGCGGCGCGGGCGTTATGCCTTTTCCCTACCAAGGCACTCTCGCAGGATCAATTTACGCACCTGTACTCGGTCCTCGATGGCCTGGAGCGGCAAGGCCGGCTCTCCAATCTGCAGTCTCTGATCTCCATCTATGATGGCGATACACCCCAGTCGCGTCGCGCCGACATCCGTCGCGACGCGCGGGTTGTCATCACCAACGCCGACATGCTGCATCTGGGCATCCTCCCGCACCATACGCGCTGGGCGGCATTCCTGAAAAATCTGCGTTACGTCGTCATCGACGAGTTACATGCCTATCGCGGTATTTTCGGCAGTCATCTGGCCAACGTCATCCGCCGGCTGAAGCGGTTGTGTGCGTTTTACGGCTCTAGCCCGGTTTTTATTCTGGCGTCGGCTACGATTGCCAACCCGCGCGAACACGCCGAGCGTCTTATAGAAGCACCGGTGTCGCTGGTGGATGACGACGGCAGTCCGCACGGCGAACGGCACGTGATCATGGTAAACCCGCCGCTGGTGGATGCGGAGCTGGGCATCCGTCGCAGCAGCATGTTTGTCGCGCGCGATATCGCGGCACGTTTTATTGGCGACGGGGCACAGACTCTCTGCTTCGCCCGCTCACGCCAAGACACCGAAGTGCTGCTCACTTACCTGCGGGCGGCGGTGGAGGGGGAGGATACGCAAAGCAGGGAGCCGGTGACGGACGAAGGTCAGGCTCCAAGGATCAAAAACCAGCGCGACCCGCACCAACGGCAACCGGCAATCGGTACGGGGAAAAATCCATCCGCACCTTACCAATCCAAAATAGCCGGTTACCGCGGCGGCTATTTACCTGAAGAGCGGCGTGCCATTGAAGCCGCCCTGCGCAGTGGTGAAGCGCGTGGGGTGGTTGCGACCAACGCGCTGGAGCTGGGTATCGACGTCGGTGAACTCGATGCCTGCGTGATGCTGGGTTATCCGGGCAGCATCGCCAGCTTCTGGCAGCAGGCCGGGCGCGCGGGACGGCGGCGCAATGCCTCCGCCGCAGTGATGGTGGCCAGCGCTACGGCGCTGGACCAATACCTGGCTGTCCATCCTGAGTACCTGTTGCGACAAACGCCGGAGCACGCGCGCATTTCACCCGACAACCTGGGCGTGCTGGCAGCTCACGTCGCCTGCGCCACGTTTGAACTGCCTTTCCTGCGTGGAGAACCGCTCGGGCGCACCCATGTCGACGACCTGCTGGATGTGCTGGTGGAGGAAGGCGATGTCTATGCCAGCAATGCCGAATCAACACCTCTTTTCCGTTCCTCCCAGAGCCGTACGGAGATGAATCCACAATCCAAAACGGTTAACCAAACCAGTCGCTATACCTGGGTGGGTGACAGTTACCCGGCTGACCGGATTAGCCTGCGTGGCATCGGCGAACGCGTCATTGTCGTGGATGGTGACAGCCTCGAGGGCGATCGTTTGATTGGCGAAACCGAGCGCATCACGGCGCCAGGACGCGTGTTCCCCGGAGCTATTTACATGCACCAGGCTGAGATGTATCAGATCACGCATTTGGACTGGGAGGCAGGCCGGGCTACCGCTCATCACGTTAATGTAGATTTCTTTACAGACCCCAGCGTCCACTCCGAGGTGATGGTGCTGCAGGAGTATTCCTCACGTCCTGCGAATCCTGCTGAGTCGGGCGCGCCGGCAGTTCAACCCGAGAATGAGGGTGACCGGAGCCAGGCGACAGCGGGAATTGCGCTGGGCGAACTGGAGGTGACCACCCAGGTGCGGCGTTATCGCCAGGTTCAGTTCAACACACATCGTACGCTGGGCTGGGGTGAAATTGACCTGCCCGCGCAGCACCTGTACACCACAGGCTATTGGTTCGCCATCCCCGAGGAGATAACCCGGCAACTGGCACGTGAAGGCGTGTTGAAGTTACCCAACGACTATGGACCGAACTGGCAGCGCCAGCGCGACGCAGCTCGAACACGAGATGGTTTCCGTTGCACCGTGTGTGGCGCTCCCGAACCACCCGGTCGCCAGCACGACGTGCACCATAAAAAACCTTTCCGCGATTTTGGTTATGTCCGCGGCGAGAATGACCGCTACCTGCTGGCTAATGACCTGAGTAACCTGATCACCGTATGTTCATTGTGCCATCAGGAGATCGAGACGGCTGAGGCGACTCGCACAGCTTTGGAGGGTCTGTCCTACCTGATCGGTAACCTGGCGTCCCTGTTTGTTATGTGTGATCCAGGCGACCTGGCAACAGTAGCCGATATCCGAAGCGTGCACACGCGCTTGCCTACCGTCACCATCTACGAGCTTACTCCAGGCGGGACAGGTCTGACGGATGAGCTGTTCGAGCATCACACGGAACTGCTCAAAATGGCCGCCCAGCGCATCCAGGAGTGCCCATGTGAGCACGGCTGCCCGGCATGCGTCGGCCCAATCAACGAAACGGTGCAATCGCGTGACCTGAAGGCCGACACGCTCAAGCTGATTAGCATGTTGCTACCGAAGGCGTAAAGGGTGCCAGGCGCGGGGAAGGGTATCGAAAAGGCGGCCAACGAATCTGATGCCGGGCGCCGATCGTTTTGCACTGGATGCGCCTTTTATGCATGGCATCACGGGGCATGGCGACGCCACAACGTTATATGGCACACTTGGAAAGCACTGTGTTGCGCCGGATGGCTCGGCGAGCGGTAATGTGACGGAAATGCCGGTTCCATCGACTTATGCAGAGTAGAGGTGCTCTTACGTTGAGTTAACATATCGTTAACCTTATTCTGGCGCCAATGCTGCACGATAAGAAACATCAAAAGTCTGTATTGTATGGGGTAGAGTGATGAATTTAAACCAGTACACTGAAAAAGCGCAGGATGCCCTGCTTGGCGCGCAATCTCAGGCGCAAGAGTACGGCAACTCGCAAATAGAACCAGAGCATCTCCTGCAAGCTTTGCTGGTGCAGGAAGGCGGCATCGTCCCGCAAATCATCACCAAGGCAGGCGCCAGCCCTGAGCGGATCGGCGAACTGACTGTAAAGGATATTCAGCGCAAGCCGAAGGTGGGCGGAGCTGCAGCGGCGCCAACGCTCTCCCGCGAGATGACACAACTAACTCAGAACGCGGAGGCAGAGGCGAAACAGATGAAGGACGAGTACGTCAGCACCGAGCATTTGCTGCTGGCGATGGCCAGCACGGGTGGCAATGGTACACGCCCGCCTGCTGCTACGCGTATCCTGCATGAGAACGGTCTGACGCACGATGCGATCTTGAAAGCTCTGGTGCAGGTGCGCGGAAACCAGCGTGTCACGTCGCAACAACCCGAGGCGACCTACCAGGCGCTTGAGAAGTACGGGCGCGATCTGACGCAGATGGCTCAGCAGGGTAAGCTGGACCCGGTGATCGGCCGCGACGAGGAGATTCGCCGCGTTATGCAGATTCTCTCGCGCCGCACCAAAAATAATCCGGTGCTCATTGGCGAGCCGGGCGTGGGCAAGACGGCCATAGTCGAGGGTCTGGCGCAGCGCATCCTGCGCCGTGACGTGCCCGAAGGGTTGAAGGACAAGCGCATCGTCGCGCTGGATATGGGTGCACTGATTGCCGGCGCCAAGTATCGCGGCGAGTTTGAGGAGCGATTGAAGTCGGTGCTGAAGGAAATCACCTCCTCCAACGGCACGGTCATCCTTTTTATCGACGAGTTGCACACGGTGGTGGGCGCGGGTAAGGCCGAAGGCGCCATGGATGCCAGCAACCTGTTAAAGCCCATGCTGGCGCGCGGCGAGCTGCATTGCATCGGCGCCACAACGATTGACGAATATCGCAAGAATATCGAGAAGGATGCCGCGCTGGAACGACGCTTTCAGCCGGTGCTGGTGGACGAACCGAGCATCGAGGACACCATCAGCATCCTGCGCGGCCTGAAAGAGCGCTATGAGATTCACCACGGTGTGCGTATCCAGGACGCGGCGGTGATCGCGGCGGCCACGTTGAGTGCGCGCTACATCACCGATCGCCAGTTGCCCGACAAAGCCATTGACCTGATCGACGAGGCGGCCTCGCGCGTGAAGATGGAAATTGACTCCAAACCGACTGCGCTGGACGAGATCGACCGGCGCGTGCTGCAACTGGAGATCGAGCGCGAGGCGCTCAAGCGCGAGAAGGACGAGGCCTCCAGAGAGCGTCTGCAGAAAATTGAAGCTGAGATCGCCAGCGAGAAGGAGAAGGGCAACGCCCTGCGTTCGCAATGGGAGATGGAGAAACAGTCTATCCAGGGTGTGCGCAGTATTCGCGAGCAGATCGACCAGGCTAACGTGCGTATTGAACAGGCAGAGCGGACCGCCAACCTGGAGGAGGCGGCCAAATTGCGCTACGGTACGTTGCGCGAGCTTGAGGCCAAGCTGCACCAGAGCCAGCAGAAACTGAGCGACTTGCAGAAGGGTAATCCGCTTCTGAAGGAGGAAGTAGGCGCTGATGATATCGCGGGCGTCGTCTCGCGCTGGACCGGCGTCCCGGTCTCAAAACTGCTGGAAGGGGAGGTTTCGAAGCTGATGCAGATGGAGTCGCGCCTGCGCGAGCGCGTGGTGGGGCAGGACGAGGCCATCACCGCCGTCTCGAACGCGGTGCGCCGTGCGCGGGCTGGGTTGCAGGACCCGAACCGGCCATTAGGCTCGTTCCTCTTCCTGGGGCCAACCGGCGTGGGCAAGACGGAGACCGCCAAAGCATTGGCGGAGTACCTGTTCGACGACGAACAGGCCATGATCCGCATTGACATGAGCGAGTATCAGGAGCGCCACACGGTCAGCCGGCTGATCGGCGCACCACCGGGTTATGTGGGCTACGAAGAAGGCGGCCAGCTCACCGAGGCTGTGCGGCGCAAGCCATACTCGGTGATTCTGCTGGACGAGATCGAGAAGGCGCATGCCGAGGTGTTCAATGTGCTGCTGCAGGTGCTGGACGACGGCCGCATGACCGACGGCCAGGGCCGCACGGTGGACTTTAAAAACACCGTGATCATCATGACGAGCAACCTGCTCACGGGTGCGCAGTACGAGGGCTTCGACATCACACGGGCGTCGCACGATGAGATTGTGAAGATGCTGCAGAAGTTCTTCCGGCCCGAGTTCCTGAACCGCATCGACGAGGTGGTGGTGTTCCACAGTCTGACGGACAGGCACCTGTCGAAGATCGTGGACATCCAGCTCAACCGGCTGCGCAAGATGCTGGCCGACCGCAAGCTCACGCTGGATGTGAGCGACCGGGCGAAGGTGCACCTGGCGCAGGAGGGCTACGACCCGGCGTTCGGGGCGCGTCCGCTTAAGCGCGTGATCCAGCATGAGCTGCAGGACCCGCTCTCGGTGGCCATCTTGAGCGGCCAATACCCCGAGGGCAGCGCGGTCCGTGTGGACGAGCGGGGCGGGGAGTTGGTACTGTCGTAAAAAACCGGAGATGTCAGACTTCTTTGGAGAAGTCTGACATCTCCGCCGACCTGGGCCATCGCTGCATTATTCACCGCATACACCAAGGCGGTGAATAAGATGTACAGCCGTACGGGCAGGCTCTTCAGCGAGCACTTTGGGCGTATCGAAGTCTCCTCCGATCATTACTTCTCCAACCTCATCTTCTACATCCACTACAACCCGCAAGAGCACGGATTTGTGGATGACTTTCGACATTGGCCGTGGTCATTGTTTGGCGCACTCAGCTCAGACAGGTCTACGCATTTATGCCGCTGCGCCGTCATGGACTGGTATGGCGGAGAACGGGAGTTCGTTGCGTTTCATCGCGGAGCAGTGGACGAACATGCCATCCAGGCATTGTTGGAGGATGACCTTGACTGAGCCTTCCGGTGCCTGTACACCAATTGCCTTATGATCGTGCCTGGTGGTGAGGCAGCCACAGTTCGACCTCACCCGCCTGTGAGTTTTCCAGATAGTCCTCTGTGCCCCCTGTGCCTAATATCCCTTGCTCACCGGGGCGGCGTCGGTCATTATGGCCACGCCAGAGCTGGTGCCGATGCGTGTCGCGCCGGCCTCGATCATGGCCAGGGCATCGGCGCGCGTGCGTATGCCGCCGGCCGCCTTGATGCCTATCTCCGGCCCTACGGCGGCGCGCATCAACCGCACATCGTCCAATGTCGCACCGCCCGTGGAAAAACCCGTGGAGGTCTTGACGAAGTTCGCGCCTGCCCCTTTGGCGAGCTGGCAGGCCAGCCGCTTTTCATCATCATTCAACAGGCAGTTCTCCAGAATCACCTTCAAGAGCGATCGCTTGCTCCGGCTACGCTGGCATGATGAAAGCACTCCGGTGATGTCATTGCTAACGAAATCCAGCAGACCGCTTTTCAGTGCACCAACATTCATCACCATGTCGATCTCACGTGCACCGGCCTCGATAGCCTGGTCGGCCTCAAACATTTTGGCCAGCGTAGTGATGGCACCCAGTGGGAAGCCCACCACCACACACACCTGCACATCAGACTTGGTGAGCAGGTCACTGGCCAGCTTGGCCCAGCACAGGTTCACGCAAACCGAGGCGAAGTGGTACTGTAACGCCTCGCCGCACAGCATCTCGATCTGCGCACGGGTGGCATCCGCTTTGAGCAAGGTGTGATCTATATATCGATTCAGGTCCATTTTGTATTCCATCGTGCCGCCATTGCCTACTCAGAGATCGGCCCACCAGCGCCATTCAGCCCATTACTGGCCTGTCAGTGCGTCATCATAATGCGCAGGCTGGACTAATGCGATGGTATCCAGAGGCCAGTACACGAGCCAGACGCGCCCCAGGATGGCCGTGCTGGAAACTGGTCCCCATGTGCGGCTGTCGTTCATCGATAACCGGTTGTCTCCCAGCAGCAAATACTGATTCGGTGGAAGCACCAGCTGCAGCGTGCCGGTCAGGTTGTTGCCCAGGGTGAGCAGGTTGCCCAAATAGTCTTCGGTAAGTGGCTGACCATCGATCAACACCTGCTGGCCACGCAGGTCCACACGCTCGCCAGGCAGTCCAATGACGCGCAGGACGATCATGCCAGTTGGGTTCAAAGGATTAGCGAGGGCAACCAGATCACCACGCTGGGGAGGAAACAGTGCATAGGTGATGCGGCTGGCAAGCACACGCTGACCCGACACCAGTGTGGGGGCCATACCGCTACCCGAGATGGCCGCATCCACAGTCAGCAGATTGATCAGGCCCAGTATGATGGCCAGCATTACGATGATTTCCGTGATGCTGCGCCAGAAGGGTCGTATTTTAACTCCTGCTACGAGACCTTCCTCGGAGGGTGTCTCATCGATGGGTTGCATGCTCGATTCCCGGTTGACCGTACGCTCCATGTCGCGGAAGATTATAACGGGGCTGGAAGATCCGGCCTGTGCAAGCCACCAGACAGGCAGGTAAGCGGATTCGTTCCGGATGCCTGGTCGTACAATCATTCTGGTCTCAATCACATATCTCAGATCTAGGTCACTACATACATGGACAGATCGAGCGGCGTTTTGCTGCACCCCACATCGCTACCTGGCAGGTATGGCATCGGAGAGTTTGGTGAGTACGCCTATTCCTTCATCGACTTCCTCTCAGCCACCGGGCAAAAGCTATGGCAGGTGCTGCCCTTGGGGCCCACCGGCTATGGTGATTCACCTTACCAGTGCTTCTCGGCGTTCGCGGGGAACCCGCTTCTCATTAGCCTGGACATTCTGGTGCGGGAAAACGCTCTCTCTCCAGCCGAGCTGGTGAACGTACCGGTGTTCCCCACCGAACGCGTGGACTATGGGGCGGTGATCGAATTTAAGAATCGCGTTTTGCGACAGTCATTCGGCTGGTACCAGCAACATGCCACGGCACAACAGCTCTCCGACTTCCGCGTATTTTGTGAGCGTAATGCGGACTGGCTGGACGACTATGCCCTGTTTATGGCGTTGAAAGATGCGCATGGCGGAAAGGTGTGGAACACCTGGGAACGCGACATTGCACGTCACGAACCGTGGGCAGTTGCGCGATGGCGCACGGCTTTATCGGAGGAAGTGGACACCTACCGATACTTGCAGTTTCAATTCTTCAACCAGTGGGATGCATTGAAGGCATACGCCCATGGTAAGGGTATCCGCATCATCGGCGACATTCCCATCTTCGTAGCCAATGACAGCGCTGACGTTTGGTCGCACCGCGAGCAGTTCTACTTTGACGCGAACCTCAACCCCACCTTCATCGCTGGTGTCCCGCCGGATTACTTCAGCGCCACGGGCCAGCGCTGGGGCAACCCGCTCTACCGATGGGATGTGATGCAGCAGCAGGATTTCGCCTGGTGGATCGAACGCTGCCGTTCTGCTTTCAACCTGTACGACATGGTACGCATCGACCATTTCCGCGGGTTCGAGGCTTACTGGGAGGTTCCGGCGAGCGAGCCGACGGCCATCGTCGGTCGCTGGGTGAAGGCTCCTGGTCACGATCTGTTCCGTGCCATCGAGCGAGCGCTGGGGAAGCTGCCCATCATCGCCGAAGACCTGGGCATCATCACGCCTGAGGTGGAAGCCCTGCGTGACGCGTTCGGCTTCCCTGGCATGCGTGTGCTGCAGTTTGCTTTTGTGGCCGATACCAAGTCCACTTACCTGCCGCATAACTACATTCCCAACTGTGTAGCCTATAGCGGCACGCACGACAACAACACCACCCTGGGCTGGTTCGAGAACCTGGATGCGGCAACGCGTGCACAGGTGTTGCGTTACACCGGCACCAGCGGCAGCGAACCCAACTGGGATATGATCCGCCTGCTGATGGGGTCAGTGGCCAGCATCATTGTGGTCACCTTGCAGGACTTAATGAGTTTGGGAGAGCCGGCACGCATGAACCTGCCCGGCAGCCAGGGCGGCAACTGGAGCTGGCGCTATACACCTGCCATGCTCAGCGCTGGCATCGCTGAGCGATTGAAGGAAATGACTGCCACCTACGGGCGGTGAGTGAACCGTTTCATGCGACCCGGCCCTCGACGGGCTGGTCGCGGAGCACGTGCAGGGCATTACTGTAGAACTCGGGGAACTCACTGACGGCCACGTCGTTGCACGAACCAATGTGCGGCGTCAGCAGGATATTCGCAGCCGGGTCGCTACCGGCTAATAGCAGGAGCGGGTTATCCTGCTTGATGGGTTCCCACTCATACGTGTCGAAGGCGGCGCCGCCCAGGTGACCACTGCGCAGGGCGTTGGCCACGGCCTGTTCATCTACCACGCTGCCACTGCCGGCTTCGCATAAGAAGGCGCCCGGCTTCATCATCGCGATGCGCGCGGCATTTAGCCACTGATCCGTCTGGGGAAAGTAGGGCAGCAGACATACCACCACATCGCTCTCGCGCAGCAGGTTTTCATGGGAGTGGAACCGAACGTGTAGTTCTTGCTCGGCCGGCTCGGGCAGTCGAACGCGCTTTGTGTACAGTACGTCACAGCCCCAGTTCCAGAGCCGGCGCGCCAGCTCAGTGCCGATCTCGCCGAAGCCCAAAATCCCCACCGTCTTGCGATGGAGCAGGCTGACACGCGTCTGGCCGCTCCAGTTGAAGGCAAACACGTCTTCCGTAGTATGGCGTGAGGTGAAGGGACCGACGGCAGCCCGGTCGCCGGCGCGCTGTGGTGCGGAAAAGGCAAATTTCTCGGGCGGTGTATGAACCACCTGCTGCAGCGGCATGGCACGACGCAGGAGCACCAGAATCTGCATCATCACATGCTCGGCAACGGCGATCGTGCTGCGAATGGGGTGTTGGGCCACCGGGACGCCATATTCGCGCGCCGCGGCCAGATCGATGTCGTAGTACAGCGAACCGATGCGCTGGATCAGCTTCAACTGGCGGCCGGTCGCAATGATCTGCCGGTCGATCACCCCCGTACGTTCGGAAATCAACACATCCGTCTGGGGAATGAGAGACAGCACCTCACTGTGTGAGGGGTAACGGCGCATGATCACCTGTACATCACTCGGTGCGGCGGCCAGGCGCCACTCCTGATGCTGCTGGCCTAGCGGGCACAGGTAGAGGACGGATAGAGGCTTCATGCGAAAAGTGTACCTCATGAAAAATGGCTAAAATTTCAGCATTATGGCCAAAATCGTAATCATCGGTGTGGGCAGTACTTCATTTGGCCCTGCCATTCTGGGCGACCTGTTCAGCCATGCCAACCCGCTGCGGGGCAGCCAGGTGTGGCTCGTTGACGTCGACGCAGCATCTCTGGATGTGATGTCGCGCTACGCGGCCCGGCTGAATGAAGATACACAGCAGGCTTTCCATATTCAAAGTGCCACGGACCGGCGCCAGGCTCTGCCTGGAGCAGACTTCGTCATTGTCTCCGTGGCGGTCGATCGCATTCCCACCTGGAAGCTGGACTGGCAAATACCGCTAAAACACGGCGTGCGGCATGTGCTGGGTGAGAACGGCGGTCCGGGTGGCTTATCGCATGCCCTCCGCAATATCCCCCTCCTTCTGGCCATTGCACGTGATGTGGAGGATCTGGCGCCCAGGGCGTACCTGCTAAACTTCACCAACCCGATGAGCCGCCTGTGCCTGGCACTGCACCAGCATACCCGCGTTCGTTTTGTGGGGCTGTGCCATCAGATTGGCAGAGGTTATCAACTGGTCAATGAAGTTCTGCAGTTGGTCCGGCGTGAGGAGACCGAGAGCAACGCCGACTTCCGCCGGCGTATCGAAGAGCGAATCCACCTGACGGCTGCCGGTCTGAACCACTTTACCTTCATCCTGGACATGCGTGACCGGCAAACCGGCGATGACTTGTATCCGCTTTTCCGCACCAAGGTGAAGGATATGCCGCCCGACTTCGAGCTGATGTCGCGCCGGCTGCTAGATACCTATGGCCTGTTCTGCGCCACTGGCGACGGACACGCTGGTGAGTATGTGGGTTTCGCCTCCGAGACGATGGCACTCACGGGTTACGACTTCGACGGTTATGAACGGGGTGCCCGGGAGCAGCGCGAGCGTGTGCGCGATATGGCGGAAGGGCGCTCTCCGGTGAGGTTCAGCTTATCTGGCGAGCGTGCCATCCAGATCATCGACGCGATTCAGCATGATCTGAACCGCCATGAACTGGCCGTGAACATCCCCAATGATGGCTGTATCTCCAACCTGCCGGATGACGCAGTAGTGGAAGTGCCGGCGGTGGTGAATGGGTGTGGGGTGAACGGAATACACGTCGGCGCGTTGCCGGCGGGTCTGGCTGCCATGCTGCGCCAGCAGATCGA
>JAJYKL010000017.1 GCA_021788625.1 Chloroflexota bacterium
ATTCATTCTGCGTGCCTCTCCTGCCGGTGAAGAAATGGCGAATGCATGCACTTGATATAGATACGCACTATTGTGCTTCAGGTTGCACGGAAAGCAAGCGCTGATTTATACGGGACACCAATCCTGTTACCCTCAGACCTTCAGGAAGTAAATCGGTGGCGGTCCACGCCCGAACGGATGCCGCGCAGAACACTGGCGCTCCAGGTGCTCTATTGTGCTTCCGACAAGGTGAAAGACGAAACTCTGGGCGGCATCAGCAGATTAGCCTGAGGGAACAGTTCCATCGTCACTCGACAGGTCATCGTTGCTCCACCATTGCTCACTACGTTCCAGTGCTCCTTCGTACCCCGTCATCACGATCCCGCTCAGCCGGGTGGAATATGGCCGAGCAGGGAATATCATGGAGATAGCCAATTCTCTTAAGATAACAGGGATATAAAAAAGAAGGAGCAATGTATGGCGGACCAGCGCATCACCATTACAAACGAACCCCTGTTCGACGGTACCCTTTCGCCGTACCTTTATGGTGAGTTCATTGAGTTACTCAACGACCTCATCCCTGGCATGTGGGCTGAGAAGGTGCATGACCGCGCGTTCGAGGGCGTCTTGCAACCAACCCAGGTCTACCCTCCGGGGCAGAGCTGGGTGCGCTCATACTGGCATCCATTCACCGCTGCCCATCGGCATTTCGATCATTGGCCCACTCATTCAGAGGAGACCAAAATGGTGGAGACAAAGGCATCGTTCGATTTGGACTCGCTAAATCCATACGTCGGCCGGCAATCAGCCAAGGTAACGGTGAACGCATCGGACGGGCAGCCCTTCGTGGCCGGGATTGCCCAGGATGATATCGCTGTGCGTGCGGGTGAGACCATGAACCTGGAACTTTATCTTCGCGGCGAACAGGCGGCCGTGCATGGGGCACAGGTGACCGTGATGGTGGGGCGTAACTACGGCGTCTTCTTCCGCGCCTACGATCAGGTTACTTTAGGTCCCTTGCAGCTTGGCTGGCAGCGCTATACGGGTACGCTCACTTCATCCGTTACTGACGAGGTCGCCTCTCTCGCCATCGGCATCAACCAGACGGGGATGTTTTGGGTGGACAAGGTGTCGTTGATGCCCCAGCACAATGCACGCGGCTGGCGAATTGATATAGTCGAAGCCATCCGTGCCATGAGACCTGGCATCATCCGCTTCGGAGGGTCATCGCTCATCTACTACGACTGGCGCACAGGCGTAGGTCCACGCAATCGGCGTGCCCCTTTCGAGAACCGCCCGTGGGGAAACATGGAAGAGAACGACGTCGGTGTACACGAGTTTCTGGATTTTTGTGAGCTGGTGAACGCCCAGCCGCTCATCTGTCTGAACTCGAACTCGGCGACCATTGAACAGATCCTGGAGGAAATCGAGTACTGCAATGGCTCGGCGGACTCGCGTTGGGGATCGGTACGGGCTGCCATGGGCCACCCCGAATCCTTCAATGTGCGCTACTGGCAGATTGGCAACGAGCAAAGCGGCGAGGAGTATGAGCATCGCATGGTGGATTACGCGCAGGCAATACGTGCCTACCATCCGGACCTGATACTGCTGGCATCGTATCCTTCTGACAATATACTGCATAACCTGTCGGATGAGATCGACTATGTGTGCCCGCACTTCTATGCGCCTTGCGGCTCTGAGGTGGAGAGCGAGCTAAACCGGTTAATCGACGCGATCCGCGGGCAGGCGAAGAATAGCAGACTGAAGATTGCCGTCACAGAATGGAACCATACCGGTGCGGATTGGGGCTGGGCACGTGCGTGGCTGCTGACCCTCTACAACGCATTGAATGCGGCGCGCATGTTCAATCTCTTCCAGCGTCATGGCGAGTTCATTGACATTGCCAACCGGAGCAACATGACCAACAGTTGCAACAGCGGCACCCTGCAGACAAGCGCCCTTGATCTGTACCTGACGCCAGCGTACCATGTGCAAAAAGCCTACGCGAACTACGCCGGCGATCAGGCTCTGCGGATGCTGGTCGAGACCGGTGAAGTCCTGGACGTTTCCGCCACGCGCCGCACGGCGAATGGTGAAATTGCGCTGTTCGTTGTAAATTACGGCTCTCAGGTAGAGCAGCGCGAGATCGACCTGACACCTCATGGATCTGCAGGACCTGTGCGGTGCAGGGTCTGGACCCTCAGCGGTCCAGGATTGGAGGCAGTCAATAGTTTCGCTGAAAAGACGCGCGTTTCGCCACTTGAAAGCGAGCTGGAAACCAGCGGCGGCATCTTTACATATGAATTCCCGCCCTTTTCGGTGACCATTTTAAGAGCATAGTCTGTTGGAGGATGAGATGGAGAAAATGCTGGCAGCCGTGCTACACGATTTTAACGATCTGCGTCTGGAGGAGGTTCCGGTTCCGCGTGCCGCGGAGTACGGCGACGTCGTGGTGCGGATCAAGTCCTGTGGCATCTGCGCGACCGACTACAAGGCGATCAAGGGCATCCGCCGCAATGTGGAGTTTCCGTTTATCCCCGGCCACGAGCCCAGCGGCGTGGTTGCCGAGGTCGGCCCTGGGGTGACACATTTTAAGCCCGGCGACGAGGTCATCGTCATGCCGTCAGGCTACTGCGGTTATTGCAAACACTGCCGCACGGGCAACACCCACTATTGCGAGAACGCCTTCACCACCGGCGGCGACGGTCCCGTCATCGTATTACCCGGGGCCTTTGCGCAGTATATGCGCACCAAAGACACCAGCCTCTTTCTGAAGCCTGCCAATTTACCCTTCGACGTAGCCGCCATTACGGAACCGCTATCCGGGGCATGGAAAGGTGTGATCCAGTACAGCGAGATGAAAGTAGGCGACGACGTAGTGATCATCGGCGTTGGCAGCATCGGCTTGCTGTGCATGATGGTAGCCCATGCAGCCGGCGCGGGCCGCCTGATCGCTGTCGATACGAGCGAGTACGCGCTTCGAAATGCTCTGACTCTCGGTGCGACGCACATAGTCAACCCGTCCACTGAGGATGCAAAAGCTCGCATATATGAGATCATGCCAGATGGACCTGACATTATTGTGGAGGCAGCGGGTCCAATCCAGGCCGTCCGGCTGATGGTGGACCTGCGCCGGCGTGGAACGAAATGGAACGTTTTTGGGATAACGACACACGAAAAGTTCGAGCTGGACGGAGGCTACACACACTTCCTGGAAGGACGCATGGATGCCAGCTTCGGCACTAACCCGTTGGCGATGAGTAAGGCCATTCGCCTGATGGAGCGTGGCCTGGTAGACGTTGGCAAAATAATCTCCCATCGCTTTCCACTGGAACAAATCCATGAGGCACTCGAAGTAATGAGCACGCCTAACC
The DNA here is from genome assembly GCA_021788625.1 of Chloroflexota bacterium. GTDB lineage: Bacteria > Chloroflexota > Anaerolineae > J036 > Brachytrichaceae > CAIXPS01. The sequence continues at coordinate 3,354 of JAJYKL010000017.1, forward strand.
GCAACAAGATCGTCATTAACCCATAGAAAGGGCCCTGCACCGTACATGAGCCAGTAGGGTGAAGGCCCCGCCCGCGAACGCAGCGTCTGACGGCTGGTGGCGAGGAGAGGTGCGCAGTGTTCAAATGCTCCACCACAGTGTACGATAGGCGTGCTATACATCCAACAGCAATGGAGACATGATGAGACTTGGAGGACCAGTCTTCGACCGTGCCACTGATCCGGATGAGTGGGCCCGGACCGTGCGCCAGTTGGGATATCGCGCAGCGTACGCACCTGTGAACGATGACGCGACCGACGATGTGGTGACACGTTATGCCAAGGCAGCCCAGGCAGCCAGCATCATCATCGCCGAAGTGGGCGCCTGGTGCAACCCACTCAGTCCTGACAACCAGACGCGTCGCCAGGCTATTGTGTTTTGCCAGAGAAGGCTGGCGTTTGCTGACCACATCGGCGCGCGTTGCTGCGTGAACATCACCGGCTCACGGGGGGAGCAGTGGGATGGTCCCCATCCCGATAATCTGACTGCAGCCACCTTTGACCTGATCGTAGACACCGTGCGTGAAATCATCGACGCGGTCAAGCCAAGGCGCACCTTCTATACGTTGGAGACCATGCCCTGGGCGTATCCCGACTCACCAGACTCGTACCTGGCATTACTGAAGGCAATCGACCGGCCCCAATGTGCTGCACACCTGGATCCGGTGAACCTGGTGAACAGCCCGCAGCGTTTCTACCATACCGCCCCTTTATTGCGGGAATGCTTTGATAAACTCGGGCCGTATATCAAGAGCTGTCACGCCAAGGACATTGCCCTGAGTGGACAACTTACTACTCACCTGAACGAGGTACGCGTTGGCCTCGGCGGACTGGACTATCGTGTCTTCCTGCAGGAGCTGAATAAACTCGACCCCGACACTCCGCTCATGCTGGAGCACCTGCCGACCGCACAGGATTACGACCTCGCAGCCAGCCACATCCGGATGGTGGCGAGTGAGCTCGGAATGCAGTTATAGGTTGCGGATCAGGCCAGCGGTTCGAACACACTGCGAGCTTCTGTCTCAATCAAATCGTGCAAAGCCGCGATGAGGCGACGTGTGAGTGGACCGGGATGGCCGTCGCCAATCTCGCAGTTATCAACCTTTATCACCGGCATCACTTCGCGTGAGACACTGGTTATAAAGCACTCCTGAATATGAGGCAGGTCATTAATACCAATGGCGGCAGTCGAATACGACAGTTCAGGCAGGGTTCTGTGTGACACCTCCAGAACAAGTGTCTGTGTCACCCCAATAAGGGCTCGCTCCTGCTCAGTGTGTACAACACCGTTATAAACGGCAAAGAAGTTGCTGCTTAAGCCTTCGAGGATGGATCCATCGGATGCAACCATCAGCCCTTCGTGCGCGCCGGGCGGCAATGCTTTATAGGTGTCGCCGGCTGAGACTATAAAGGCCGTGCTCTTGGCGTGGGGATTGTCTCGCCGGGAGGTTACCGTTACACACCACACTCCTTGTTCGACCATTTCCGGAGGATAGGGTGTGAAGGGCTCGATCGATGCGTACAAGTGCGGCGGTGAGAAGGTAAGACGGAAGCGCGACTCAGCGTAACCAGTCTGAAGCATCACCTCAGCCAACGCCTGCCGTGCAGCTTCATGGTCAATGCGACCCGGCATACCCATGAGTTCCGCTGTCTCGACCAGCCGCTTCAAGTGCTGTTCCAGACGTAACAGGCGATTACCATGGTAGGTTCGGAAGGTGGTATAGGCTCCCTGTGGTAACCTGGCCGAAGCTGCGTACAGGTTGGGCTCTTCGTGTACCCGCTGTGGTACCAAGTCCGGTGACGTAATGCTATACGTTATGACCATATCTATTCTTGCGTTCTCAGTGTAGCATAACCATTTATGAGATTGGTGAGTGTTACAAAGCCGCCCAAAGTGCGCCTGCAGTTCACCATAGCGTTCATTTGCCTCGCACTACTGGCCGGGCTTACAGCAGCCGTTGTGTCGAGATCACCTATACCCGGCGATACAGCTTTGTTGATGTGGGCAATGGGTATGCGTCATGTCACCCTCACTGCGATATTCCAGGTTCTAACCTTCCTGGGATCGGCTACGCCCGCGCTGGTTATAGCCATTGTTCTCAGCGGCGTAGAGTTGGTTATCCTCCTGAGGCAGCTTCCCAAGAGGCAGGCGCATCGAGGTATATGCAACCCGATAAACAGGAGCATACTCATCCGTGCCTCCTGGCCAGTCGTCGCCTTCACAGGCATGCTGGTTTGTAATCTCACTCTTCGCATACTGATTGGTCGTCTGCCGCCCAAAGTGGATAGCATTCCGAACCTGTTACCGGAAATTCAGACCGAATTTCAACGGTTCTCTTTCCCCAGTGGCCATGCAGGAGCCATCTTCGTCACCTACGGCTCACTGGCCCTAATTGCCTGGCGCGCTCCCGTTCTGCGCTGGCCCGTACTGGCGTTCACCATCCTGCTCATCCTGGGTGTAGGATTTGGGCGAATATACCTGGGCGTGCATTGGCCGAGCGATGTCGCCGCAGGATATCTGCTCGGGCTATGTTGGTTGTGCGTCGCTGTATCCTTATACCAATATCACCGTCACGACATGGGGTCATAAGTTTATGGATGTGGTCTTCACGCTCAATGACTATTTTACTGTTCACCTGCCACAGATCGAGGAGGAGATGCGCCGGGCTGTTAACCGGGTATCCGACAGCCCCGCCCTACCCATTACCACATCGCACCCTCCCTTGTTTGATACGATGTTGAACTATCACCTGGGATTTGCAGAGGCAAATGGAATCCCGGTATCGGTGTATGGCGGAAAACGCATTCGGCCGATGCTAACCTTGCTGGCCTGCGAAGCTTGCGGCGGATCCGCTGACGTAGCCTTACCTGCAGCGGCAGCCATTGAGCTCATGCACAACTTTTCACTCGTCCATGACGACATCGAGGACCGCGACCGGATTCGGCGCGGTCGCCCCACCCTATGGACATTATGGGGTAACGCTCAGGCGATAAATACCGGCGATGCCATGTTTGCGCTGGCACACTCCTGCATCGAAGCCCTGGTGGAACGTGGTGCAGACCCGGTTCGCGCCGTGCATGCGCTGCGTGTCTTCGATGATGCAGCGGTTGCGTTAACGGTGGGGCAACACATGGATCTGAGCTTCGAAGCGCGATCCGACGTCAGCGTGGACGAATACATGGCGATGATCCAGGGAAAGACGGGTGCACTCACCCAGGCTGCCTGCGCCATCGGCGCGCTTCTCGGTGGAGCGTCGGATGAACGGATCCGTGCCCTGGCTGCCTTCGGTGCATGGCTGGGTATCGCATTTCAACTGCAGGATGATATCCTGGGCATATGGGGCGATCCCGCTGTAACCGGGAAACTGCACAGCGACCTAAGCCATCGTAAACGGACCCTGCCGGTACTCTACGCGGCTGCGCAGGACGCACATGTGCGAGAACTATACTTTGGCGGTAGTTCAAATGCCGGTTCTGCCTCAGTCGACAATGCCTTACCGGACACTGTCCTGGCAGAGGTGCTACATTTGATCGTGGCAAGCGGAGCGCGAGAGTATACGGAACAGGTTGCGCTGGACACCTGTACACGTGCGATGAAGTCGCTTGACTCGGCACAGGTGGATAACCCCTCTGGCGCCCTGCTACGTGAGTTGGCCTGGGGCTTGCTGGGCCGAGAAAGTTGAGTATCCGTGATCCACATTGAAGCAACACCCGTATAAAGATCTGGTGGATCGATCATGCGATCGTCCTCTGGATTGCGCGCACAGGCTTGAGAAAAAGTGATAAGGAGGAATCAGGGTGTTTGTACCAGTCAATGACCTGAGCATGTTCGTTGAGGATCGCAGCGCGCCCGACGATCAGACGATTCTTTTTCTGCACGGCTTCCCATTCGATCACAGCATGTGGCGCGAGCAACTGCAACTCTTCAGCTCGGAGTACCGCTGCCTGGCACCCGATCTGCGTGGACATGGCGGCACCGTCGAGACAGGCCAGCCCCTTTCAGCGGATCAGGTCACCATCGACCTGCTCGCCGACGACGTCATCGCACTGCTGGACCAGATACACCCACGCCAGCATCGGATCACGGTGTGTGGGCTATCGATGGGCGGCTATATCGCCTTCGCCCTGTGGCGCAAGATTCCAGAGCGCATCGGACGCCTGATCCTGGCTGATACAAAAGCCACGGCGGACACGCCCGAAGCCCGGGCGCGTCGTTTGGTACAGGCTTCACAAGTGAACGCTTCCGGGCCACAGGCCATTTCCAGCGGAATGCTCGACAATCTATTGACCGAGCGGAATCGCACGGGCATCATCGGTATGGAAGTGCGGACGATGATCGAAAATACCACACCTAAGGGCCTGGTCAACACACTTCACGCCCTGGCGGAACGACCTGACTCGACTGATACTCTCAGCACCATCAAGGTGCCCGTGCTGGTGGTGGTTGGAGCGGATGACAAACTGACTACCCTGCAGGATGCGCAATACATGCTGGAGCGGGTGCCCAACAAGGCACCTCTGATTATTATCCCGCGTGCTGCGCACTTAAGCCCACTCGAGAATCCCGATAGCTTTAACCTGGCCATGTCGAACTTCCTGCATCTACCAGCCTAGGGGCGGCTTGCATTTCACAACAAGGTTCCCAGCAGTCATGGTGAGCCGGTCGTCCTTCGACAAGCTCAGGATGACCCTTCGACAAGCTCAGGATGACCCTTCGACAAGCTCAGGATGACCCTTCGACAAGCTCAGGATGACCCTTCGGTAAACTCAGGATGATCATGGTGAGCCTGTCGTCCTTCGACAAGCTCAGGATGACCCTTCGACATGCTCAGGATAAATGCCCAACGTCCTGCGTTCAATCGTAAGCGACTCATGGGCAGGAAAACAAGCCGCTCGCGCCTACACACCAAGCCAGGATTTCTTTCCGACCAACCGTACGCGCCAGGTTAGCCGGTTTCGCCTATGAATAAGGCTGGCAGTACTGCTGCGTCTTTAAATTGGCCGCGTTGAGTTATGGCAATGGCAGGATATCTTTGAACGCCGGATTATGTAGTACCCGCTCACGTTCATCGGGGTCCTTTTCGAGGCGCAGATAATCAGCCATGGCGTGGCGCGCCGCGCCATAGTCGCGGCGGGTGCGTTGCACAATCGCCAGGTTATAAGAGATGACCGCATCGTTTGGGGCTAGCGTGCGGGCTCGAGTCAGGGCATCCAGTGCACCATACGTGTCGCCGATCTGTTGATAGGCCAATCCCAGTTCATTCAATAACTCAGCACTGGGGCCTTCGGTGCGCAGGCGCCGGAAGAGCACCGATGCACGCTGGGCCGGGGTGAGCGTGCTCAGGTCTCCAGTGGGCTCACCTGTGACGACAGGAGGAGCGGCTGCTTGTCCTTCGCTGGGTGATGCAGATGGAGGGGATGTGGGTGTTTGGACTGGCGGCGGTGTGGGTGTATTGGGCGAAGGCATCGCCACCTGTGTTGTCTGGTCGTTGAGAGTGGCCCCTGACTGTATGGGTGCTATCTGTATACCCGTCGCTGGTGCCGGTGCCACCAGCGATATCGGACTGGCTGATGCCTGCATCGCCTTCATCTGTAGGTCCAGGTTCTCTTTGCGCACCCGCAGGTCCAGGTAGTTCAGTGTGATATAGATCATATACAAGGGGGCGACCAGGACCTGGGCCACCGAGCCGACGACGGTACCCAGAATCATAGCAAGTAGACCAAGTGATGACAGGGCGTTTATCGTCGCAGCGGATGCCTCCAAACTATTGAAGACAAAGAGTTGTACTACCATGAGAGGCAGAATCACAATAACGAAACGCATTACCTCGAAAAGAAACAGGCGGCCGGTGAGTCGCAGGCGAAATCCGCTGACCAGTTCGCTACTGCGCCCCAGTGATACTCCACCCGACAGATTCTCGCTTACGATGGCTGGCTCGATCATGCTCCAACTGACAGCCACATAAATGCCGACAGCACCCCATGCCAGGCTAAGTGGCAGACAAAAGGCGAGCAACCCCACCTGCAATAGACCGGAGCCGGAACCGCCAGTCGATGGTGTTGACAGCGTTGTGGTGCCGATGAGACCGACGTACAGTGCGGCGTATACCGCGAAGACGAGCGGCACGATTAACACCATCAGAACGACCGTGCGGATGGCATTGCCCAACCATAACGCCCCCCAGCGAGGTCGAGCTACCTGATACGCCTGGCGCCAGGTCGGCGATCGTCCCAGTATGGTTTCGACCACAGTATGGATGAGTGCCCCATCCATCCAGGACACCAGGATACCGATCAATAACGCCAATCCGCCGGCGCAGAATGAAACCAGTGAAAGAAGCACCGACGCTGGCGCGGAGTTGACATCCGCTTCGTTTGCCGCATTGTGCAGTGCGTCAAGATAGATTACGAACGAGCCTGCGTTTCCCAGGATGTTTAGGACTACGATCGGACCCATAACCAGCAGCGTGATGCCGATTAATACCAGGAAATATCGCCGATAGAGCTGGAACGTCAGGCTGATCAATTCGCCCACTGTACGTGGTCGTAGATCAAGGGCGGGTGGTGTTGCCTTGCTTACCATGCTTACTTGTATTAACTGAAAATGGACTCTCGGCCAGAGTATAATCGAGCCGATTTAATTCGAGGCTCAACCTTCTGTAGGTCAGTTTGGTGGATGGGGTGAGATGGATTTGAATTTACATCGATCAGAGACCGCTCAGTCTGCAACCGCAACGATGGGGCAATTTCACAGCACGACCTCCCGCGCAATACAGATCACACGCACCATCGGCATCGTGGCTGCCGGGATGTTTATCATTGCATTAGCCCTGGTGTTTTTAGTCGCACCGCGCGCACAGGATGCAGCGGGCGGACAGGTGCAGCGCATCTTCTATTTCCACGTCTCATCAGCGTGGAATGGTTTCGGAGCATGGATCGTAACGGCCATAGCCGGCGCATTGTATCTGAAACGTCGTGACCTTCGATTTGATCGCATCGCGGCATCGTCGGCTGAAATCGGCGTTCTGTTTATCACCATGGTACTGTTCACCGGCATGTTGTGGGCGCGACCGGTGTGGAACACCTGGTGGACCTGGGATTTCAAACTGACGCTGAGTGCACTGCAGTTTCTAATGTACATCGCCTACCTGATGCTGCGTACCGGAATCGATGACCCGCACCGGCGTGCCCGCTTCTCCGCTGTGTACGGGATTATCGGCTCACTGACCATCCCACTTAACTTTTTGGTCAGCCGGGTGCTGGACAGTATCCACCCGGCTGTGTTCGGTCCCAGCGTCAACGCCACGCAGCAGGGCGGCTTCGGCATCACGCCGGATATGGGCATGATCCTGGGCTTTTGTTGCATCACTTTCACGATGCTGTATGTGTATATGCTGCGCACGCGAATCGGTCTCCAGGAGCGTGCAGACGCACTGGCTGCGCGTCGCGCCGAGCTGTCGTATTGAGCGGAGAGTCATGTTTTCTGAGAAAAACTCGATCTATCTCATTGCCGGTTACATCGTCTTCCTGGGCGGGATTGGCTTGTATTTATTGTCACTCCTGGTACGCCGACACAACCTGCGACGCGATGAGGAGAGGCTGGAACAGATCGCCGAACAACTCCAGCTGGAGCAACAAGCCACCCACCCCACTAACGCACAGTCTTCGGGCACTCGTCCTGATACCGGCACGACTGCTCAGCAATCCGCCGCGCAGGCAGCACCCACGCAAAACTAACATCATGGCACAACAGGCTACGATTACCCCCGCCAGTCACTCCATCCTCACACCTCACAGGCGCTGGGTCACATTCATGCAAGGGGTGATCTTCGTCGCAGGATTCGGCACCTTCATTATGGGGCTGTTTGGCTTCCTGGGAACGGTGCTGGGCGACTACTTTTATGCCGCCAAGGATGCTGTGCGTGTGATCGGGGGTCTGGCATTAATCCTGTTCGGTTTATTCACACTTCACATCGTGAACATACCGATCCTGTATAGCGACACGCGCCATCGTATGGGGGGCACATCAAAGGGTGTCAGCAGCGTGCAAAGCTATCTGACTGGCCTGTCATTCGCTGCCGGGTGGACACCCTGCATCGGTCCATTCCTGGGGGCGATCCTCACACTCAGCGTCGCCGCGGATACCATCGGGCTGCGTTTAATCCTGCTGGCCGCCTATACACTTGGGCTTGGTGTGCCATTCCTGCTGGTGGCCCTGCTGGCCGACCGGCTGACACCGGCCATCGCAGGGCTTAAGCGGCATATGCATCTCATTGAAATCATCAGTGGGCTACTCTTAATCGCCATCGGCCTGGTACAGGTATCTGGCCGTCTGGTCGCGCTGAGTGCAGCGATGTCGCAGCTCAACGTGAATGTGGACGAGATGGTCCTCGGCTCTGGCAACGGCAATGCGCCCAGCATCATCGTAGCCACGCTGGCTGGATTTCTCTCCTTCGCCTCCCCCTGCGTGTTACCACTGCTGCCAGCTTACCTGGGCTTCATCGGGGGTTGGGCAGTGAACAACGCGGCTGAAGTGAAAGGCTGAGACACAAAGGAAATAGCTATGAGCAACTGGCAATCAGGTAACGTGGACGTGAATGGTTTGCGCATGCATTACACTCGCACAGGCGGCCAAAAACCGCCGGTCGTGTTGGCACATGGTTTTTCTGACGATGGACTGTGCTGGACGCCGGTGGCACAGTTATTGGAAAGCGACTACGACGTGGTGATGGTGGACGCGCGCGGTCACGGCAAGTCCGACGATCCCGAGGAAGGCTACAGCTCTGCTGATCACGCGGGTGACCTGGCCGGTGTGATCAAGGGATTAGGGCTCCAGCGCCCTGCTGTCCTGGGGCATTCCATGGGTGCCGCCACAGCCATCATGTTGGCAGGGGTCTATCCCGACCTACCGCGCGCGATCCTCCTGGAAGACCCTCCCGCATGGTGGATGCCTCCGCCACCAGACGCAGCCACTTCGCGACGCCCGGCTAATTTTGGATCGTGGATCATCAAGCTAAAGCGCATGACACGCGAAGAGCTGATCGCCCAGGCTCACACGGATTCACCCGTCTGGTCCGAGGCCGAACTCGGCCCTTGGGCTGATTCGAAGTTGCGCCTCAGCTTCCGCGTGCTCAACCGTGCGGGGTCGCCGGCGCAGAACCAGCCGGAGTTGGTCAGGCGTATCACCTGCCCCACCCTTTTGATCACGGCTGACCCCACGCGGGGCTCGATCGTCACGCCCGAGGCGGCGCAGGCTTTGCAGGCGTTCCTGCCGCAGGTGCAGGTAACCCACATCAACGACGCCGGCCACAACATCCGCCGCGAGCAATTCGCGCGCTATATGGAAGTAGTTAAGGGCTTCCTGGCGAAGGTCTGAGACTGGAGATTTAGGATTGGAGATTGGCGGTTCGTCAGCCGAAATGAGCCATCGGGTATTCACCACGGACTTCACGGATTACACGCTAACTCTCTACAGGTGCCTTGTATCGATGTAATCCGTGGTTAAGTTCCAATCTCCAATCTTTAATCTCACATTTCTCACAGTGACGCGGAATCTTGTGTGATATATCCTGTTCGCCGGAACAGCCCGAGCCGGTTGCCCGCCGGGTCCTGAAAAATGCCATACCACCCCGTGCGGGGGATTTCCGTCTTCGGGACAAGGATCTTCCCACCCAGTTGTACAGCCTTTGCCAGGTCGCCGTCGATGTCATCACTTTCGACGTACACCAGGACTTCACCCACCTGATGTTGCAATGTTCCACCCGGCTCGACGAAACCGCCCGTTTGGCCGCTGGCCGTCTGAAAGCGTGTATAGCTCATGCCGGGGATCGGGTGTATCGACCAGCCGAACAGGTCGTGGTAGAAGTGCCCCACCGCCTGAGGATCTCGCGCCGCGATCTCGACATGCACGATCGAATGTTCAGCCATATCATTTTCTCCGAAGCCTCAAGAAGCTAACGCGGTCGGCAGCCCGTCGATGCTGCGCCAGTTCCACTCGCGCTGATAATCGGACAGTTTATCCACACCCTCCGCCTCGGCCCAACGCAGCATCTGGTCACGCTCGCCCACATAGTCATATAACGGCACGCCATTGCCGCACGCAGTCTGCACGCGCGTGATATCGGCGACGATGATCTCACGCACGCCGGGGTACAGTATAAAGTGAGTGGTCAGCTCCCCCCATTCCGGCTGCCCCGGCACGACGGTCCAACCCTGTCCGTACAGCCTCAGCACGCTGGGCGCTCCGTCGAAGGCGCAGAACATAAACGTGATGCGCCCGTTCTCCAAAAGGTGCGCCGACGTTTCGTTACCGCTACCGGTCATGTCCAGGTAAGCCACGCGGTTGGGCGACAGCACGCGGAAGGTGTCCAGACCCTTCGGCGATACGTTGACATGCCCATTGCCGTCCAGCGGCGCTGTGGCGACGAAGAAAACGTGCTGCGCCAGGATGAATTGCTGTAAATGCTCGGTGATCGCTTCGTATGTCTTGGCCATCATGCCCTCACAGTCCAGGTTCAAGTAACGACGCCCGTATAGCTACTCGCCATGTCCACATCACAGGACCAGCTCATGGCACGCCGGTTGCCCGTGCAGGATTATCGCCAGCTTCACCCGCTGCGGTAACCCAGACCACCCAGGCCTGCCGCACTAGCCGGCCTTCACGTCGTCACAGGGCGAAGCGATGATCTTTGACGTGCCGTGCCAGGTGCAAAACGACCTGGGGGCGAGGCGCTGCGGTCACTCGATAATACCTTCAATGACAACAACGACTACAACAGATGAATAACTCTTGACACGGGCTGATGAACTCCACGCGGAAGCTCAAGCCCTCCTTCACGAGAACCTGCTGGTTATCATTCGACGGACAGGCACTACATATATCGGTGGCTCCTTTGGCCTAGATTTAGTGGCATGGCGCGACATCGACATGAATGTCAGGCTGGTGGACAACCTGGATATCCTTACTTTCTTCGATCTCGGTGCGGCTATTACTCGCTAGTTTCAGGTTTTAGAGGCGTCCTATTCCAACCAGTTCATCAGGCACCTCCCAGGCTTCGACCATGGCCTCTACTGGGGATTCTGTTGGCTTACCAAGGTCACAACTGGATGCTGGACTTATGGGGGTATGGCCCCGGCCATTTTGATGAACACCACGCCAGGGCTGAGCAATTACGAACGACGCTTGAGGATATAGTTCGGATCGTTATCAAGCGGATCAAAGATGCTTTGCGGCATGACGATGGCTATATCCAGGGCATCGTGGCTATGGATATCTACACCGCAGTACTGGAGATTAACGTGCGGACAGTGGATCAGTTCATGTGCTGGTGGGGGCACCACAGCAATCGAAGTAAATGCGGAGGATTGGCATACGCACTCGGTGGTGTCGTTGCGGGAGCTCTCCGTGGAGACCTCGCAACCGGTGCTCGTTAAGCGCAGCCGCTGGTACTGCTGGTTCCCATCGCTGATCCGGTAGTCCAACGGCACCCTGTGGGCGGTGATGTCGGCGTATGCGGATGACGTTCTCCACGGCGTCGTAGCCGTACTTCCGATCCAGGACAGATGAGCCCACCTGGATAAGCTGCAGCCAGAAGTCGTCGCTGCGGTAGATATAGTTGGTAACGACGGCATGAGGTCAGATACGAATACCGGCACGAAGAACAGATTCAGGGGTTGTCAAAACAAGGCTGATCAACTTCTAGCGCAGTCGGCCACTGACCATCCTCCATCATATCAAGGCCTGATAGGCGGACCTGTATCTTCAATGTGACTTGCTCCCTCATCGGATTGGCTGCACCCAAATGCCTGCGCGCTTTATGTGCAAATGATGTTGAGCAAATCAAGTGCATGAATGAGCAACCATCATCACTTTGTAATACACCTGTACTGATTGCCTGGGATAATTTCTGTTAAGAGCCTATCCCAGTAGATGTCTGACTTTTCGCAGAAGTCAGACATCTGGACGCCTATTGGGATAGGTTATTAAGCAAATAGCATTCACGGGCTTTTGGACAATGTCCCAGGTCAGAGCCTGGCAGGCTTGTTGCACCCGCTTGGGACTATAACTGGAGGGCAGGAGGATGAACATGGCAGATATCCGAACCACACAGGCTATTGATCGCAACACCCTTTCGGAACAGAGTCCAACACCCGGACAGGCGAACCTTGTGAGATCCGTACCCTTGGGACCTAAACACACGGTCATTGCATCGGCTTCACAAGCCATCGTAGAGACGACAGCTGGCAAGGTGCGTGGTTATATCCGCGACGGCATTTTCACATTCAAGGGCATCCCCTATGGTGCCCCGACAGGTGGTGCGGCACGTTTTATGCCCCCTGCCAAACCTGTTCCGTGGGCTGGTGTGCGCAGTTGCCTGCACTACGGACACGTCTGCCCGCAAGGCTTCCACATGATTACGGGTGGCGATAACACGCAAGCGGATGACGAAGACGCCTTCCTTTTGGGGCGTGCCTATGGGCAACCAGCCGGCGAAGATTGCCTGCGTGCAAATGTATGGACACCCGAGATCAACGGGACCTCCCATCGCCCTGTAATGGTCTGGCTTCACGGTGGTGGGTTTTTTGGCGGCTCCGGACACGACCTCATCTCCTACGATGGGGAGAACCTGACGCGCAATGGCGACGTTGTGGTGGTTACCCTGAATCACCGTCTGAACGTGCTGGGCTTCCTCAACCTGGCAGAAATGGGCGGAGAACGGTACGCTCGCTCTGGCAACGTCGGTATGCTCGACCTGGTCGCCGCTCTGGAGTGGATACGCGACAACATTGCCGCTTTCGGCGGTGATCCCAACCAGGTGATGATTTTCGGTCAATCCGGTGGCGGTGGCAAGGTCGGCACGTTAATGGTCATGCCCGCCGCGAAGGGGTTATTTCATCGTGCGGCCGTACAGAGCGGTTCCTTGCTGCAGATGGCGTCACATGATGACACGGGGCGGTTAGCCCGTGCCGTCCTGGATGAACTCGGCTTAGCGGCATCCCACCTTGATCAGATCCATGCCATTCCGGTCGAACGCCTGCTGCTGGCAGCCCAGGAAGCGCTGAGAAAAACCAGGCCACCTTGGCAGCAGGGGATCACCGATTTTGGCCGGATCGCCCACCACCTGGGATGGGCGCCGGTCGTGGATGGCCGGGACATCCCGCAGCATCCGTTCGATCCCACCGCTCCCTTCATCTCGGCAGAAGTGCCAATGTTGGTTGGCACAAACGAGAACGAGTTTGTCTCTGGCGTCGACAACCCCAACGCCTATGCGCTTACCGGCGACGACCTGGCACGGAAAGTCAGTGCGCTATACGGCACACGCGCAGGTGCCATCCTCGATGCCTTCCGGCGCCAGTATCCTGCAGCCAAACCGTTTGACCTGTTGTCACTCATTTCGACACTATCCGTCCGGCAGGCTGCCGTGACGCAGGCCCAACGCAAGGCGGCACTGGGGGCCGCACCAGCCTACCAATACCTATTCACCTGGCATACTCCCGTACTGGACGGCCGCCCCGGTGCATTCCATAGCTGCGAGATTCCATTCGTGTTCGACAATGTAGACCGCTGCACAAATTACACGGGGGGTGATCCTGAAGCCGGCATTCTGGCCGCTCAGGTCAGCCAGGCCTGGATCAGCTTTGCCCGTACCGGTGACCCGAACCACGCCGGCCTGCCCCACTGGCCAACCTTTTCCTCCGAGAAGGGGGAGACGATGATCTTTGATGTGCCGTGTACAGTGCAGGACGATCCAGGTAGAGAGGCGAGGCGTGTGGCAGTGGAAGCCTGATGCAGTGCCTGGAGCCATAGCAAGCCCAGCCATGCCCTGTGTGATTTACACGGGAATGCGATACACTGCGCATACCTGTTTAAAGCTACGAGGGAGGAAATGGTAATATGACGACAGCATCAAAGGTCAGGATTGCGTTCATAGGTTGCGGCGGCATGATGGGGGCGCATGCACAGCGCCTCAGGAATCATCCCGACGTTGACATCGTGGGTCTATGCGATGTGTCTGAAGGATTGGTACAGAGCTTCGCTCAGAAGCATCTGGCAGGCACGGCGCAACATCCACAACCCTTCACTGACGCGGCGCAGATGTACAGCACGCTCAAGCCCGATGCTGTCCTGATCAGCACGCCACACACGCAACACTATGCTCAGGGCGTGCAGGCGCTCAAGGCAGGCTGCCATGTTTTCATGGAAAAACCCATGGTCACCAGCCTCGATCAGGCTTATGCGCTGGCGGATGCCGTGAAGCAGAGTGGCAAGATCTTCGTGATCGGCTATAACACCCCCTGTTCAGCGGAATTTTTCTATATTCGCCAGCTCATCCGTAGCGGGGCGCTGGGCCGGTTGGAGCTGGTCACGGGCTACATCTCACAAAACTGGCTGCGTGGTACAGCCGGCCAGTGGCGTCAGGACCCGGCGTTCTCAGGCGGTGGGCAGGCATACGACTCCGGGGCTCATCTGTTCAATAGCCTGTGCTGGTCTGTCGAATCAGACGTCGAGGAAGTGTTCGCCTATGTCGACAATCATGGTTCCAAGGTGGACATCAACTCGGTGAGCAGCATTCAGTTCACCAACGGTGTACTGGCGAACATCACAGTGGGGGGCAATTGCCCCGGTGGCGGATCCTTCATGGCGTTTATCTTCGATGGCGGGCGCGTGGAGGTCGATGGTTGGGGTGCGAGCTGGATCCGCGTGTGGAAAGGTGATCAGCCGGTTAAGTATCCGCCCATCACTCCAGAAATGGGTTTCCCATCACCCGATTTCAACTTCATCGACTCGGTTCTGGGCCGCGCTGAACCGCGTACCAGCGCGACAAACGGCATCATACAGAGCCAGCTCATGGATGCCATTTACGAGTCACAGCGGACTGGTAAGCCTGCCCGCCCCCAACATAAGGGAGCCTGAGCTTCCGAAGCGGTCCCCTGCTACCGGCCAGCCTGTGCGTTTGACCGGTAGAATGATCCGCCATATTCCGCACCAGTGGAGAACATCGCCTGGATGTTCTCCACTGAAATGCCATCGTGCAGGGAATGGTCCGATGCCAGCACGTAACCCCCACCGGGTGCGGCGATGTCGATGGCTTCGCGAACCTCAGTCGAGACATCCTCCGGCGAGCCATAAGGAAGCGTACGCGACGAATCGATGTTGCCGATCAGGCACCAGCGTTTGCCATAGCGTTCCTTCATGGTGCGTAGATCCATGCCCGCCGTGCGCTGCATCGGGTGTACCGAGGCGATCTTCGTCTGAGCCAGATCGTCCAGGTAATCGGTGATGTGCCCGCATGAGTGCAGCATCGCTGGCACACCGAGTGAGTCCACATACTCCACGATCTCAGCCAGGAACGGCAGGACGTAGCGGGAAAAGTCTTTGTGCTTAAGGAAGCCACGCGTGCTATCACCATAATCATCGCTCACCCAGATGCCCATGCAACCCGCCTCCACCGACCGGCGCGCTGCTTCTTTGAAAAACTCATTACTGATGCGGAATACCTCAGTGAGCATCTCCGGGTCGTCGTAGATGGCATATGAGATCGCCTCGTAACCCATTAACAACCAGGCAGTGGTCAGAGGGCCCTGGATACCACCCTGCAGGGCGAGATGATCGTTGGGCATGTCGCGCGCGGCAATGATCTCAGCCGTGCGCCCGGGCAGCGTGGGGTCGGGTGGGCGATAATGGCGCAGATCTGAGCGGGTCTTGATCGGGTAGTCGATGGGCGCGTCAATCGGCCAGGACGACGCGGTTTTCTGATAGGTAGTGCCCCATTCGTCACGGTAAACGTCGGTGGACAGGTAGACCGGCTGATATCCGCTGAACCCACCGAACGGCAGCCATACGCCGTCGTGGTCCAGCGCCAGCGCACATTCGACGGCGTCGCGCCCGTTGTAGTCGACTGGTGTGCGGCCGATCAGAGCCTGGTACAGGGGGCGCTGGAAAAGGAAGTCAAATAACGGCACTCGGTCGGGCTGCTGGACCTTCAACGCTGTCTCGAAGCGTTCACGTCGATTCATGATGACCTCCAAAGCCAATCATACCGGCATCAGGTGACGGTGGTAGCGTCCGGCTCTCCTTCGAATGATGTGCAACACCGTATTGTGCTGTAGTGTGCGCACATGATGGCTGACTACCTCACCATTTCATAACATTCAGAAGCCCGGTATGCAGCACTTTACCATAGCTGTACGTTATGAGCGACTAACAGTCGATACTACAATGAGGTCATCTCGCTCATTTCTGTTAGTTAATGGAGGCTCAATGACTAGCATCTATTCCCCAATTCAACTCACCTGCGAGTACTTCACCAACCCTTTGGGCTTGGGCGTTCGAAATCCGCGTCTCAGTTGGAAACTCCCGGCAAGCGGCCGCGACGAGAGGCAAACCGCTTATCAGGTGCGCGCCGCTGAATCGGCGGAGGCACTGGGTAGTGATCCTGTACTCTGGGATAGCGGAAAGGTCGCCTCCGACCAGTCAGTGCATGTCACCTATACCGGTCCCGAGCTACGCTCCGGCCAGCGCATTCACTGGCAGGTACGCATCTGGGATGCCAGTGATCAACCATCTGGCTGGAGCACGCCTGCTTTTTGGGAGATGGGTCTGCTTGAGCCAGGCGACTGGCAGGCTGAATGGATCACACCCGACTGGGATGAGGACACTTCGAAGTCCCAACCGGCTCCTCTGCTGCGCCGCTCGCTCAAACTGGAAGGTGCGGTGAAGGATGCGCGCCTGTATGCCACCAGCCTCGGCCTGTACGAGCTGTACCTGAATGGCCAGCGGTTGGGCAATGCAGTGCTCACACCTGGCTGGACCAGTTTCGACCACATTTTGCAGTATCAAACGTTCGACGTGACGAGCTTGCTGCACGACGGCGAGAACACCCTGGGCGCCCTGCTGGGAGATGGATGGTACCGCGGCAACATTGGCTTCGACGGTCACCGCAACACCTATGGCGACCGGCTGGCGCTGCTGGCGCAAATGCACGTCACCTATACGGATGGCCAGACCGAGGTAATCACCACAGATGACAAATGGCGTGCCTCCAGCAGCCCCATTCGCACGGACGACATCTATAACGGCGAGACCTATGACGCCCGTCTGGAACAGCCTGGATGGAACTCCACCGGTTATGACGACAACACCTGGAAAGCTGTGCGCCGGCTCGATCATGGCAAGGAAATGCTCAAGGCGCAAACCGGCCCACTCGTCCGCACGCACGAACAGTTAAAACCTGTGAAAATCATCCACTCGCCCGCGGGAGAGATTATCTTCGACATGGGTCAGAACATGGTTGGTTGGGTACGCCTGGTGGTGCAGGGGCCAGCGGGAACAACCGTCACCCTGCGGCATGCCGAAGTGCTGGACCAACAGGGCAATCTCTATACCACGAATCTGCGCAACGCCAAGGAGTTGGTGCAATACACACTAAAGGGCGTTGCCGGCGGTGTGGAGACCTACGAGCCACGCTTCACTTTCATGGGCTTCCGCTATGTAGCTGTGGAGGGCTTCCCTGGCGAACCGTCCCTCGACAGCCTGACGGGCATCGTGGTGCATTCCGACATTCCGACTACCGGAACATTCGAGTGCTCGAACGCGCTAATCAATCAGCTTCAGCACAATATTGTGTGGGGGCAGAAGGGCAACTTCGTAGACGTGCCCACCGACTGCCCGCAACGCGACGAGCGATTGGGCTGGACAGGCGACGCGCAGGTATTCATCCGCACGGCCTGCTTCAACCGCGACGTCGCCGCGTTTTTTACCAAGTGGCTGCACGACCTGGCCGCCGAGCAGTTGCCTAATGGCGGCATTCCCATGGTCATCCCCGACCCGATGGGCCGTCCGTCTACCGGCCGCCGGCCTGGCTTCTCTGCCGGTGGCTCATCAGCCTGGGCCGACGCGGCTACCATCTGCCCGTGGACGATCTACCTGTGTTATGGCGACAGGCGCATCCTGGAGGAACAATATGCAAGCATGACCGCCTGGGTGTCCTACATGCGCAAAGAGGCTGGCGATCGTTACTTGTGGACCACTGGGTTCCATTTCGGCGACTGGCTGGATTACCATGGCATGGGTGAAATGAATCGCGCGCCCGTCACCGACCGGGAGGTCATCGCGACAGCTTTCTTCGCTTATTCCACCAGCCTCCTGCAGCAGACAGCGCACGTGCTGGGCAAAGTCGAGGAGGCACACGAATACGCAGAACTGCTGGCCAAGATTAAAGCCGCTTTCACGGCTGAATACGTTTCGCCCAATGGGCGTGTAGGCTCAAACAGTCAGACATCGTATGTGCTGGCGCTTCACTTCGATCTGCTACCAGAGAGGTTGCGCACCCTGGCAGCGGACCGGCTGGCGGAGGAGGTTCGTAAGTTCAGCTTTCACCTTACCACAGGATTCGTCGGCACACCGTACCTGTGCCACGTCCTCAGCCGCTTCGGGCACGCGGACGTGGCTTACGAGCTGTTGAACCAGGAGACCTACCCCTCATGGCTGTATCCGGTAAAGAAAGGTGCGACAACCATCTGGGAGCGCTGGGATGGTATCAAGCCCGATGGCAGTTTCCAGGATGCCGGGATGAACTCATTCAACCATTATGCCTACGGTGCCATTGGCGATTGGATGTACCGTGTAGTGGCTGGCATCGATACGGCGCTGGATGGACCCGGCTACAGACACGTACTCATTCAGCCACAACCAGGCGGTGGACTGACACACGCACGCGCCTCACTACAGTCATCTTATGGTGAGATAACATCGGCCTGGCAATTGACCGACACAGACTTCCGCTTGCAGATGACGATACCGCCAAATACCTTCGCCACCGTACGCATCGCTGCCAGCAGCCTGAAACAGGTCACTGAGTCAGGTCAGGAAGTGCGTAAGGCGCCAGGCGTGCATTCGGCAAGGTTGAGGGGTGGCGCTGCCGTGGTGGAGGTCGGCTCGGGTACCTACAGCTTTGTCAGCACAGGTCTGACGAGAGCGCAGGCCTTCGCCCACGTACGCCACGTGGCCGGACGGCTGGATATCTCATGCAGCGTGCGCGACCTGATGGCCAATGAGGGGGCCAAAGCCATCTTGACAAAACATATCAGCGCTGAGCTGCTATCGGCGCCTCGGCCGGCCTGGGCAGGCGAGCAAACATTGGAGCAACTGGTCCGCTTTGCTCCTCAGGTCCTTACACCCGAAACGCTGCAGGAAATCCAGACAGAACTGCTAGCGCTCTAGGGGGTGTCAAATTCGTCACACGGAGTGCGTCACAATATGTGACACACTCCGTGCAGTACGCCACTTTGTGTACACATGCCGTACCACGTGTACAAATTACAGCATCTCCACAGCTCACATAAATCCATAACTCCGAAAGCAGACTAGCGTTATATCGCTCTTGTAAGCTTGAGTCACCAGCTACGATTTACCAGCGCACTTACATCAATGTCTCATCAATTAGTCGGAAATATCTACCAATCACTTGAATTAATCTATATAGATCCTTACGATATATCAATAATATTGAATAGTCTTTTATACGCCACCTTGTGAGCCTCTCCGGGCGTCATCGGGTATTGCTATATTTGGCCATGGGAACCGTGGTGCTCAATGTGGCCAAGATACCTATCTATTTCCATTCAGTACCGCCGATAATATCGCCTGCGGGAAGCCGGGCGCAAGCCTATCGGAAATCGAGCGCGCCGCTCGATTGGTCAATATTCACGACTACATCATTTCATTGCCAGAAAGATATCGCACTCTGGTGGGCGAACGCGGCGCGCGGTTATCGGGCGGGCAGAGCCAACGAATTGCTATTGCACCGGCATTGCTGAAGGCCGCGCCCGTGTTGCTGCTGGACGAGGCAACTTCCGCGCTGGATTCTGAGTCGGAGGAGTGGGTTCAACGTGCACGCGTGAGGAGCTGTTGCAGCTAGACGGCTTGTTCCGCCACCTGCACGACCTGCAGTTTAAGGAGCAAGACGGCACCGTAATCTGGGCGCAGGACTTCGCGCAGACCATATACGACTCGGGTGGCTGTCTTCTATTTTCGCAGGAACCTGGTGGACATCACCGAACGCAAGCGTACTGATGAGCGATTGCGCTATCTCAGTAGTCATGATGTGCTCACCGACCTGTATAACCGCACCTACTTCGATGAAGCGCTGGCGAGGTCAGGCGACGAAACGCGATTTCCAGCGAGCGTGCTCGTCATCGATATCGATGGCATGAAGCAAACGAATGACACACAGGGGCACGCGGCTGGTGACGAGTTGCTGCGTCGTACGGCGACCGTGCTGCGTGCCGCACTCGATAAGGCAAGCACCCTCGCCCGCA
The DNA here is from genome assembly GCA_021788625.1 of Chloroflexota bacterium. Taxonomy (GTDB): domain Bacteria; phylum Chloroflexota; class Anaerolineae; order J036; family Brachytrichaceae; genus CAIXPS01. The sequence goes on from JAJYKL010000017.1 coordinate 23,711, forward strand.
CGAGTGGAGATGAATTCGCCGCCCTGCTCACGCCGGCGGACACGGCCATGGGGGTATAGACCGTGGCACGCCTGCGGCAGGAGCTGGCCGCACGCAACCTCGCCCTCGGCGGAACTCCACAGAGTTTATCCATCGGCGTCGCCATGTCCACGCCAGGCGAGAGCCTTGAACGAATGATGCAGCGGGTATACCGGAGCATGTACGAAGATAAACAGGCACAGGGTTACAAATCTAATCGTCCCTGGTGAGATCATGATTCCATCTATTGACATATACTTATTTAACCGCTATCATTACTTACAGTGTGTAAGTGTTAATTTCAGTGCATAATTAACTTTACAATAATGCTTGAGGCATTTACCATTGAAATCCCACATCATAACTACTATCACAGCAACTGAAATGCGCGCGATCAACCGATCTGCCATTCTCGAGTTGATCCGCTCCAATGGACCGATTTCTCGCTCGGAGATTGGTACCCGCCTTCAGGTCAGCCTACCAACTGTTATGCGCATCATCGATGACCTGATCGCCGAAGACCTGGTGTGCCACACCGGCACCAAGGAATGGAGCGGTGGGCGCAAGCGCTCGCTGGTCGAATTTAACGGCTCGGGGCATCTGGTCATCGGGCTGGACCTGGGCGGCACCAAGCTGTACGGCGCAGTCACCGACTTGAACGGCACGATCCTGCACGAAGCCCACATCGCCCACCACCGGACGCAGTGCGAAGATAGCTATCAATTGTTATGCGCCTTCATCGACGACTTGTTGGCGTGCGCGCGTAGCACGGGACTGCCCGTGCGCGGTATTGGGCTGGGGGTGCCGGGCATCATCAACCAGCAGAGCGGTGTCGTAAAGTTGGCCCCCAGCCTGGATTGGACCGACTTTCCGCTACGGCAGCGCCTGTCGGAGCGCTACAACCTATCGATCCTGGTGGAGAACGACGTCAACCTGGCGGCCGTCGGCGAACTGTGGTTCGGGTCCGAAACGGATGCGGAGAGCCTGGTGTTGATCACGATCGGCACCGGCATCGGCGCGGGCGTGGTGATCAACGGCATGGTCTATCCGGGTTCCCATGACATGGCCGGCGAGATCGGCTACCTCCTACCCGACCGCACACACCTGGACCGTTCGTACCCCGGCTTCGGCGCGCTGGAGCAGTTGGCGTCGGGCACGGGCATCGCCGCGCGCGCCCGCCAGGCCCTCAACGGCAAACGTCCACTGGAAGAAATCGAAGCGTTCACCGCCGAAGACGTCTTCGCGGCTGCCCGGCGCGGCGAACCGTGGGCCCAGCCGATCCTCTCCGAAACGATCGACTACCTGGCCCAAACCATCGCCGCGATCAACCAGATATTTGACCCCGACCTGATCCTGCTGGGTGGCGGCGTTTCCCGCTCAGCAGATCTCCTGATCAACCCGATCTTGGAGCGCCTGCGCGGGACCATCCCGCTGCTGCCCCGTTTGGGTGCTTCACACTTGGGCTACCGAGCTGCAGTGATGGGCTCGATCGTTCAGGTGTTACGCATTACGTCCGATTATTACTGGTTGCATAAGTACTCTTAACCAGCATTTTAAGAAGGAGGCTGCCAGAAGGAAATGAAATATGAAACCCTGCCCACCCTAAATTGAATTTCGTCCATGATTGTTTCAAGAGTTGAAAACCGGTACTTCAGGAGAAGAAATCATGTCGCACAATCAGATTTCTCGTCGTGAGATGCTGAGGTTGATGGGAGTGACAGCAGGCGGTCTGGCAGCTGCATCGCTCGCCGGCTGCGCTCCATCAACCCCGCCGCCGCCCACCGGTACACCGGTCGCCACCGTCACCATGGCTCCCACCCAGACGCCGTTGCCAGCTAACGCCCTCATTACCGGCGATACGGTCGCCACCATCGCGGAAGGCCAGAAGGCCTACGGCTGGTACCAGGAATGGCATCCCACCGACACCGTCGAGATACTCGCTTGGGGGCCGTCGGGGCCGGACACCGACCCATGGATCAAATCCATTAAGTCTGGAATGGATCGGTTCATGCAGAAGTACCCCACGATCAAGATCAAGTATGAACCCCTGCCCTGGGATAGCTGGGACACCAAGGTCAGCGCGGCAAAAACCGCTAACCAGGGCCCGGACATAATCTGGGAAGCCGACCGCGAAGCCCAATACTCGCGCGACGGGATCATCAAACCCATCTCGGAGGACGTAATATCCGAGGATTATGTGAAGGCACACAAGTTTTACGAGGTCCGCCCGCTAAAAGACGGCTTGCTTTATTGGTTGCACGCCGCGGTAATGGGTCCCATCCTGTACTGCAACAAGGCCTTGCTGGCGGAAAAAGGGCTGAAGCCCTCAGATACCCCCAAGACCTGGAGCGAGTTCGCCACCTTCTGTCAGCAGCTCACCAAGTTCAATAACGGCCAAATGACACAAGCTGGGTTCGCCTTCAACAAGTACGCGCGCTACATCTGGAACGACATGATCTACCAGCAGAAGGCGCACTGCTACAGCGACAAACAAGCCTTCTTCGACTCGCCCGCAAGCATCAAGGCTTGGCAGACGCTGGTGGATTTCTACGACAAGTACAAGATCAACGACCGCGCATTCTTGGCGTACGACGAGGGCTTCGGCAAGGGCAAGGCGGCCTACACGCAGGTGTGGACTTGGTTCGGCGCCACAATGGAGGGCAACTACCCCGATATCGACTGGGCTCCAGTGACCTACCCCACCTTCACCGGCGAAGGCCCCTACGGCCGTCACGACTATGACGGCCACGGCTGGATGGTGACGACCTTCGCCCAGGGTCAGAAGGATAAGGCCGCCTGGGAGTTCTTCAAGTTCAACTATCACGAGTACCAGTGGATGGTGGATCATAATCACACCAACGGGATGATCCTGGCCACGGTGCCACACCCAGATTACAAGAAGATTTTCGACGACGTCGACAAGATGGCCAAGCCGACCCAGGCCGATAAGCGGCTGCAGTCGCTGGCCGTCCTGTCACAGGAGTTCGCTGGCGGCATGGTCTTCCCCGGCGAGGTGGCCGCACCGTTCGACAACATGTGGCAGAAGATGGAGGAGGCCATCCTTTACAACAATAAGCCAATCCAGGAGACGGTGGCCGACTACAAGAAGCAATACGAGACGCTGCTGTCTCAGACGAACTTCTGGGTCACCCCCCAAGCATAAGGGGAATCCACCCCGTGTCAACAGAGCATTGCCTTGCGGGCGGGGCAGGGAGCGTGCAGGTTCTACTCACCCGCGGAAACGCAGTGGCGGTGGGGCAGGGAACTGGCCCACCGCGTACCCCTATCAGGAGTAGTTCATGGACTCGACCACGCTGTATCAGGCAGGGGCTTTTACCGGAAAGGCTCCCCACAAGCGCCGTAGAATAAACCCATTCGTGTTCTGGCTGGTGCCGATCGTAGGGCTCATCCTCGTCTTTTCCATTGTTCCGATTGTCGTCTCCTTCTTCCTGAGCCTGACGGACTACCGGCTGAACCAATCGCTCACATTCACTGGGCTGGACAACTTCGTCTACGCCCTCACACAGGACACGGTCTTCATAAGCACCTTGATCAACACGTTGTATTACGCGGTTGTGTCAGTTCCAGTTGGTATGGCGATCTCGCTGGTCATCGCACAGATGATCTTCAACCGTAAACACATGCAATCGTTCTTCCGTACTGTGTACTTCCTGCCTTACATTACCCCGATGATCGGTGTCGTCATCGTCTGGAGATTCCTGCTGCAGCCGTCCCAGTTTGGCATCCTGAACAGCTTTCTGGTACCGCTGCACATCCCCGCCCAGCCGTTCCTCAACTCGGCCGGAGAAGTCATCCCGTCTATCATCCTGATCACCACGTGGTCGTCCGTCGGGTACAATATGGTGCTGTTCCTAGCCGGTCTGGGGAGCATCCCCGACTCCTTCTACGAGGCCGCCAAGATCGACGGCGCCAACTCCTGGCAGTTGTTCTGGAAGATCACCTGGCCCCTGCTCTCCCCCACGGTGCTGTTCACCACCGTCACCGGCACGATCGGCGCGCTGCAGATCTTCAGCATCCCGTACATCATGACGCAGGGCGGGCCTGAAGACTCCAGCCGCATGGTGGTTATGTGGATTCAGCAAACCGGCTTCGCTCAGTTCCGTATGGGGTACGCCTCGGCGTTGGCGGTTATCTTCTTCGCCATCGTCCTGGTTCTCACTGTTTTCCAACTGCGCTTCTTGCGCACCCGCTGGAGTTATTAGGAGGAGGGAACCGAGTTATGTCCTTATCCAGATCGCTCTCGCGCACGAAGTCCAGCTTCTTCTACGCCGCCTTACTTTTCGGGACTGTGATCATGGTCATCCCCTTCTACTGGGCGGTGATCACCTCGCTCATGCTGCCGGATGAGACCAACCACTTCCCCATCATCTGGATCCCGACCAAGCTGACCACACAGTGGATCGTGCAAGCCTGGAATGCCAGGCTGCCAACCTACTACCTAAACTCGATCGTCGTCTCGGCGTGCGTGGTGGTCAGCAATGTATACACCAGCGCACTGGCTGGGTACATCTTCGCCAAGTTCGCGTTCCCATTCAAGAATGCTCTGTTCCTGGTCGTCCTGGCCACGTTAATGATCCCCTTCGCGGTAACTCTCATCCCCACCTTTTACATCGTCACGGTCATCCTGCATCTGAATGACACACTGTGGGCCATGATCGTCCCGGCACTTGTCAGCCCGTTTGGCATCTTTCTGATGCGCCAATACACGGAGACCATCCCCGACGAGCTGCGGGACGCGGCGCGCATGGACGGTGCTGGCGACCTGCGCATTTTCTGGCAGGTGGTACTGCCGTTATGTTCGCCCGCCATGTCGGCTCTGGCCATCTTCCACTTCATCTGGATCTGGAACGACTTCCTGTGGCCACTGCTGGTCACCGATTCGGACCACTCCCGCACTCTGCCGGTGGGTGTGGCGTTGTTCGCCAGCCAACGCTGGCTGCAGACCAACTTGGTGGTGGCGGGCTCACTGCTAGTGATGTTCCCCCTTGTAATCGTGTACTTCATCTTCCAACGCGCCTTCGTGCAGGGCATCGTGCTGACTGGTATGAAATACTGACCATTCGTACAAAACCTTACTTTTATTGGTACTGGCGCTTAACCAAAAGAATTATTATGAACATAACCAAGATCGTCTTCATCGGCGCGGGCAGTGTGTCGTTCGGCATGAGCATGTTCAAAGACCTGTTCTCCACCACGGAACTGGCCGGCTCCACGCTGTGCCTGGTGGACACTAACCCCGAGGCTCTGCAGCGTATGACCGGAATCGCGCGGCTGATAAACGCGCGCACCGGGGGGTGCCTGAAGATTGAAGCCACCACGGACCGGCGCGAGGCGCTGCCGGGGGCCGGCTTCGTCGTCAACAGCATCGTGATCGAGCGTAACCGACTGTGGAAGATGGACTTCGAAATCCCCCGGAAGTACGGCATCCGCCACACGCTGGGCGAGAACGGCGGTCCAGGCGGGCTGTCCTTCACGCTGCGTACCATCCCGCTCATTCTCGACGTGGTGCGCGATATGGAAGCACTGTGCCCGCAGGCGCACTTCATCAACTTCTCCAACCCTGAGAGCCGCATCATCCTGGCGTTAGGCAAGTACAGCACAGTCCGTAGTATCGGGCTTTGCCACGGGGTGTTCATGGCTCAGACAGATGTGGCCAAGCTCATGGACCTGCCAAAAGACTCAGTGGACGTGTGGGCCGCCGGGCTGAACCACTTCCAATGGCTGATGCAGATCCGCCGCCGCGAGACGGGTGAGGACCTGTACCCCCTGCTGCGTGAGAAGGAGCCTAGCTATGATCCAGCCTTCATGCCGGTCACGCGACGCCTGTTCCGCGCCTTCGGCAAATACCCCTCGTGCAGCGACGACCACTTGGGCGAGTACATCGCCTACGGCTGGGAGGGCGGCGAGGAGGGCTACGACTTCGAGGCCGACGAGCGCCGCCGCGTGGCGCTGCGGGAGAAGCTGGACGAGGTGCTGGCCGGCCGGCGGGACCTGCCGCCAGAAGACTTCAGGCCGTCGGGGGAGCGCGGCGTGGCAGTCATCACGGGCATCCTACACAACAAGAAGGCTTTCGTCGAGTCAGGCGTGGTCTACAACCAGGGCGCCATCCCCAACCTGCCGCCCGACCTGGCGGTGGAAGTGCCAGTGACGGCCGATGCGGCGGGCATCCACCCCGTGTCGCTGGGGCCTCTACCGAAGGGGATCGCCGACCTGCTGGCGATGCAGGCCAACGTCCAGCGGCTGGCCGTCGAGGCCGCCGTGTACGCCTCAAAGGAACTGGCGCTGCAGGCGCTCTTGATCGACCCGGTGGTGAACAGTTCCACCGCCGCCGTGAAGATCCTGGATGAACTGTGGGAGATCAATAAGCCCTACATCAGGAGGTGCGCCTAAGCCGCACGCGAGGGTCTAACACATGTTGCCAACCAAAATTGTCGTGATCGGAGCCGGGAGCGCAAGCTTTGGCCTCAATACACTAGGGGCTTTGATGCGCTCTAGGCGTCTTACCGGCAGCCAGCTCGCGCTGGTCGATCAGAACGCCGACACCCTGGAGGTCGTTTGCCACTTGGCGGACCGGCTGAACCGCGAGTGGGGCTCGCAAATGACCATCAGCGCCTACACATCCCACCGGCAGGCCTTGCAGGGTGCACAATTCGTCGTCTCCGCCATCGAGGTGCCCCCACGTGAGCGGCTGTGGCGGTCCGATTTCGAGATCCCATTACGCCACGGCGTGCGCCAGCCCTACGCCGAAAACGGTGGGCCCGGCGGCTTCGCTCATGCCGCCCGCAACATCGGCCCAGTCTTGAAGATCGCGCACGATATGGAACAGGTCTGCCCGAATGCTTGGTTCATCAACTTCACCAACCCTATGGTGCGTATCTGCGATGCCGTCACACGCTACAGCCGGATCCGGACCATCGGGCTGTGCCACCAGATCTACGCTGGCTACGGCATTGTCGGCGTACTCCTGGCGGGTGAACTCGGCATCGCCCTGCCCGCAGACGAGACGGTGAGCACCTTCGCCGATCCCAAGTATTGGACCGTACTGGACCGGATCTCGCGGTCTGCTGCCAAAGTCGTGGACATTAAGGCCGCTGGGGTGAACCATTTCACTTGGATGCTGGACATCCGTGACACGCGCACAGGCGAAGACCTATACCCGCTCGTGCGCAAGCGCTGGTCTCAGGCCGACCCTACGTTCGAGCCACTCACACAGCGCCTACTCAACGCCTTCGGACTGATGCCCATCCCAGGGGACAGCCACCTGTGCGAGTACCTACCCTGGACGAGCGACCCGCAGACCCGGCCGTGGGACAAGTACAACCTGAACCTATACGACTGGGATCGAGCTGAGAAAAGCCGCGGCGAGGGCCACCGGCGGATCGCCCTGATGGGCGAGGGCAAACTAGGTGTAGAGGAACTCAAGGAGTCCGACAGCGAGGGCGCCCTCGAGATGATCGAGAACATCGCCGGGGGCACCAACCACTATCACCTGGCGGTCAACCTGCCCAACGATGGCTACATAACCAACCTGCCGGCGGGTGCTATCGTCGAGACGCCCGGCCTGATCAGCGGGTTCGGCGCACGCGGGTTCCCGGTGGGTGCGCTCCCCGAACCGGTGGCCGAGCTGTTGCGCCACGAACTGGCGCGGGTGCGCCTCAGCGTGGACGCCGCCGCCACGGGCGACCGGCAGGCCGCGCTGCAGTGCCTACTGCTAGACCCGAACATCACCGACATCGAGGCGGCCCAGGCCATACTGGACGACTATCTCACCAGCTACCGACAGTACCTGCCGCAGTTCTGGCAATAATAAGCTCACTCATTCAAACAAATCACTCGCCATGATGTCTTCTCGACAACGTCTGCTTACGGCTCTCAACGATCAAGTGCCCGACCACGTCCCCTGCAGCTTCATGCTCTTCAACGGCCTCAAAGCCGGTTGCCGGGACTACCTGGAGTTCGTCCAACGCCAGCTCGACATGGGTCTGGACGCCTACGTGCAGATCCCGCCGCGGCCGCCCGTCGTGCGCAACGACTACTATAACTTGCACGGCCTGCCGGTCAGCTATCCGCCGGGGGTGGCGATTCGCGAGTGGAAGGAAGACGGCATCCTCTTCAAGGAGTATGTGACGCCTGCCGGGACGCTGCGCGCCGAAGTCTGCCCCGACGACGAGTGGCGCTGGGGCGACCACGTACCGTTCCTGGATGATTACCTCGTCGGGCGCAGCCGGAAGTTCATCGTTGACAGCCCTGCGGAACTGCCTGCGCTGCGGGCGTTGCTATCTGCACCCACCCCTATAGAGGTGGCGGCATTCCAAGTGGAATCGGCGCCTGTGTTGGACTTCGCCCGTCAACATAACCTGCTGGTCGCGGGCGGTTGGGGGGTGGGTGCCGACATGGTTGGCTGGGTCTACGGCCTGCAGCGGATGATCTATGCCGCTCATGACGAGCCTGAGTTCATCACCGACCTGCTTGAGATCATCGCCGCCTGGAATCGCACCCGCATGGAGGTGGTGCTGGGTGCCGGCATTGATTTGTACATCAAACGCGCCTGGTACGAGAACTGCGACTTCTGGACCCCGCGCTCCTTCCGCCGGTTCATCCTGTCCACCCTCCAGGCCGAGGTGGATCAGGCCCACCGCCACGGTGCGAAATTCGGCTACATCATCACAGCCAACTGCATGCCCTTGCTGGACCAGATCGCCGAAGCGGGCGTGGATGCGGTGATAGGCGTTGACCCAGCCCAATGGGACCTGGCCGCTGCCAAGGCCAGGCTGGGCGGCAAGGTGTGTCTGTGGGGCGGGGTGAACGGACACCTGACCGTCGAGCACGGCACGCCCGAGGACGTGCGCACCGAAGTGCGCCGCGCCGTCGAAACGCTCGCCCCCGGCGGCGGGTTCATCCTATCGCCGGTGGACAACGTTCGCGAGTACACCCCGCAGGCGCAGCAAAACGTGAGCGCGCTGCTGGACGAGTGGAAGCGATTGGCCGGGATGCATGGGGAAGGGAAGATTATGCAGGCGGCGTGGCGGCCCAGGCATGCGACGGCTATGACCGGCAAGGAACGCGTGATGGCGTCTCTGCGCGGCGACGAGACCGATCGGCCGTGCTGGTCGCCGGTGATGGACCATTACTTCACCAACTCGCTGCCGGACCAGGGGTACCCGGAACTCGACGTCCCCGATGCCTGCCGCCTGATCGGGGCTGATATCATCGAGCGGCATAGCCCTACCCTGAGCACCTTCGAGGACGACTGCGTCGTGCGCCGCACGGAACGCCAGGGGGACCGCGAGCGGATGACGATCGAGACGCCCGTGGGCAACCTGTGGATGGAACGGGGCTACACCAAAGGCTCCGTGCACGTCACTCGCTGGCCGGTGAGGACCGTCGAGAACGTGAAGGTTTGGCAGTTCGTTGCGGAGCACACCCATTACGCCGAGCACTACGCCGCGTTCGAGCGGCGCCAGGAACTCATCGGTGAGGACGGCATCGCCACCAGCAGCGGCCCATTCACGCCCATCACTACGTTCCTGGAGGACCTGTGCGGCGCCGAGAGCACCTACTACCTGCTGGCAGACCATCCGGCGGAGGTCGAGGCGTGCTTCGAGGCCATGCAGCGCCAGAACATGGAGCAGTATCGCCTGCTAGCTGCCGGCCCGAGCCCGGTGGTCATCGACTATGAAGACACCTCGTCAACGCTGATCAGTCCGGCCTACTACAGCCGCTACTGTGCCCCGCTGATCGACGACTACGCCCACGTCTGCCACGCCGCCGGCAAGCTGTTCATCACGCACATGTGCGGTAAGCTATCTCAGTTCAACGCGCAATTGAAGGCCGGGCAGCAGGACGGCATCGACTCGGTGTGCCCGCCGACCACTGGCGACCTGTGGGCGCACGAGGCACGCGCCGCGTGGGGATCGGAGAAAATCATCCTGGGGGGGATCGAGCCGCCCCTGCTGCAGCGTATGACGGTTGAGCAGACTCGCGTGTATATCGCCGACATTCTTGACCGCATGCCAACGTTCCGCCGGTTTATCCTGTCCACCGGTGATGCGACTTCCTACGGTACACCCATCGCCAATTTGCGCGCCGTGACGGATGTCGTCGCGTCACGCGGCTGGAAGTAACACGAAGAAACCAGCCCCATGCCCAACCCCACCACCTTCGCTTTTTCGTCACCTGTCACCCCCGACTGGCAGGGGTTTCTACGCTGCCTGCAGCGCGCGGGCACCCCGGAGCGCGTCCATTTCATCGAACTCATCATCGACGGCGAGGTGCAGGACGAGATCTGCCATCGCTTCAACCTGCTGGACGGGATCGACCCGGCGGACCCGCACTTCCTCTACCGCAAGCAGATCGCCGTGCAAAGCTTCCTGGGGTACGACTACGTCGTCTGCCCGGGCAACGTCGGCGAGTCGCTCGACGCCGCCCTGCCCCACAATAGCTTGGTGGCCGCGGACACGGCCGGGCTGCGGCGCACGGGCGGACGCTCGTATGTGGACGAGCACTTTGGGCCGATCACCAACTGGAAGGAGTTCGACGCCTACCCCTGGCCGGACGCCTCGGCCGTCTGCACGCGCGGATTGGAGTGGTTCAACCAAAACCTGCCGGAAGGCATGTGCCTGATCGGCGGCCTGGTCGGCTCGCTCTACGAGAACCTCTCCTGGCTGATGGGCTACGAGACGCTGTGCCTCGCCCTCTACGAGCAGCGCGACCTAGTCGCGGCGATTAGCCGGCGCCTGACGGAGCTATATTGTTGCGAGTTGGAGCACATCTTGAAGTACGAGCGGGTGAAGGTGGTGTGGGGCTCCGACGACCTAGGCTTCAAGACGGGCACGTTGATCAGCCCGCGGGACCTGCGCGAGTTCGTCCTGCCAGGTCACCGGGCTTTGGCGCGCATGGCGCACGACGCCGGGCGGCCCTACATCCTGCACTCCTGCGGGAAGCTCGACCAGATCATAGACGACCTGGTCGATGATATCGGCATCGACGGCAAACACTCTTACGAGGACACGATCGCGGACGTGCGCGACCTCAAGGCCACACTGGGCAGCCGTGTGGCGCTGTTGGGCGGCATCGACGTGGACTTCCTCTGCCGGTCTAGCGAGGCAGCGATCCGGCAGCGCGTGCGCGAGACGCTGTGCGTGTGCCAGCCAGGCGGCGGGTACTGTCTGGGCACCGGCAACACCGTGGCGAACTATATCCCGGTGGAGAACTACCTGGTCATGCTGGATGAAGGTCGCCGGTTCCGATCGCCGGGCGGGGCGGATGACGGGGTGCGATGAACAGCCGCGAGGTGGTTCGGCGTGCGATCGAATTTCAAACCCCTGACCGGCTGCCGGTGATCTTCCCCCGCTTCGGGATCAGCGATACGCACGGCGCCGGGTGGAACCAGATCGGCACCGGCCCGCGCGACCGCCGCGAAAGCCTGGATGAGTGGGGCTGCCTGTGGGCACGTTCCGAGATCGACAACATGGGCCAGGTTAAAGGACACCCGCTTATCGACTGGTCCAACCTGGAGCATTACCGCTGGCCTGACCCGGACAGCCCTCACTTCTACGACGGCATGGAGCGTAAGTTCGAAGGCTCGGACAGCAAGTACGTGACGACGGGCATCTTCATGCTACTATTCGAGCGCATGCACGCACTGCGCGGCTTTCAGAACGTGCTGGAAGACCTGTACCTGGAGCGCGAACGGGTGGAGGCGCTGGCCGACCACATCGTGGCGTTCGACTTGCGCATCATCGACAATATCGCTAGCCGCTTCCCCGGCCAGATTCAGGGGTTTAGCTACAGTGACGACTGGGGCAGCCAGAAGGACTCGTTCATCAGCCAGCATCTGTGGCACACATTTTTCCTGCCGCGCTATCGCCGGATCTCGGATGCCTGCCACGCACGGGGCTGGCATGTGTGGATGCACTCGTGTGGCAAGATCAACCGGCTCCTCCCTGACCTCATCGAAGCAGGCATCGACGTCTTGGACCTAGAGCAGCCCCGCGTTCTGGGGATCGAGGAGGTGGGGCGACAGTTTGCCGGGCGGGTGTGTTTTTGCTCCGGCTGCGACATCCAGCGCACCCTCCCGTTCGGCAGCGAGAATGAAATTCGCAACGAGGCCAAAATGCTACTCGACTACTGGGGTACCGACAGGGGTGGTTTCCTACTAGCCGACGACGAGAACGATCAGGACTTAGGTACGCCTCTCGAAAAGAAGCGAATGGCCTTGCGCGCCTTTCTTGAATTCGACCGGTGGCGGAAATAGCATACACGCGAAGGTAGGAAACCCATCGTAAAAACGCTGATCACACTGCTGGTCGACGCTACATGCGGAAACAGGACCTCCAAGCACGCCTGTACACCACGCCCGGCATCTGTGAGAGGATGACCACAGCCACACCCACCAGCAGCGCTGGGGCCACGCCTACCAGTTCGTCAGGGCCCCGTCTTCGCGGTGCAGGTGGGGCAGCTCGGTCATCTGGAAGGGATGCTTACGGGCTGCCTCACGGTCGAACTCGATCCCCAGGCCCGAACGGGTGGGCGCCAATAGGTAGCCATCCTGCCACTCGGGCTGGACAGGTACCACATCGGTGATGGCCGTATTGGGCTTACGCGGCTGCTCCTGCACACCGACGTACGGACAAGCCAGGTTCAGTTGCAGGCAGGCCGCCGTCGAGACTGGCCCCAATGGGTTATGCAGGGCGAGCTTGATATAGTGCGTTTCACACCAGCCGGCAATCTTCTTCGCCTCGGTGAAGCCACCTGCGATGCACAGGTCGATGCGCGCATAGTCGATCCACTCTTCCTCGATGAGCTGGCGGAACTCCCACTTGCTGCTGAATTGCTCTCCGGCCGCCAGCGGCACACGTGTGCGCGGGCGCAGCGTCTTGAACGAGTCGGGGTTTTCGCTCCGCAAAGGATCTTCGATAAAGAAAGGCCGGAACGGCTCCACGGCGTTGCACAGCCACAACGCATCGGGCAGGTCCAGGCGCGTGTGCACGTCGAAGGTGATCTCGATGTCGTCACCTACTGCCTCGCGCACAGCCTGGAATTGCTGTACCGCTGTCTGTACGGCCCGTCGCGGCTCGAATACCTCGTGCCCATCGTAGAGACCCCAGCGCACGAACTTCCAGCCCTCCTCTTTGGTCTTCAGGCACGACTCGACGAGTGAAGCTGTATCGCGACCGCCATTGTGCGGATAGCACACCACTTTATCGCGTACCCGTCCGCCAAGCAATTCGTAAATGGGCACGCCGAGCGCCTTGCCCTTGATGTCCCACAGTGCGATGTCGATGGCCGAAATAGCCGAGGTGAGGATTCGCTGCGCGGGGAAGAATCCACCGCGATAGAGCAACTGCCAGAGATGCTCGATGCGGCCAGGGTCCTGGCCGACCAGCAGCGGCTTGAAGTGTTCGATGGCACCCGCCACAGCCAGCTCGCGCCCGGTGATACCAGCCTCGCCCACGCCGTATAGACCCTCGTCGGTGTCCACGACGACGAATAGATAATTGCGCGCACCGCCCCAAACGGGAAAGGCTTCGATATTTGTTATTTTCATAAGGTCACACCAACTTCTTATGCTGAACCGCTTCGACCATGGCAACGATGTTCTCCGGTGGCACGTCAGCCAGAATGTTATGCACCTGCTGGAAGACAAACCCACCGCCAGGATTCAGGATGTCAACCTGTTCCTGCACGTGAGCGCGCACCTCGTCGGGAGTGCCGTGTGGCAATACAGAACGCGTGTCACAGCCACCACCCCAAAAAACCATCTGCTGGCCGAAGTCGCGTTTCAAGCCACGCGCGTCCATACCGCGGCAACTTATCTGGACCGGATTGAATGCCTCCAGCCCATCAGCAATCAGGTCTGGCAGCAGTTCGCGGATGCCTCCGCACGTGTGCAGCATGATGGTCACGTGCGGAGCCAGTTCCTTCGTACGGCGGTACATGCGCCGGTAGTGAGGGCCGAAGAACTCGCGGTACATGCGCGGTGATATTTGTGGGCCGTTCTGCATTCCCAGGTCGTCGTTGTACGAGATCACGTCGATATATGGACCGACGGCGCCCAGGTAGTGCTCCAGTTTGAGCATGTACATATCGGCTGCCTGGTGCAGGAAAGCATGGGCCTGCTCCGGCTCACCCGCCAGTAACATGTAGAAATTGTCGTTGCGATAGAGGAATTGTCCCAGCTCCAGCATATTCCCACCGAAGAGAGCCACGACAGCGCGGTCTGTTCCATCGCGCAATGCTTTGGCGCCCTCGGCCAGCTTGTCCCACGTGCCCGGCGTGCCAGCCAGGGGCCCTGGAGGACCGGAAATGGCGGTCCACATGCTTTCGTCCATGGCTGCCGGGAGATCCAGCGCCGGATCGGGCACTTCGGCATAGGGCCAGTAAACCTGCTCGAAATAGAGCGCTCCATCAGGTTGACGGGCCAGTTCCCGGCCGCTCTGCGAGCGTATGATCCAGCGATCGGGCTGGCGCTCCACGTTGATCCAGGCTGGAATCAGGCATGGGATACCTCCCGGGAGCTGCCATTCCTTCCAGTACTGGTCTTCCAGAGCGAATCCGCGCCCCAGTTCCACTGTATCGACCTCAAACAAATCAAGCACATCGTCGTCCACCAGCGCCAGTTGCTGAATCATGTCATAGACCTTGAGCGGTCTGGCGGGCAAGCCAAGGTAATTGCGCAGATGGTAGTATGCGAGAGCCGAGATGCCGGATGATCGTGTGCCAGCCAGATCATAGGGTACCCGGTCAGGCTGGCGGTGAGAGAGGGCCGTACGAACTCGTTCTCGGGCATTCATAGTTACCTCCAGGCTATGACAGATCAGCCGCGCCGCGCGGTGCCTGACCAGGATTATAGTGACCTGGGTGTACTTGAGTACAATCACCAGGTCACGCATGATAGACCAGGCATCCATCATCGAGACGCATTTCCTCAGTCGTGCGTTCGGTAGCACACGCGCGGTCGAAGCGCTGAACTTAACCATCTCTCGCGGCGAGATCTTCGGACTTGTTGGGCCGGATGGCGCGGGGAAAACCACCACGCTGCGCATGCTGGCGGCGATTCTGGACCCCACCGCTGGCCGCGCCACCGTCGCCGGGTACGACACAGTGCGCCAGGCGGAAGCGGTCAAGGCACACCTGGGCTACATGTCGCAGCAGTTCAGCCTGTATGGAGACCTGTCGGTGCTGGAGAATTTGAACTTTTTCGCTGATATCTTTGGAGTGGGCCGGCGTGAGCGGGCTGATCGCATAACGCGCCTGCTGGACTTTTCGCGCCTGGGGGAGTTTCGCAGGCGCCGCGCGGCGCAACTCTCTGGCGGTATGCAAAAGAAGCTGGGCTTAGCCTGCACACTTGTCCACCAGCCCGACATTCTGCTCCTGGATGAGCCTACCACCGGAGTGGATCCCGTCTCGCGGCGTGAGTTCTGGGACATCCTGACGGAACTGCATATCGCCGGCACCACCATTGTGGTCAGTACTCCGTATATGGATGAAGCCGAGCGCTGTTCGCGTGTGGGGTTGATGTATCACGGACGACTGATCGTGTGCGACACGCCCCTGCGGATTCGCGATAAGGTCGATGGCCAACTGCTGGCTCTGCGTCCGGCAGATATGCAACGTGCCCGTGCCGTGCTCACCAGCCAGCCTGGCGTGATAGAAGTGCAGACCTACGGCGACCAGTTGCAGATTTTCGTGGATGACGCCTTTCTCCGACAGGTGGAGATAGCCAGTCGTCTGACGGATGCGGGCATAGACTTTGAGGGACCCTGGCGCGCGCAGCCGCGTGTGGAGCAGGCTTTCATCTCACTAATACAGAAATGGACAACTCAGCAACCGACCACGCCATCGTCGCCACAGGTCTGACCAAAGCCTTTGGCAACTTCGTCGCCGTGGACCACATTGATTTTGAGGTACGGCGTGGCCAGATATTCGGTTTCCTGGGTCCCAATGGGAGCGGCAAGACCACTACGATCCGTATGCTCCTGGGGCTGCTGCATCCTTCCAGCGGAATGGCCATGGTATTGGGTATTGATATCGCCCGCCACCCGGAACGGGTACGCCCACAGCTGGGCTACATGTCGCAACGCTTCAGCCTGTACAACGACCTGACGGTGATCGAAAACCTGCGCTTCTTCGGCCGTGCGTACGGTTTACACGGGCCTCTCCTGCGCGAACGGATTGACTTTGCGCTGCAAATGGCCGACCTCGCCGGCCGCGAACGGCAGCGCGCCAAACAACTGGCCGGTGGTTGGCGCCAGCGCCTGGCACTGGGTACGGCCATCATGCACAATCCGGCCCTGGTGTTCCTGGATGAGCCAACCGCGGGTGTCGATCCCCTTTCGCGGCGTAAGTTCTGGGAGCTGCTCTATCGACTGGCCGGAGCAGGCATGACCGTCTTCGTCACTACGCACTACATGGACGAAGCTGAACATTGCAACCAACTCGCGTTCATCCACAACGGTCACATCATCGCCACCGGAACACCCACCGCCATCAAGGAAAAGATGATGCACGGCCAGGTTCTGGAAGTGGCCCCCTCCGACCCGGGTCGAGCGGTGACCATTCTCCGTACGGCGCAGTCGCAAGGCCGTCTGGTGGCCGACGAAATAGCGCTATATGGGCTGCTGGTGCATATTATTGGACCTGACCTCTATGGTCAGCGCGAGCCAATCGCAGTGTTATTACGAGATAGTGGAGTGGACCCTGGAACCATCACCCCGATATCCCCCTCATTGGAGGACGTGTTTATTGCTAATGTACGGTGAGCTCGATGAGTCTCTTTTTATTATCTCCACCTCCATACCAGGAGCACAGGCTCTCACCTCGTCCAGGTAGTTCATCGATAGATACGCAGGATGACGTCTCGCACGACAGACTCGCGATGAACAGGAGCCAGTGCAAGGCAGGCAGCCAGCACTTGAAGTTGGGGCGTACGTTTTACGCGCTGTTACTCACGATGAGTATGTGGGCAACATCATGCAGCGCGACGCTGCCCAGCAGTTTGTTTGGCGTACCGCTGCGCAGCGGTTATACAACTCAGGGGGTGTTCATTGCGTCCGGCTTCACGGAGGCTGACCAGACTGTCGTCTCGTCAGAGCTGGGCGGGCGCATCATAGCCCTCCCGATGGACGAAGGTGCGGAAGTGCATTCGGGAGATCGACTGGTGCAGCTGGACCCAGGGATAGCTCAGGCAGAATTACGCGTGGCGCAGAGCAAGGTGCAGGCGGCTGTGGCGGCACTGGCGCAGGTGAAAGCGGGACCACGTGCGGAAGACATCGGGCAGGCAAAGACGGCGGTGACGCTGGCACAGGCAAACCTGCAGGCAGCCGACCAGGCACGGCGTGACGCGCGCATGTTACTGGCACAACAACAGACCCTCGACTTGCAGATTATCCAGGCCCAGTCGCAGGTTGAGGTGAGTCGCCATCAGCTGGATGCCGCCACCTCGAACGAGGCTGCCGTCAAGGCAGTGACGGATCGCACGAAGCATGCCGACGCACCTTTCCAGGATTACCAGATCTGGAATGCCTGGATCAGAGTGAACTCTGCCGGCGCGACTTACGATGGAGCCACGGCGCAGTTACTCAAGCTGCAGGCGCAGCGCCGGTTGTCCACGGCACAGATCGCACAGGTCAACCAGGCGGAGGCTACCTATCAGGAGGCGCAGTCTGCTCGGGCTCAAGCCCAAGCCCGGTTGGCCGACCTGCAGGCAGGTGCCACGTCCCAGCAAGTCGCAGTAGCCGAAGCACAGGTGAGCGTAGCCGAGGCCGGCGTTCAGGCCGCACAGGCCCGGCTGAAGAAGCTCACCCTCGTTGCACCTGTCAACGGGCAGATGCTGGAGCACAATCTAAAGGTGGGTGAGCTGGCCGCGCCAGGGGCGGCGATTGTAACACTGGCCAACCTGGACACACTAAGCCTGGTGGTCTATGTGCCAGCCGACCAACTGGGTCTGGTGCGCATTAATGCGCACGTGCCGGTGGAGGTGGATGGCGTCCCGAACCGTATTTTCACAGGCGAGGTGCTTCACATCGCTGACCAGGCTGAATTCATCCCCAACAACGTGCAATCGGAGGAGGACCGCGCAACCATGGTATTTGCAGTGAAGCTGAGATTGGCCAACCCCAGCCATATCCTGAAGCCGGGCATGCCTGCTGATGCGCACTTCCAGGAGCCGTGAGTCATGTCGCCTCGTCGCATTTACGCCATCTTCAGTAAAGAACTCCGGCACATTTTGCGCGATACGCGCGTCCTGTTGCTGGTTACACTCATGCCCGCCTTCCTGCTTGTGATGCTGTCGTATGTCTTTTCGTTCGATGTACAGCACACGCGCATCGCCGTGCTGGACCTGGACAAGACGGCGACCTCGCGTGACTTCGTAACCGTCCTGACTGCAGACGGTGACTTTATCTTGCAGAGCTACCTGACCGACTATACGGGTGCGCAGAACGTACTGCTAACGGGTAATGCCACCATAGCCCTGATCATCCCGCATGACTTCCAACAGAACCTGGACGCGGGACACAAACCGCAACTGCAGGCGATCGTGGACGGAATAAATCCGATCACCGCAAAACAGTCCATCGCGCAGCTCGATGCACGCACGCAGGCATTCGCCGCCAGTCGCCTGGCACACATCGCTCCGGTGGTGCAGGTCACGCAGGTAGCCGACGTGGTGGGGCGTGCCTGGTTCAATCCAGCCATGAAATCGCTTTTCAGCATGGTGCCAGGACTGCTCAGCGTTGTGCTGTTCATGCCCGCCATGGCGCTGACGGTTTCCCTGGCGCGCGAAAAGGAGAGCGGTTCATTTGAAGGGTTGATTGCCACGCCCGTGCGGGGTGCCGAATACCTGCTTGGCAAGCAGCTGGCATATGCGCTGGGCGGACTGGTGGGCACGCTGGCTGCGCTCCTGGTAGCTGTATTCTGGTTCCAGGTACCGTTCCGCGGTAGTGTCGCGTTGTTCCTGGCGCTCACGGGCCTGTACTTCTTCGCCACCATGAGCACGGGCACGCTGATCGCCCAGTTCGTTTCCAGCCAGCAAACAGCCATGACCCTATTCCTGCTGGCGTTCTTTATCCCAAGCTTTTTCATATCCGGATTAATCAATCCGCTGGACCCGGGGTCGCTGGTCAGCCAGGTGATGGGCAATGCCATCCCAGCCACGCATTACATCGTCATCACACGTTCGATTTTCCTCAAAGGTCTCGGCTGGGCGGGTTTGTGGCCAGAAGCCCTCGCTTTGGCAATCCTGGGCAGCGTTCTCTTTACCATCAGCCTGGTGTTGTTTCGGAAGAAGGTAAGTTAGCGCAGGCTGACACATGATCTACCGAATCGCGAACCTGATCCAAAAGGAGTTAATCCAGGTCGTCCGGGACTGGTTGATGATTGTGGTCCTGGTGGTCGGCCCGGTTCTGCAACTGTCTTTGCTGGCATGGGCAACGGGCAAAGGCGTCGCCAACCTGCCGCTGGCGGTGCTGGATATGGATCATAGCGCCACGAGCCGAGGCCTGGCGCTGGCACTGGCTAACACGAAGGAGCTGGCATTGCGCTATTACCCCGCCGATTTGGCGCACCTGGACCAACTCATCGAGTCGGGCGATGCGAACATCGGCGTCATCATCCCACCTCAATTCGAGAGCGATCTGGCCACAACAGTTCGCAAACCGGAAGTAATGGTGATCGGCGGTGCCGTTAATAACATCGCTAACAGCACAGGACTGGCGGCGGCCGAGCAGGCCATCAACGATTACCTTTCCCGACAGGTTGCACCTTCAACCGTCAAGGCGGTGGATCTGCGCGTGGATGTGCAATACAACCCGACGATGAACTCGCGACTGTACACCATCCCAGCCATGATCGGCCTGATCGTGTTCGAACTATGCCTGATGCTTGCTTCGCTCGGTCTGACGCGGGAGCGCGAAATCGGCACGCTGGAGCAACTCCTCATCATGCCCTTCCAGCGCATCGAGCTCATCATCGGCAAGGCTGTGCCGCCATTCCTGCTGACGATGGCCGACTTTCCCCTCATGCTGCTGGTGGCGACGCAGGTGTTTGGCACGCCCCTGCGCGGGTCTCTCGTGTTGTTGTTCATTCTGACAGCGCTGTTCATGGCAGCAGAGGTGGGCTGGGGACTCCTGCTTTCTACGATGGCACGCACACAGCAGCAGGCCGTGCTGTTCGTTTTCGTACAGGCCATCGTGGACTTGACGCTATCAGGATTCCTGGTGCCAGTGGAAAACCTGCCCCAGGCGATCGACATCATTTCCAACGTGGTACCGCTGCGGCACTATCTGGTGATCATTCGCAGCATCATGCTGAAAGGTGCGACCTTATCGGCACTGTGGCCGCATGTGCTGGCGCTGGCAGTCCTGACGATTGTGATTGGCACCGTCGCGGTGTTCAACCTGGGCAGGCGATTTGACTAGAGCATGAGGATTGGAAATGATCGATAAAGCGCAGTCAATTTCATGCCGAGTGAGTGCCATGAGGAAACGAAAAAACATATTACTGTTGTTGATGTTGCTGGGCACTCTGCTGGGATGTAAAGCAGGCCTGCCGCTGGTTCTGCCTGGCAATGCGACGCCAAATTCGGCTGAATCAGGCAACGCCGTACTGAGTGCAGCAGGCTTCCTGGAGGCAAACCAGGTAACCGTCTCGGCCGAAGTGCAGGCGCCTGTCCTGTCCATCAGTGCGGATCAGGGCCAGTCGGTTCACGACGGTCAGGTGCTAATCACTCTGGACGACACGCTGGCTCAAACCCAGAGGGCACAGGCTGTGGCAGCCTTGCAGGTCGCCCAGACCGTACTGACACAGACGCTGACAGGTCCGCGAGTGAATGCCGTGGCTGCCGCACAGTCCGGCCTGGAACGCTCACACCGCGCGTACCTGGGTGCGTTGCGTGCCGTCACCGACACCGCCGCATTGGTGGCCAACCCACCTGGCCTGGATGCACAGATCGCTCAGGTTCAGACGCAGGTGGCGCTGGCTGAGCAGGCCATCCAACAGGCCAGATCAGACGCCCAGCAGGCTCAGGCGTTGCGTGACATGAACCCTGCTGGAACAAGTGGACGCGATGTCCAGCAGTTCAAACTGGACGCCGCCCAGGCAAACCTGGCTGCTGCAAAAGCTCAGTATGACGGTGCGGTAGAAGCGCTCACACAGTTACTGCACATGCGACAATTCCCCGCCGAGCTGGTAGCCAACTGGCATGCGGCACAAAGCCAGGCACTCGTCGCCGCGGCACAGGTTTCGGTGGCCAATGCCACTCTGCTTACGGAAGAGGCCGGCGCAACCAAGGAGCAGGTGATGGTCTCTCAGGCAGACGTGCAGATTGCTCAGGCAAACCTGGCACTGATCGACGAGCAAATGTCGCACTATCAGATTCACTCGCCCCTGACTGGTGTGGTCACCAGTAAGCTGGTGCAGGTGGGCGAAGTGGCAAAGGCGGGCGCACCTCTGCTGGTAGTGACCGATCTGAGCCATGTAAAACTGGTGGTGTACATGCCAGTTGCGGAGATAGGCCGCGTTACCGTTGGCATGCCCGCGCGCGTGACGGTAAATGCCTACCCCGGTCAGGTGTTCGATGGAGTGATTAGCACCATCGGCAGCAAGGCTGAGTTCACCCCCAGTAATGTGCAGACGAAGGAGGATCGCAGCAAATTGGTGTTTGCGGTTACGGTGCGCATTCCCAACCCCGACCTGCGGCTGAAAGCGGGCATGCCCGCAGACGTCACGTTGGGTCAGTAGGTGCCAGCCGGCCAATCCACAACCTGAATAGGGGTGATCTTCACTTGCGTAAAATGGACAAACGCGATGGACAGCTGGAGCAGTTTCAAGGTAAACCCTTTACGGCCGCCGCGTGACCATCGCCAGAGGACGCAATCATGTATTTATCACCACATGCTTTATCACCCGTCCCATTGCAGGACGTTTCGATCGATGACCCATTTTGGTCGCCGAAACTGAAAACGCTGCGCGAGGTGACGCTACCGGACGTATTGGCCAAGTTTGAACGCGACGGGGCACTGACCAACTTCGATCGAGTGCGTGACCATCAGACAGGTGGGCATAGCGGTCCTCCCTGGTACGATGGCTTAGTATACGAAACGATGCGGGCTGCGTCTGACATCATGGCGGCCCATTACGATGCAGCGCTGAATGCAGAATTGCATACCCGGTTGGAAGGGTACATCGCCCGTATCGCCGCCGCCGCAGCGGTGGATCCCAATGGTTATCTAAACACCTACACACAACTGGAGCGACCGGAGCATCGTTTTGGCCAGAACGGCGGTGACCAAATCTGGCAACACGACCTCTACAATGCGGGTGCACTGATTGAGGCGGCTGTACACCATGTCCGCGCCACAGGCCAGACGAACCTGCTCCGGGTGGCCGCGCGGTATGCCAGTCATCTGTCTGATGTGATGGGCCCCCAGCCCAGGCGCAACATCGTTCCGGAGCACCCCCTGCCCGAGGAGGCGCTGGTAAAGCTCTACCTGCTGTTTCGCGAGCAACCCACCCTGCATGAGGCAATGGGATTCCCGGTCGACGTGTCACGCTTCCTGCAACTGGTTGAATTCTGGCTGGAACAGCGCGGTCGCTACGAAGGACGTGTGCCACTGAGCATCCCGCAGTGCGGTGCAACGTACGCACAAGATCACCAGCCCCTGCTGCAACAGGAAACCGCTGAAGGTCATGCTGTGCGCGCCGCACTGCTCTATACAGGGCTGGTGGCGGCGGCGATGGTCAACCGACGCGACGATTACTTTCGGGCTGCGCTCAGGTTGTGGGATAACGCGGTGCATCGCCGGATGCACATTACGGGCAGTGTTGGCTCCAACCAGTCGTACGAGGGCTTTGGACCCGATTATTTTCTTCCCGAGGATGCCTACCTGGAGACCTGCGCCGCGGTGGGCATGGGGTTCTTCCATCAAGCCATGACACTGGCTTTTGCCAACGGACGTTTCGCCGATGAGCTGGAACGCTCGCTCTACAACGGCGTCCTCACAGGCGTATCGCTTAAGGGTGATACCTACTTCTACGAGAACCCCCTGACCAGCGAAGGTCGCGAACGGTGGGCCTGGCACGGCTGTCCATGCTGTCCGCCCATGTTGCTCAAGATATTGAGTGCTCTTGGCAGTTACATTTACGCGTACGACGAGACGGGGCTCTACGTGAACCTCTACATCGGATCGCATGCCACCTTCAACCTGCAAGGGAAAACGGTGCACCTCTCACAACGTACGGCCTATCCGTGGGAGGAGGAGACTGCCTTTACATTCGAGCTGCCCGAGCCAGCCAGGTTTGAGCTCGCACTCCGCATACCTGGCTGGTGCATCGGAGCTCAGGTAAAAGTGAATGGTCGGACAGCAGACATTGCAGTACGAAATGGATATGCACGATTAATCCGTACCTGGCAGACAGGCGACCACGTCGAACTCCGACTGCCCCTGCCCGTGCAGCGCATCGAGGCGCATCCGCTGGTGGAAGCGGCACGCGGCAAACGTGCCATCATGCGCGGGCCGCTCGTCTACGCGATGGAGGGAATCGATAACCCCAGACCAACCGATCTGATCCTGGCCGCCGACCCTCGTTTTACAACGGAGTGGCGCCCTGACGTACTCGGTGGTGTCCGCATCGTGCGGGGCGAATCGGCGGATGGCAGCAGGTGGTCGGCCATTCCCTTCTATGCAATTGGCAACCGTGGCAAGACGCCCATGCGGGTCTGGCTCCGGCAGACCCTAGCGCCCAACATCAGCACTGTGCAGTGGAGTCAGGAAGAGCTGTATCGCACGGCCGCTCTTTAGGTTGTAGTGTATGAGTGATCGAACCAATCGAGTTAAAGCCCCATCCGCTCAACGGGCACGCCGCCCGCCGTACGCGGTCCACGCGTCACCGATCCATGGACAAGGAGTGTTTGCGACACGGCGCATCCTAGCCGACCAGCGCATCATCGAGTACACAGGCGAACGCATCAGCCAGCTAGAAGCCGACCAGCGCTACGATGACGACCACACCGACCATCCACATGTTTTACTCTTCAGCGTGGACCGGCGTACGGTCATCGACGCCGCCGTAGGCGGCAACGACGCGAGGTTCATCAACCATTCATGTGATCCGAACTGCCGGGCGGTAAACGATGGCGGGCGAATCTATATTGAAGCGGCCCGCGACATCGTTCGCGGCGAGGAGCTGACCTACGACTACAAGCTGGTGCGCGGCAGGCCTGTCAGCGCCGGCTGGGCAGAACGTTACCGGTGCCATTGCGGCGCACCCTCATGTCGTGGCACCATGCTTGCTCCGCGAAAACGCTCCCCTGCCGCGTCTTCTGGCCGCGTCACCCATTCCAGCCAGCAACGCCGTCGCAAGGGCGCCCGGAGCACAAAGCGCCTGACGCTTGCATAGTAATGACTTTGCACCTACAGTGCATAGAGCAGGGCAGTCTGGCACGGAGCCAGACTGCGGCAAGCCGCAAGGTGGCGTACCGCTTTGGCGGCATGCCAATCTGACCAAGTGGGAGGAGCCTGATGGATTTCATACAGATCGGTAACATCAAGGTGAGTCGTTTCATCCTGGGCAGCAACCCGTTTAGCGGTTTCTCACACCAAAGCCCCGCTGTGGATATGGAGATGAAGCGTTACTTCACCACAGCCCATATCAAGGATACGTTGCATGCAGCCGAGTCGGCAGGCGTGAACACGCTCATCGCCCGCAGTGACCATCACGTCATGCGCTTTTTGCTGGAGTTTTGGGATGAGGGCGGCGTGTTGCAGTGGTTCGCCCAGACCTGTCCGGAGCTGGGCACTCCGGAAGTGTCGATCGAGCGCGCTGCGGGCATGGGTGCAAAAGCCTGTCACATCCATGGCGGTGTGATGGACTTCCTGCTGGCGCAGAAACGGGTCAACGAGGTACCCGCGCTGATTGACATGATCCACCGTAAAGGCATGCTGGCAGGCATTGCCGGGCATAATCCTGCTGTGTTCGAATGGGCAGAGGAGCACCTGAACGCTGACTACTACCTTTGCTGTTACTACAACTCCAACCATCGCGACGAGCGCGCTGAGCATGTGCCGGGAATGGAGGAGTGGTTTCTCAAGGAAGATCGCGACATCATGGTCAAGTTGATCCAGCAACTGACACGCCCGGTCATTCATTACAAGATTCTGGCAGCCGGGCGCACTGTCCCGGCACAGGCGTTTGCCTTCGCAGCACAACAGATGCGGGCCCATGATGCCGTCTGTGTAGGCGTCGGCCCCCGCGATGCACCTGGTATGGTGCGCGAAGATGTGCAACTGCTCGAGGCGAGCCTGGCAGCCAGTTCCACGGTTAGCGTTCGATGAAGTTGCAGAGTCACGTTATGCGCGCTGTGATATAGCGGCAAAGGTGTGTGATGATCAAAGTTCTGGTCGCAGAGTGTAAGCAGGAGGTTTCCACCTTCAATCCTTCCTCCAGCCACTACGCGGACTTCGAAGTCACCCGTGGTGAAGAGCTGTTGCGTTACCACCGCGTGGTGCACAACGAGATGCGCGGAGCCCTGGATGTGTTCGACGAGCAGGGCGATGTACAGGTCGTTCCCGCTTACAGTGCACGTGCCATTACCTCCGGAGGAATACTGGCTGGCCCGGACTTTCGGCGCATCACCGACGAGTTTGAGCAAAGTCTGCATGATGCCCCTGCCGTCGACGCCGCGTACTTCGCTCTGCATGGGGCCATGGCCGCCGAGGGCGAGGACGACCCGGAGGGACTGCTACTGGCTCTGGCCCGCCAGGTGCTGGGCGAAACCGTGCCATTCGTCGCCTCGTTCGACCTGCACGGAATCCTCACCGACCGCATGCTGCAGCACCTCGACGCCCTCACTGTCTATCATACCTATCCACATATTGACTTTTACGATACCGGGGCACGTGCCGCTCGCCTGCTGCTCTATATTATTCGCGGCGAGGTAAGGCCTGTTACGGCGAAGGTGTTCATCCCCGCTCTGGTGCGAGGCGATGAGTTGATCACGGCTACCGGTCGCGTCGGTTATGCGGTGCGTGCTGCGCAGGTCTTTGAACATGCTCCCGGCGGTCTTGCCGCCGGGCTCCTGTGGGGGAACCCATTCACCGATGTAGCTGAGTTGGGAACGTATGCGTTCGCCACCAGCAATGATGATCCCTCTTTGGCAGGACAGGAAGCTACTCAAATTGCCAACCTGTTTTGGGAGCACCACACCGTGATGCAGGTGCCACTCATGGGGGTGCAGGAGGCCGTGCAGGCTGCGCTGCAGCCTGGTGGCACCACTATTCTGGTTGACGCCGCCGACGCCACGAGTTCCGGAGCTCCCGGTGATAGCAACGCCATCCTAAAGGAGCTGCTCGCCCGCGGTTACCAGGGGACAGCACTCGTCCCCATCGTGGATCCAGCCGCCGTGCGCGCCGCCACGCGAGCCGGCGTGGGCAGCACCATCCAGGTGCCTGTGGGCGGAGCCTTCGACCCTCGCCATCAGCCGGTGGAGGTGACGGGGCGCGTGCGGGTCCTGACCGATGGACAGATCATATCCGAGTCATACGGCGAGCAGTGGTACGCCGGCGATACTGCGATGGTGCAGGCAGATGGCATCTCATTGATCATCACCAGCCGTGCCGTGAGCCTGTACGACCGCTCGCTCTTCTATGCGCATGGCTGCGACCCCCGGCGTTATGAAATCGTGGTGGTGAAGTCACCGCATTGCCAACCTCACATGTACACGGAGTGGGCTGCACGCACCATCGATGTGGATGCCCCGGGCGCCACCAGCGCCAACCTGCGCAGCCTGGGCCACACGCACTGTCCGCGGCCGATGTTCCCACTCGACGATGACGTGCCCTTTACGCCGCATGTGAGATTATTCCGTCGCGATGGTGCCGCGACAGCCTATATTCCCTCACGCTAAGAAAGGTCGAGCCCAGGGAAGCATGGATCAACACAGGCTGGTTTCAGATTTATAGAAGGTGCTCATGTTTAATCTGGATACCCATACTCCATTCGGCGCGCGTGTTGTGAAGCGATTGCAGGACGAGCAAGTGATCTGGTTGACCACTGTCCGGCCGGATGGTATTCCGCAACCTAATCCGGTGTGGTTTCTGTGGGACGGCGAGACGATCCTGATCTACAGCCAGCCCGGAGCCAAAAAGGTGAGCCATATCCGCCAGAATCCGCGGGTGGCGCTCAACTTCAACACCGAGGAAAGCGGCGATGATGTGGTGGTGATAACCGGAGTGGCGCGAATTGACCCAGACGCCCTGCCCGTCAATCGCAACGCGGCCTATCTGAAGAAGTACACGCAGGGCATCTTTGACATAAACTCCACCCCCGACCGGATGAGCCAGGACTACTCCACCATCCTTCGCATCACACCCAGGCACCTGCGCGGGTGGTGATGCGTGCGCCGCAGACATGCATGGTCCCCAGGCGACCGACCCTGCACGTGTGGGGCATGTGATCACTTCGTATCGCCATGACCTATAAGGCCGTCCTGCTTGATTTCTACGGCACGCTGGTCGAGGGGGATGAGTCCATCCTGCACGACATTACGTGGCAGGTGGCAGCCGCATCGCCCTTGCGGCCCACCCAGGCACAGGTTATGCAGCGCTGGTGGGAGTTAATGAGTCGCATGTGCCACGCCGCTTATGGTCGATCGTTCCGGCTGCAACGTGAGATCGAGCTGGATAGCCTGCGCTCGGTAATCGAGGAGATGCGGTCGAATCTGGACGCGCAGGTGCTCGTGCGGGCCATCTTTAAAAACTGGCAATCACCGCAAGCGTATCGTGATGCCATCCCATTCCTGCAGCACTTGCAACTGCCAGTCTGCGTTGTCTCCAATATCGACGAGGCTGATCTACAGTCAGCGATCGCCGCCCAAAACTGGGAGTTGCCTTTCGTCGTGACGAGTGAAGCCTGTTGCGCATACAAACCGCGCCCGGAGATGTTTGCCGCGGCCTTGCGCAGGCTGCGTCTTGAGCCCTGTGACGTTTTGCATGTGGGCGACTCAGTCTCAAGCGATGTAGCAGGCGCCCAGGCTCTGGGCATTGACGTGGCATGGATAAACCGTCATAACCGGCCGGCACCGCTTCCTGCGCCTACGTATGCGGTGTCCGATCTGCAGAAACTCGCTGTGGTTCTCGAACGGACCTGATTCAGCCAACTGGTTCACCCGCGGTCTCGATCAAGTTATGCAAGGTCGTAAGGACTGCCGTGGTTGACAAGGCGCCAGTCGTTGACTAAAGTGTCTGTGACGGAGGCAACGATGGGCGTGTACAACATCGAAGATTACGGTGCGACTGGCGACGGAAAAACCAACTGCGCCGCAGCAATTCAGAAAGCCATTGATCAATGCAGCACCAACGGTGGCGGGCGTGTGCTCGTGCCGGCGGGTAGGATCTTTGTGGCAGGCACCATACTCCTGCAATCGAATGTGGAGTTGTATGTCGAGCGCGGTGCGACGCTGCGGGCCAGCGGCGACCCGGCTGACTATGCACCTCATATCACCAGCCGGCACTATCTGGCCTTCATCACAGCGGACGATGCCGACAATATCGCCATTATCGGCGGTGGCGTAATAGACGGTAGTG
>JAJYKL010000108.1 GCA_021788625.1 Chloroflexota bacterium
GTATTCGTGTCCACTGTCTTGGCTGTGGTGAAGATCGCCCCCAGAGCGGACGCATAGCCCTCAGCCCGCAGCGCCTGAGCCGATTTTAAGCCTTCAGCTTCCAAAATGGCTGACTGCTTCTGGCCTTCGGCCTTGAGCACGGCCGCCTGTTTCTCGCCTTGCGCGATGGCGATTGCTGCTTCTCGCTTGCCCTCGGCCTCGGTCACCACCGCGCGCCGAATGCGTTCAGCACCCATCTGGCGGTTCATGGATTCCTGGATCTCTCGCGGTGGCGTGATCTCACGGATCTCGACGGCAGTTACTTTTACGCCCCAGCGCTCGGTGACTTCATCCAGCTTGGTTCGCAACACCAGGTTGATGCGTTCACGTTGCGCCAGTACGTCATCCAGGCTGATATCACCAATAACGGCACGCAGGGTTGTGGTGGCAATTCCCTGCGACGCTGCAGCGAAGTTACCTACCTGGAGCACGCTGAGTTGTGGATTGGTCACTCGCCAATAAATGAGGAAGTCCACGCTGATGGGCGCGTTATCCTTCGTGATACTGGTTTGCTGCGGAACTTCCATGAACTGCTCACGCAAGTCCACTCTGGTTGCAGTATCGAGAAATGGGATCAGGATGACCAACCCAGGTCCCTTCTCGCCAATACAGCGACCCAGGCGGAACACCACCAGACGCTCATACTCACGAACAATGCGGATAAACGACCCCAGAATGCCAAACAGCACCAGGAGCCCAATGACGACCAAAAACACCAGAATAACGATCTGTCCTAGCATGGCAAGCTCTCCTTTATCGAGCTAATTGAGATACTCATATCGTATCTCCCGGTTTTCATTCCGTCACATCCTTACTGACATACAGGATGAGGCCATCTACTCGATCGACTATGATGGATGTTCCCTCTGTCAGCGCTTCGTCAGAACGCACAGTCCATAACTCGCTGCCGATCAGTGCGGTGCCTGTGAACTGGTTGGCAGGTAAGAGCGATGCTTTCAACACACCGTGCATACCAAGCACTGTCTTCACATCGACCTTTGGGCGAAGCCGCATGGCTTCCATCGCACGCCTGAGTCCATAGCTAAAAAAGGCCAGCGATCCGAGGGTTACTATAGCAACAAGCCATAGCGACACAGCAGCCTGCCGGCCGGTGGTCTGGATCAGAAAAGTCGACCCGATCGCCAGTGCCACCGCACCTCCCGCTGCAAAAGCGAAGCTATGGAGTTTCAGATCGACAATGAAAAAGCCGATCCCGGCTATCATCAGAAGCACTCCACCCATATTCACAGCATCATCGGGGGGCAGATTGGAAAGTCCGATAAAGGCCAGCAGGAGGCATATCCCTGCCGCGATTTCGGCAAACCCAGTGCCCGGCACGGCAACGGCGAGTACAGCCGAGAACAATCCCAGAATCAACAATACATAGGCAACATTGGGATTGCTGATGGTGCTAAAAATAATATAACCCACATCCATATCGCGCCTCTCTTCGCCAGGCGCAGCATGACGCGGCTCACGAATGGGCCGTCTGTGACTGGTTACTTCCCACCTGATACTCCTCATCCAAGGATGATTGAACGTCAACCAACGAATTGAGTTGGTCGCCAATCGAACTGTACAGTCTTTGCGCCTTTGAGCCATCCATGTCGCGTGCATCTAGCATCAGTATCTGTGAATACACGGTACCCAAAGCGGTCAGGGTGTTCTCAAGTTGCAGCTCGGCTCGGTCCATCGATGTATCAAGCTTTTTTAGTGTCTGCAATTGCTCCTGCCGGTGTGCCATGGTGTCTTCAATTTCGTGCCGCACACACGCATCCGTCTCCGAGCTGAGCCTATCGTGTAACTGCCTGATTGCACCGGGCACATGATGTAAATCGTCATTGATAATCGAGTCGTTGCGAAATGCATCCAAATGCCTGGCTAACGCATAGATACGCCCCACCCAATTATCGATCTGATTCGCCACGTCCTGCAGCCGACCACGCATTGCCAACGATTGAAAGCGGACTATAGCTTTATCGATCAGCTCGCGATAAGCCACCGCTTGCGTGACCACCATCCGTAAATGCCTGTTGGCAATATGATCCACATCATATTGCACACGACTCACGTGTGACGCGGTCCCTTCGTCGACCTGCCGGCTGACGGCGTCTGCCAGCACAGCGATCAGCCACAATGGCACCAGCCCAAACAACCAGACAAAGGCTGGCGCGTCCACCATCGGCACGCGCACATTCAACCCCAGCAGCACAACGCTCAGGGCGACCAACAGGCCACTCAACGGGTTGAAGATGGCATCTTGAATCGGAGCCCAGCATGAGCGCTGTCGAGGGCTGTTCATACCTTCCAGTTAGCTTCCCTGCCCCTGACCTTGCCCCTGAGTCTGGCCCTGGGACGGTCCTTGCCCCTGCGCCTGACCTAATCCCAGCCGGCGCTTGCGCTCTTCAAGTTGTGCATCCAATTCACTGCGGCCAATCACGTCATCCATCTGCTGATCCAGTCCAGAAGCCGATATCTCAGCCTGGGCGCTGGCTTTATCCAGGCGGGTGCGGATGCTCTCTGCCATCCGTGATACATCGGTGTCGCCGGAACCCGCCAGGTCGTTGAGCGATTTGATCGTTCGGTTGGTCACTTCCTTCGCGCGCGCCAGGTCCAGCAAGGCTGCCATTTCCTCGCGTTGCTGCTTGATCGTCGTGAGCTTGGCCTGCAGCTTAAGACGGGAATCGAGCAACGACTGATATTCTTTCTGCTCGCGGTCTAGTTGTGCCCCGTACGTATCGGCCATTGTCTTGACAGAGTTGAGTTTGGCTTGCGCGGCTCGCGCCAGATCTTCTTTACCCTGGCCAAGGAAAAGATCAATGTTATGGTCCAGTTCCTGCTCCTGCTGTGCATAGTCGTCGTGCTTGCGTTGCAGTGTCTTCACCTGTCCTCCCACTGTCGCCGCGGCGTCTTCGAGGGCGTCCAGGTTGTTATCTACATCGCGGATGTATTGGTCGATCACCGCCATCGAGTTGGCTTGCAGGGCTGAATCCACCAGCGCATGCAGATTCGCCTTAATCAATGTATCAACCTTTTCCAAGAGAGATGCCATCTTTGATACCTCCAGAAGTTACCGTTTTCGTTGGAAAACAGGACGAACCAGACCAGCCAGTGTTCATCGTATGCCGTCACACAATCCAAAAATATTATATCAGGCGCATGTATAAAGCATGACTTTTAGCTGACATTCTGCATGCAGGATTATTGAGCGCCTCAGGCACTAGGCGAAAGGATACGGTCACATGATAATGGGTACACGAGTAACTTCCGGATTTCGGTATTTGTCTGGAACCGAAACTCCTGGAAGGCGTCCTAAACACAGCTGAGAGATACGAGTCCAGGTGAGGTATACGATGAACAAGCTTACGATACTACGCCGCTGTAATATGGGGATCCATCGCACCGCCATACTGCTTACTGTGGTGGGGCTGCTATCTGCCTGTTCTGCTGCCGCGCCTTCGCAAACTTCTGTGGAAAAGGTCGGCTCGCAATCGCCTGGCCTGGTTGCACCATCGAGTGAGTCTTCAAGTGGTGCGGTAGCCAAGATCACGGCAAGCGATACCACGGCTTCCGATCAGATCGCTAAGCGGTTGATCGTACAAAACGCCACCCTCACACTCATCGTTAAAGACACCCTGTCGGCAATGAGTGATATCTCCAGGCTGGCAACCGGTCTGAATGGATATGTTGCATCATCGAGCACGCACACTTTTGAGCAGGGCATTCAAGGCAGCATCACCATCCGCGTGCCGGCTGACAAACTGGACACCGTGCTGGATAGCTTGCACAAGATGGCTACTGAGGTTCGCGATGAGGCTGTGACTGGCCAGGACGTGACAGCTCAGTATATCGATCTGAATGCCCAATTAACGAACCTGCAGGCGGCTGAGATTCAACTGCGTGAGATCATGAGCCGGACACAGAAAACTGATGATGTTTTGAGCGTTTACAACCAGCTATCGCAAAAACAGGGCGAGATCGAGCAGGTGAAAGGTCGTATCCAGTATCTGGCACAGTCCGCCGCCATGGCCACTATCGCCATCACACTCACCCCCGACCAGCTGGCACAACCCGTGCAGATCGCGGGATGGCACCCCGAGGGTGTTCTGAAATCCGCTGTGGAAGCACTGATCGGCGGCCTACAGACTCTGGCCACCATCGCCATCTGGTTCATTGTGGTCGTGCTACCAATCGGTTTGATCATCTCCAGTCCATTCATTCTGCTGATCGTCTTGCTACGCCGGCGCAATCGGCGTAAAGCACAGAAGGCGCTGCAACCTTCCCAACCGGTTACCACAGCCTAGTACACGATCTATAAATCGAGGGGAGGCAAAGCTGTACCTCCCCTGAACTGACTTAGTTTGTCTCCATACCATGATGTCACCTGATCTATTCCGACAGCAGATCTCACAACTCATCCATGCAGCACTCGCGGCCGTCGAACCCGCGCAGGCAGTACGCCAGCATATGCATCGCGAAGGAAACTTGCTTAGCCTGGATAAAACCATAATCGACCTGGACACCATTCAGGAAGTGCGGCTGGTTGCGGTGGGTAAAGCTGCCGCACCGATGGCTCTCGCCAGCCAGTCGCTCATCAACGAGAAGTTGCGTGCCGGAGTGGTTGTGACGAAATATGGTCACCTGGGACCTCTTGCGCAGTGGGACGACCCGCGACTGCAACTGATAGAAGCAGCCCATCCCATTCCAGACGAGAACAGTTTACGTGCTGGTCAGTCGGTGGCAAATCTTGTTTCGAACTGCACAAAGCAAACTCTGGTATTAGCCTGCATTTCAGGAGGAGCGTCGGCGCTCATGGTCCTGCCGCAACCGGGTATACGCCTGTCCACCATGCAGGCGATCAACGATGCATTGCTTCGCTCAGGCGCAGGTATTGAAGAAATGAACAGCGTTCGCTCGCGCCTGGATCAGCTGAAGGGCGGAGGTCTGGTTCGCTGCACGGCGCCGGGGCGCATCGCCGCTCTGATCCTGTCCGATGTAGTCGGTGATCCGATGGATGTGATCGCCTCTGGCCTGACCTACGATATCCGTGCCACCAACATACTGGTGGCTAATAACACTCAAGGCTGTCAGGCTGTAGCATCTGCCGCTCGAGATTTGGGGTACAACGCCAGCATCGTTACCACACAGTTAGGTGGTGAGGCACGCGACCAGGGCCAGCTCATGGCCCAGGCTATCTGTGATGCGGCAGCGGGCACTTGCCTGATTTATGGTGGTGAAACAACCGTCACGCTGCAGGATGGCGGTAAAGGCGGGCGCAATCAGGAGCTGGCACTGGCTGCCGCTATCGAACTGAACCGCCATCCAGCCTGTAATGCGTGCGTAGCCGCATTCGGCACAGATGGCACCGATGGGCCCACTGACGCTGCGGGGGCTCTGGCCACACCTGACACGCTCCAGCGTGCAGCATCTCGTGGTTTGAACGCGACCGATTTCCTCACCCGTCACGATAGTTTCCACTTTTTCGATCCACTCGGTGACCTGCTTCGTACTGGTCCAACTGGCACAAATGTGGCTGACATTGTCATAACGTTAAGGATGTAATGAAGGGCAGATCACACACGCCGGATAACCTATACTAGGAGCCTTATGGGACTTGCAGCGATCACCAGCGCATTCGCTCGTGCAAAATCATCCGGGCAGCCTGCATTGATGCCCTATTGGCCTTTGGGATACCCGGATTCAGAAACCTCGCTAAACGTGATCAAAGCTATTGTGCGTGCTGGTGCGGATATGCTCGAGCTCGGTGTTCCCTTCAGCGACCCGCTTGCCGATGGCCCGGTCATCCAACATGCCAGCCAGGTGGCGCTGCAGCACGGCATTAGCGTGCGACGCTGCCTGGAATTAACCCGTCGACTACGCTCGAGTGGGATAAATCTACCAATGCTCGCAATGGGTTACTTGAATCCGCTCATTGCATTCGGCGAAGCTCGATATGTTGCTTCCTGGCATGATGCAGGCGCAGATGGTTTCATCGTGCCTGACCTGCCGCCAGAAGAAAGCACGCTACTTTCGGCAGCGTGCACCGCCAACGATATGGCGCTTGTGCAATTCGTGGCCCCAACTAGCACCACTCAACGAGTGGAACTAGCTGTTACACGGGCAACTGGGTTCATCTATATTGTTGCAGTAACCGGTGTGACTGGTGCGCGTGAAACGTTGGCTGCCGGTCTACGGGGCAACGTGGAGCGTGTACGAGTGCTGGCGAAAGATAAACCAGTAGTAGTCGGGTTTGGCATCAGTAAACCCGAACACGTTCGAGAGGTTGGTCAATTTGCAGATGGCGTAATCGTTGCCAGTGCTCTCATCCACGCCGTAAGCGACGCTCCCGACCCTGCTCAGACTGCTTACGATTTCATTCGCCAGCTTAAAGGAGCTGACAGTCAGGCTGTCGCTAAGTAGTAAAGGCTTATCTGAGCCCCAATTCGCGCGATAAACCGATTATGTCACCCAGTACACCGCTGGCAGTGACTTCCTGACCCGCTCCACGCCCACTGATGGCCAGGGGGTTATCACGATAGAAGCGAGTGGTGAACACTACCATGCTATCTGATGTACGGATAGTACCCAGTTTATTTTGGGAATCAACACCTGCTAACGCCACCTGGCAAGCACCATCTTCAACCAAAGCAGTGTAGCGTAACTTTCGACCTGCACGTGTCAACTCGGTTGCACGCCTGGCCATTGGTTCGTTGAGACGATCCACCTCATGCATGAATTCATCGACGCTGAGTCCGTCCATCTCAGACGGATAGAGCGACTCCACGCTAACGTCGTGCATCTCCAGCCTGTATCCCAGCATGCGCGCCAGAATCAACGCCTTGCGTGCAGCATCCAACCCACCCAGGTCCTGGCGCGGGTCTGGTTCAGTGTAACCACGCTGCCTGGCATCACGTACCGCATCACCAAAACGGATACCAGCTTCGAGTTGCGCGGCAATATAACCCAACGTACCACTCAGCGATCCTTCAATGCGCTGTACATGGTCGCCACTATTCAGCAGCGTGTTAAGTGTTGCGATTACTGGCAGTGCTGCACCGACTGTTGTTTCCCAGCGCGCTGGAACCATGGTGATGCCATCGAACCAGGCTAATTCGCCAGCCAATGGCAACTTGTTGGCCAGCACGATCCCCCAGTCCCGGCGCCCTGCCTCCAGTAAGACCGGCACTGTCTGGTTCGTGGCGCTGGTGTCCACTATGATTGTGCCCGCCGGTAACGCCGAAACCAGGTAGCTAGTCGAAAACGGTATCTGTTCCACCCCCAACCTGCCAGTCTTGGTTTTCGTTTCGATTAACTGCCCCAGACGTTGATCCGTGATGCCTGCGAAATCGACATAGACGCCAGAACTATCGGCCAACCCGATGATCTGCAGGTATAGCCTGTTTCGTTTGGCGTGCAATTCACGTGCACTTATGATTTGGCGCACAAGCGCTCGACCTACCCCACCAAAACCTAGCACGAATATACGGCGGAAAGACAAATGAGAGGATGTTTCTGTCATAACATTTCTTTCAGGCTGGGATGAATTAGTGCACAGGTATAATACTTAATATTGTACGTACAGAAAAGTACCATTTAAATTCATGTCTTCACAAGCTCTCAAATGGATCCCGTTGGGGGGATTAGGCGAAGTCGGAAAGAACATGATGATCTACGAGTACGAGGACAACATCCTCGTCGTGGATTGTGGCCTGATGTTCCCCGAGTCCGACATGCACGGCATCGATGCTGTGATACCCGATTATCAATATATTAAAGCAAAAAAGGATCACGTCCGGGCAATTCTGATCACGCATGGCCATGAGGACCATACTGGTTCAGTGCCGTATCTGGTGAAAGATTTCCCCGGTGTACCTATATACTGCACACCGCTGACCAAGGGCCTGCTGGACGTCAAGCTTCGAAGCGCCAAGCTTACTGACGCGGCGGTTCTGAATATGGTCCCCACCGATGCCGTGTTGCATATCGGTCCGTTCACGTTGGAATTGTTCCGCATGAATCACAGCATCCCCGATAACGTGGGTTATGGGTTGACGACACCAGCTGGTCTGGTTGTTCATAGCGGTGATTTTAAGTTCGATCACACCCCCGTGGATGGACACAAGCCGGACTTCGCCAAGCTGGCAGACCTGGCAGGACGTGGTGTGATGGCGCTCCTGTCGGATAGCACCAATGCTGAGCAGCCTGGCATCACTCCGAGTGAGCGGGCCATCGAACCAGCCTTCGAGAATGTGTTTCGCGATGCCGATGGGCGCGTGATCGTGGCAACGTTTGCCTCGCTCATCTCGCGCATCCAGCAGGTGGTGAATACATGCGAGATCTACGGTCGTAAGCTCGCTCTGGCCGGTACCAGCATGGTGGACAACGCCAAGATGGCTCAAAAAATGGGCTATCTGACCATCCCCGACGGGATGTTAATTCGACTGGAAGACACATTGCGGATGGAGCCGAACAAGGTCGCCATCATGGCAACGGGCAGCCAGGGTGAGCCGAGTGCTGTCCTGGCACGCATGGCGACGGGCAAGCACCCGATCATCAACGTCAAGAAAGGCGACACCATCGTCATTTCAGCTCACTCAATCCCCGGCAACGAGGAATATGTACACCGCATCATCAACCGCCTTTTGCAGAGAGGGGCAAACGTGGTGTATTCACCACTCGCTCGGGTTCATGTGTCGGGTCATGCCAGTCAGGAAGAACAGAAACTACTACTCAGCCTGATTCGCCCAAAGTACTTTATCCCGGTCCATGGCGAGCTGCGTATGTTAAGGGCACATGCGCAATTGGCCGCAGATCTGGGGATTCCCCACGAACACATTTTCGTTGTAGAGAATGGCATGCCGATTGAGTTCTCAGGTGGCGAAGCGCGGCGCCTTGAGCGTGTGCCGGGCGGATACGTGTTCGTGGACGGCAGCGGTGTAGGAGACATCGGCCCCATGGTCATCCATGATCGCGAAATCCTGGCCCGCGACGGTTTCATCCTTCTGGTGCTTAGACGCGACGAAGATGGCTGCTTTACCACCCCGCCAGAAATCGTTACACGTGGATTCATATACATGAAACTCGCGGAACCTCTCATGAAGGCCATGTCAGCCGCCCTACTCGAAGCGCTGGCGGGGATGAACGGGACATCCACAGAGGCGGCCATCAAGGATAAGGCATCGGAGACCATTGGGAAGTTCGTTTACTCTGAGACGCGGCGCCGGCCTATGATCATCCCCGTCATTACGTGACAGCACCGGAATGATCACGGCCAATCTTCTTTCTTTGCGTGCAGTGTTTCACTACCTGCATTAGCGAGCGGACCAATTCCATCCGTGTGGCGCAGAACGTCTGTGACGGGCAGGATATCGCAGTGCCGCACCACCGGCTATTTCATCTTTAGCATCACACTCGAACCGGATGGAGCGACAGCAGTACCTTACGTGGAATACCAAGCCCCACACCACGTCTCATTAACCATGACCTGGCTGCACTGATCAGAAGCGGCGATTACTCTTAACTTACACCGTCGAGCCCTTGAGGGAAAAATACCACCCCGATACCAGCCCTGATAATAAGATAATGAGGTGAGGATGGATCAGGCTCGATTTTCCGCCGCACGCGGTATATGAGTTCATGCAGACTATCTTTATCGCGCTGCACTCCCCACACAGCGTGAATCGTTGAGTCGTAATCGCACACATCGCCTGGTCGACTGGCCAGATACTTCAATAACCGGTACTCCGTGCGTGACAGGTTCGCGGTAAGGCACACCCCATCACGCCACACCGATGCACTCGGGCTAATCCAAATGCCAGGTCCGCTGGGTGACACTTCGGGCGCGTTGGTAATCGAAAAGGAAGCCAACTCACTTCTGGTAAAACCCATTTCCTGGGTATCGCCAACATGCCCAAATGCATAGTCGAACGAACTGCCGATTTGGATACGGTCGCCCGGATGCAGCGATACACGTCGACGGTGTATTGCCTGCCCATTGAGCAATGTGCCGTTACGGCTGCAATCTTCGAGGAGCCAGTGATCGCCTTCGAAAATGAAATGCGCGTGATCGCGTGAAACGAGCGCATCGTCTGGTGTGATGCTTATCGCCGCTTCGCCTGACACCCCTCGGCCAACGCGGGTCACTTCATGAATGAGCAGGATACGGTTTTTAGTCGACCCCATCCCTTGCAGAAAAGCCGTATGTACTGGTGAAACGAGACCCTGTTCATCAGACATACCTAAATTCTACTCTGATCATGAGAAATCACTAATAATGGCGCGGGTCTCCGCTCTCTAGCGCACTGGCTGCCCGATGGGAATTGCCGGCGTCGAGCTGGCATGCGAAGCACGCATCCAGGAGACGCGCCGTGCGAATGAACGCCATGCAGACTGCAAGTCGGGGGCTGTCATTCCGGCAAGCATCAAGCCGCAGCCTGCAACAGCCAACGGGGTGAACACCTCACGAAACAGCACCACACCTGCAAGGGCGCCCCATACCGGTTCGGTACAAAGAGTGAGTGCCGCATGTGAAGTGCTGGTGTGCCTTTGAGCCCATGTCTGGACGACGAGCGCCAATGCCGTGCCCAATAATCCTGTAAATGCTGCCGCACCGAGTGTCTGAGCGGGAAGCGCAGGTACCACCGGATCGCTAGTCAGAGCAAAGAATGCCGCTGCGCCCAGGCAAGACAGTGCCTGCAATGTGGCCATAGGTTTGGGGTCCAGGGAGGCTGGGAACAAGCCCACCATCACAATTTGTGCGGCAAACGCAAACGCGCATAGAACAACCAGGCCATCACCTAGCGAGAGGCTGGGAGACAGGTCTCGCCAGAATAGGAGCGCCAAACCACTTACCGAAAGACCGATGGCCAGCCACATGATGCGTGTAAGACGGTTGCGCCCGGCGATAGCCAGCATGAGCGGTACCAGGGCGCCGTAGAGTCCTGTGATGAATGCGGCGCGACCAGGCGCCACGGTCTGCAATCCATATGTTTGTAAAGCAAAGCCGGCAAAGTTAACCAATCCGGTAATCAGGCCAAAGATCACCCATTTGAGTGGAATGTGCCGCAGGGAACGCCAGGTTAGTGCCAGCAAGGCTATTGAGGCAATGGCGAAACGCACAGCCAGGAATGAATATACGGGGAAGATTTGCACCGCGCTTTTGACCATGGGA
Organism: Chloroflexota bacterium; assembly: GCA_021788625.1. GTDB lineage: Bacteria > Chloroflexota > Anaerolineae > J036 > Brachytrichaceae > CAIXPS01. Next base: position 11,210 of record JAJYKL010000108.1, read on the forward strand.
AACGTGAATCCCCAGATCACCGCGATCAAGAGCATCGCCCCATCAGCCACCAGCACCTTTTTTGCCATACCGTTTTCCAATGCAAACCACATAAAAAGAGCCGGCGTTCTCATAACGTCCGGCTCTCAACATGGAGAATCCTTAACCTTCGTTTGAAAAACTAAGAGCCGGTTGCGTTTTCACGCAACCGGCTCTCAACATGGAGATACAGATATACAGACGCTGTACATTATACACAACTGATGGAGAGTGATGGAACTTTTGTGGTTGGCGACTATGCTATAACTCTCACATGTCTCATACCGACCCCTCCTCGCAGGTAGACACCATCCTTTCAGACGGTTTCGTTGTCAGCATGGACAGCTCATTTCACCTTTACCCACATGGAGCCGTCGCGCTCGCTGGCGATTCCATTGTCGCGCTGGGTGAGGCAGATGCGATTAATACTCACTATACGGCTCATGAAAAAGTGGACTGTAAAGGTTGTGCCATCCTGCCTGGTCTGGTCAATGCCCATACCCACATGCCCATGACCCTGCTGCGCAGCCTGGCCGACGCCCGGCGGTTGGCTGTCTG
>JAJYKL010000109.1 GCA_021788625.1 Chloroflexota bacterium
ATGCGTAAAATGTCCTGTTCGTTGACGTGAACCTCGGTATTAATGGCCACATTGAGTGCGCGGGGGTTGACCGGATAGCGAGATCCCTGCCCCATCATTTGGCGGACCCGCCGCACCACCGGATAAGCGTACACGTCGTACCAGCGGTTAGGCGCAGTGTGGATGATGATGCGTCCGTGTGGCTTCAGCACGCGCATGACTTCTGTCAGGCAGGCATCCAACTCCCAGGGATGCAGATGCTCCACTACATCGAACATAAGCACGCGATCGAAAGCACCGGACGGGTAGGGGAGCAGTTTAGCGTCTGCCCGGACGACACCATGAATGCCCGGCTCGTCCGACAGGATCCGTCGCGATAACCTCACAGCCGCTTCGGAGTAGTCCAGCCCGTACGATAGTGCTCCCAACCTGGCCATGTGGCGCACAATCTCACCGCGACCACAGCCGAGGTCCAGCACGCACATGCCAGGTGATACTCTGGCGAACTCAAACGCCTCGTGTAACCGGCGTGACAGATGCTCTCCCTCAGATTGTTTAAACTCCTCATATCCTTCGCAGGCAGTTAGAAAGTACTCTTCATCGTATAAATGAGAAGGCAGTGGGGCTTGCTGTGACGTTTGTTCGTTTTTTGTCGCACTCATTCCGTCATCTGTTATCCGCCGGAGAGATGAGCCCATGGTACCAAAGTTTTTTCCAGCAGTTTACACAGCATCCACAGATGCTCAACCGCGCGACCCGTCGAAATTCGAGCGATCCGGTGCCTGCGCGCCCCACCGGGTCGAGCTCTAGCAAGCGGGCGGCCAGCAGGCCTGTTCACGGTAGCGCATTTACGTCGCTGGCTGCCACGCGCTTGGTATTCACGTACCACGAACCAATCGTACGCAGGCGATCGCTAGGGTAGATTAAGGGTGGAATCTGCACCTGCTTCACGCGGGTGGAAATAGCATAGGTGTAGGTGGGGTAATACAGTGGCAGGGCGGGCAGCTCCTCGGCAAACAACTCCTGGAATTGGCGGTACAGCTCATAGCGCTTTGCCCGATCGTTGGTCGTGCGTGCCTGTTCCAGCCAGGCCGAGGCTTCCTTGTTATCCCAACCTGTATAGTTCTGCCCGGGCACCATGATCTGGCTTTGGTGCCAGATCGGATAGGGGTCGGGGTCGCCGTCAACCAGATTGTCCACCAGGGCGACCTGGAACTGGCGCGGCCCGAGAAAATCGCGTACCAGGTTACGCACAGGTTGCACACTCACCTGCACGCCCAGTTGGCGCCATTGCGCAGCAATGGCTTCGGCCACTGCTTGCCGCGTGGGATCGTCCTGGGTGAGAAATGTGAAAGCGATCGGTTCGCCGTTTTTCTGCCAGACGGACACGTTGGATGGCGCCACGGTGGCCAACTCGTAGCCATCGTTGCGTAGCAGAGCAATAGCACGCTTGGGATCGTAGGGGTAATGCTTCACGTCGGGGTCGTAAGCCCAGGTGCCGGGGATGAAGGGTGTATCGGCTACGATCGCATTACCGCCCAAAACGTCTTTCACCAGTTTTTGACGGTCGATGGCTAACATCAGCGCCTGGCGCACCACTTTGTCCGATAGGGCAATGGCGCCACTGTCGCGCCGCAGGTTGAAAAAGACGGCGGTGTAGCGTGACTCGGTCGCAGAGTAAAGGGTCAGATCATTCCGTTTTGCGGCACGTTGTTCATCAGCCAGCGAAAGGTTGCCGAATCCGTCCACGTCGCCAGTGCGGAAACCATCAAATACAGCCTGCACATTCGGGTAGTAGCGGAAAACGAGGCGCGACAGGTTTGGTTTGGGTCCATAGAAAGTGGGCGAAGGCTCCAAAGCAATGGATGTCACACGATTGCCCGTGGTATTCACCTCCGCCACACGCCACGGGCCATTGCCAATGGGCTGCAGGTTGAACGGTATCTTGTCCAACGACGCCGCATTCGTGCCAGAGAGCACGTGCTGGGGCAACAGGCCAATGGTGGTGAAGTCGAGGAACGGGGCAAGAGGCTGGCTCAATCGGAACTGTACGGTATAGGTATCTACCCGAATGACCTTGATCGTCTTCCACAGGGCGCCCAGATCGGGACGTCCGGGAAAGCTGGGGTCCTGAAGGAGATGGACCGTAAAAAGTACGTCGTCAGCTGTGACGGGATATCCATCTTCCCAGCGGGCGTCGTGGCGCATCTTAAAGGTATAGGTGATGCCGTCGTCAGAGATGCTCCACGTGGTCGCCAGGTTTGGCACTACCTCACCGGTATCGGTAAACTGAGTCAACCCCACGAAGGTGAGGTTGCACAGGTCGCGATCTTCATCATGATTCTGGCACAGCAATGGATTGATAAACTGCGGGGTGCCGGCAACGCCTTCCACGTATGTACCTCCCGTATCGGGGACCAGCACGGTGCCGCGAGGTACGATCTGGTAGACGATGAAGACAATCGCCGCTACTCCAATGACAATGAGCAGCAGCGGTAAACGTAACGAACGCATCGATCGGGATTAACCAGGTGCGGAAACGATCACGTTAATGATCGCGAGCAGAAAGAAGGCAATCGACAGGAAGACGGTGATGGTAAACAGCAGTTTATCGACACCGCGCCGGGTCTGGTAAACCGATTGCGCTCCGCCGAATACACCGCCTAACTCCTCGCCTTTGCTTTGAATGAGCACGACTGCAATCAGCGCGATGGCCAGAATGATTTGTGCGATGCCGAGAAAGACGTTTAGGATCATATTGCGATTATACCGGAAGGGTAAACCGACATACAATGTCTGCATGTCGGTCGTTGATGAGGTGCGTAGCCGGGTTGATATCGTAGAGGTGGTGAGCCCATACGTCAAATTGATGCGCAGTGGTCGTAACTACAAAGGCTTATCTCCATTCCAGAGCGAGCGTACCCCTTCTTTCTTCGTATTCCCCGAGACCCAGACCTTTAAGGATTTTTCCAGTGGCGAACAGGGTGATGTGTTCTCCTTTTTGATGAAGAAGGAGGGCTACACCTTCGGCGAGGCGTTACGCGAGCTGGCCCAGAAGGCCGGGGTGGAGCTGCAACCGCGCACCTCTGAGCAGCAGCACAGCGAAAACCGCGAGGAGCATCTGCGGGAGGCTGTCGCTCAGGCCGCTGCGTATTTCCATCAACTGTTGCTGAGTGCGCCTCAGGCAAACCCTTGCCGTCTGTACCTGAGAGATAAGCGCCACCTGACCGACGAGACACTCCGCACCTGGCAATTGGGGTACAGCTTGATGGATTACCATGCACTGACCAACGCACTCACCGGTCGCGGCTTTAGCCTGCCAGACCTGGTAGACGCAGGGTTGGTCGTGGATAACGAGGAGGGTCGCCGGTACGACCGTTTCCGCGGTAGATTGATGATCCCCATTCGCGACGATCGGGATCGCGTCGTGGGTTTCGGCTCGCGCTCGCTGGATGGCAGTGAACCCAAATACATGAACTCACCCCAGACACCTCTCTTCGATAAAGGGCACCTGCTCTTTGGGCTGAACCGCGCGCGAGCGACCATCCGTAATGAACAGGTTGCGGTTTTGGTGGAGGGCTACATGGACGTGATCGGTACACACCAGGCCGGCTTCACCAACGTCGTGGCGGGTATGGGTACGTCTCTCACCGAGAGCCAGTTGAAGGCGCTCAAGCGCCTTACCCCGCGCATGATCCTGGCTCTGGACCCCGACGCAGCCGGCAACCGGGCTGTGCTGCGTGGCGTTGACGTGGCCCGTGATGCGCTGGAACGGGACGACACCCCCACCTTCAACCCCCGTGGCGTCATCCAGCACGAATCCAGACTGAACGCCGACATTCGTGTAGCCATCCTGCCTGAAGGGATGGACCCGGACGAGATTGTCCTGCAATCGTCTGAGCGCTGGCGTGAGCTGATCGCCGGTGCCCGGCCAGTGGTTGATCATGTGATCGATGCACTGCTCAGCGCCCATGACTTAAATGATCCACATGGTAAGTCCGAAGCGATCAAGGCTGTGGCACCCATCGTGCGGGATTTGTCTGATCCCATTCGGCGCGATTATTACATTCAGCAGCTGGCACGCAAGATACGCATCACACCACGAGCGGTAGCACAGGCCATGGCCAATGCATCGCGCGGAGGCGCACCACGCGGCACAAGTTCCCGTGCAGAGCGGCCGCAACCCCGGCATCCCGAATCTCCCAGATTCTCTGATGCTGAACCTCCCACTGGGTTATCCGAGCCCGAACCGCCGGAAGACTGGCCTGCGGCGGGCACCACCACGAATACGAAGACCATCGCACATGCCGACCTGGAGTCACACCTTGTCGCGATCTTCGCCCGCAAGCCGGCGCTGCTGCTGGATGTGAACGTCGCGTTCACGCGAGCCAGTCTGGAACTGCTCAGCGCGGAGGATTTCACGAACCCGGCGCTGCGAGCCGGGTTTCTACAACTCGGCCGCGTTGCAACGGGTGCTGGCCAGGACGAGGCCTCTGGCCAGACACACCCCGCCGACTCATGGCCGGTATCTGATGATGACTGGCTGGAGATGATCGCCGACGTGCAGCTCATCAGTGATGAGCCGGGTAAAGACGATGAAGCAATCATGCGTGAAGAAGCGGTGCATACCGCGCTGCGACTGCGGGAAGAGAACCTGAGGCGAGATCGTAACGCTGTGGCCATGATGATCGACGATGCACAGAATGCAAAAGACAAAGCGCCAGCTGCACAGTATAATCGTATGCTTCAGGAACTGAATATCAGACTCCTGCGTGCGCAGAAGGCGTTGCGTCTGCGCAGTATGGTAACCATAGATTGATGGAGTAACGTATAGACCGTGACCGCGCACCGTGTGTAAGCCTCATCGAACCTGATGCAATGCGGCGGGACCTATCGCAAGATGGGAGACGTGAACAGGGTGACCACTGATTCGAACTCTGAGCAAGTGACCAAGAAGGATGCTGCCAATAAGGCAGACTCTTTACCAGGTCATCCATCGCGCTGGCCGACCGAAGCGAATGACTTCGATGGTGCCGTAGAGGGCGGACCTGCCGGGGGTGGGTTCGCAGAGAGTGGCTCACAGGATGGTGGCTCTCTCGATAACGGTTCCGACGGCGAAACGGGAAGTCGCGGTACGGATGGTACGGATCCATTCATGCCGAAGTACGAGGGTAATGCTGCGGAGACCGAACTGACAAACGTCGATACCTCAGCACCCTCCGAAGAAGATGAGGCTGAGCTGGCTGCGGCTTATGCCCTGGCTGAAGGGGACGAAGACGAAGACGCTCTGGAGGATCTGTCGGACCTGGAGACACGCCGCCTCGTGGAGTCAGATCAGGCAGAAGGCGATGACCCGGTTCGTATGTATCTACGCGAAATCAGCGCCACCCCCCTCCTCACGGCTGATCAGGAATTGCGCACCTGTGCGACGTTCAGTGCAGACCAGCTTGCACCGAGCTTGCAGAAGCAGGCCGATGATGCGGGTGAAAGCATCTGGCAGGCGACGTATGCGCATCTGGCCGAGTCGTGGCGATTGGTATTGGAGTCATGTCAAACCCGTCAAGTCGCCCCACCGGTCATAGCCTCCATTTTGGCCGAAGCGCGCCAGATGCCTTTCGCCTACATGGATGTCTCGCCCGCTTATATGCAGCAATACCTGCGCGACCTGGGCTGGGGTCAGGATCAGACGGTGGAGAAAATCTCCAGGCCGTTATTTGACATTGTGCTGGCAGCTATTGTGCTCCCGTCCTCCTTTATTGATGCGCTGGTAGAACACCTGCAACAAGCTGAGACGAACGAATTGCCGGAGTGGGGTGAAACCCAGGAATGGATGCCTTCCCTCGAGCAGCTCAATAGCCAGCTGGTCGATGTCCACCGTCGTGCGGAAGAGGCGCGCCAGTCGCTCATTCGAGCCAACCTGCGATTGGTGGTGAGTATCGCCAAGCGTTACCTGGGTCGTGGCATTTCATTCCTTGACTTGATCCAGGAAGGCAATATGGGTTTGTTGCGCGCCACGGAGAAGTTTTTCTCATGGCGGGGGTTCAAGTTCAGTACGTATGCAACGTGGTGGATCCGGCAGGCTATCAGTCGTTCTATTGCGGACCAGGCGCGTACGATCCGCATTCCGGTCCACCTGGTTGAGACGATAAACAAGCTCTCTCGGGTACAGCGTCGCATGACGCAGGAACTGGGCCAGGAGCCAACCACGGAAGACCTGGCGATGGAGATGAATCTGCTGGATGAGCGTGAGCTGGCCGCCATTATGGAGGCGCAGGCCAACGGCAAGACGATCGACCCGGCTCTGGAACGCAAACTGGAACAGGCCGTTAAGTACGTACAAGAAATCATGCGGGTCTCCGCCGAGCCGATCTCACTGGAGACGCCTGTAGGCAGCGAACAAAATAGTCTGCTGGGCGATTTCATCGAAGACCAGAGCGAGATGTCACCCATGGACTCAGCCACTTTGGAAATGCTGAAGGAGCAGGTGCGGTCGGTGCTCTCCAGCCTGAACGAGCGTGAGCGCAACGTATTGGAGATGCGCTTCGGCTTTCGCGATGGCCGCACGCACACACTTGAGGAAGTAGGCCAGATGTTCGGGGTGACTCGCGAGCGCGTTCGCCAGATTGAGGCTAAAGCTCTGCGAAAGTTGCGCCATCCTCACCACAGTCGCCGCCTGCGCGACTATCTGAGCGACCAGTAAAAAAGAGTGCCAGGGAGCCTGGGCGACGGGCAGCGGGAGAGGAGGCACAGGCGAGTGCTTTCCCGTTGCTTTGCTCCGAAGCTGATTACCTCCCCTTCCTGTACGCGCGATGCATCTTCCTATAAACCAATCCCTCCGCGTCGTAGGAGCGTATATCGATCTGCAGGCGCTCATCCACGGCGACGCCTTCGCCTCTTAACAGGTCACTCTGTGTGACGGCTGCATGGGGGTCTGGGATGGAGATTCGACCATGGGAGTTGACGACCCGCCACCATGGTACCCGTTTGGTATCTGGAAGCGTATGCAACGCATATCCCACGGCTCGAGCCATGCCAGGCCGCCCGCACTGCCTTGCCACTCCGCCATAGCTCATTACATGCCCCTTAGGAATGAGCCGCACGACAGCATAAACCTGCTGAAAAAAGTTGGTTGTCTTCATACGACCAGTCTAGTTGCTCGCCGAGTTTTTGCCCATCGCACTTTGATATAGTATGTCTCGTGGTCACCTTCACTCAGCCACTATTCCTGGTGTTGCTGGTGCTGCTACCAATCAGTGCGATCATCGCACTACCACGACTGCGAAGACAACGGGGAAAGGGGGGAGCGCGCCTGGCGTCGACGCATGCGTGGGCGGGGTTATTTATCCGGTGCCTGTTGCTTGCAAGTATCATCTTTTCGCTGGCCGGGGCGGAAAGTGTCACACTCAACAGTAAACTGGCTGTAGCGTTCCTGATCGATGTATCGGACAGTGTGGGAGCCAGCGGACGCGATCAAGCGCTGCAATTCGTGCGCGAGGCACTGCAGAGCATGCGCTCGGACGGCAATGATAAAGCGGCCGTGGTCGTATTTGGTGCCGATGCACAGGTGGAGCGTGGCCTTTCGGCAGTGAAAGAGCTGGGCGATATCAGCACCCAGGTACGCACAGCCGGCACCAATATTGAAGGTGCCATCCGGCTAGGTCTGTCGCTGCTCCCAAACGACTACGCCAAGCGGCTGGTTCTTCTGAGTGATGGCAAGCAGACCATTGGTGATGCCGACTCGGCGGCACGCCTGGTCCGTGCCGTGAACGCCCGTCTGGATGTGTTTCCCCTGCAGGTGAAGCAGGGACCTGATGCGGCTATCGAACGCGTCGACGCACCGCAGCGCGCATCGGTTGGCCAGATTATCCCGCTGCAGGTGGTGGTGCGCTCCAACACTGCGATGCGAGCCCAGCTCAGCGTGTTCTCGGGGCCCGACATCGTTTCGCAGCAGAACGTGAACCTGGTGGTCGGTCTGAACCAGTTCAGCGTGCAGGCGCATGCGACGCGTTCAGGTTTCATTGCTTTTACCACACAGATCGCAGCGGAAAGCGATACGGTGCCACAGAACAACAGCCTGTCGGCTTCCGTAATTGTAGGCGGGCCACCGAAGGTGCTGCTTGTCGATGTGCCGGGTGGCACGCCTTCGCCCAACGATCAGACCCCCACAGTGGATGAAACAGGACCGCTCAAGGCAGCTCTGACTTCGGTTGGCATTAGTTATGATGAAACCACGCCTGGCGCGATGCCTACGGAATTGCAGTCACTGGCTGACTACCAGTCGATTGTGTTGGTCGATGTGCCTGCACGTGAGCTGTCGCCGCGTACCATGCTCGCCATTCAGAGCTACGTGCGTGATGTAGGCGGGGGCCTGGTGACGATTGGCGGGCCAAGTAGCTATGGCGTGGGGGGGTACTTCCAGACTCCGCTGGAGGAAACCTTGCCCGTGCAAACCCGGATCAAAGACCCACATCGCTTCCCTGCCGTCTCCGAGGTGCTCGTGATGGACAAGAGCGGCAGCATGAGCGTACAGGAAAGTGGGGTCATGAAGATACGCCTGGCAGCCGAAGCGGCGGCACGGGCTGCCGAAGCCCTTAATAATGACGATGAGATCACCATTGTCGCCTACGATACGAAACCGGTTGACGTGATTGGCCCGTTTTATGGGCGAAATCGAGCCGCATATATCCCTCGCGTGCTGAGCATCGCTCCGGGAGGGGGAGGTATCTACGTATACGAGTCGCTGCTGGAGGCGCAAAAGATCATCACCGCCACGAACAACCAGACCAAATTCATCATCCTGATGGCTGATGGCAACGACGCGGAACATCAGGATGGGGCACGCGAGGTCGTGCAGCAGCTGCACGCCGCTGGAGTGACGGTCAGTGTGGTAGCCCTGGGTGACGGCACCGATGTGCCTTTTTTGCGGGACCTGGCACGCCTGGGCGGAGGGCGCTTCCATCTGACCACCAAGGCGGCCAATTTGCCCACCATCTTTACGGAGGAGACGGCTTTGGCACAGCGCAGCTACATAGTCGAACAGCCCTTTTACCCCAAACAGGTTGCGCGGAGCCCCATTTTAAGCGGTATTACAGCCATGCCCCAGTTGCTTGGCTATGTCGCGACCAGCGCCAAGCAGGCGGCGCAGGTAATCTTGCAAGCAAATAACACCGATCCCTTGTTGGCCACGTGGCAGTACGGCCTGGGGCGCGTGGCTTCGTTCACGTCCGATGCGACCGGACGGTGGGCCAAAGCATGGGTGTCGTGGTCCGACTTCCCCAGGTTCTGGGCGCAGACGATACGCTGGACGATTGTCGATCGACCCGACACGGGTGTGGATGCTCAGGTGGTGCAAAACGGCGACCAGGCCATCATACAAGCCGACCTGCCCCCAGCGCGCATGGATGACAGTATAAAAATGAATGCCACACTGATCGACAGTCAGGGACACTCGTCGCAGGTGCCGATGCCGGAGACTGCACCCGGGCATTTCGAGGCACCTACCTATCTGGACCAACCTGGTGCTTATTTTGTGCGCATTGAAAGCACTCCAATACTTACCAGTACCGCTCTGGTATCGGCGACGGTGCAAGTTGAGCGTACCCTGTCGTGGGTCAAACCCTACTCGCAGGAGTACTCGCCTGACACAGTTGGGGGGCCTGCAACGATGGACACCTGGGCATCGCTGGGCGACGGGACACGCCTGACACAACCTAACCAGGCATTTGAACTCAACGTGCCTGTCGCTGCGTCGAGGACCGAGTTATTCCCGTGGCTGATGGTATTGGCAGCTGTGCTGTTGCCATTCGATATCGGCGTGAGGCGCATAGCCGTTAGCTTCCGAAAAATCCTTGGCTTTGGGCAGCACGGGTTGGCCACGGTGACATTGGAACGTGGCACACGGATGTCTCAACTCTTGCAGGCCAAGTCTCGCAGCACCCAGGCACCGATGAAGGCATCCCTGTTCGAACACCCGGTTGCCCACCCGCATACCCGAAGTCCGGAAGCACCACGGTCCGGTGTGTACGGTGAGTCGCAGCACGAATCGGAAGCAGCGCCGCAGCCTGCATCCACTGCTGCTGAGCTACTGCGGCGGCGTAAAAAACAGGCTGGCACCGGGTCCGGAGAGGGCGAAAGTGACAAGCAAGGATAACGACGATTGAGGGCGAATTAGGAGGCGCAAGTACAATACGTTCGTTCGACACTCTATATCAGGGAGATGCTCAATGAAATTGGGTTATCTATGTTCGTACACCGAGGCTGAAGTACAACGCGCCGCCCGGTTAGGGTTCCAATGTCTGGAGACGCACGCTACGTCACTGGTCCCCTCACTGGATTCGCCTCCCGATCTGAAGAATATTGCCAGTCGCATCAGCGATACGCTTTTCGCAAACAGGATAACGCTGTCAGCGATTTCAAGTTACGGCAACCCATTAGTTGACGAACCGGCCAAGACGCTGAAGCGTTATAGCGTCATATTTGATCTGGCTCAACTGCTGGGCGTAAGCGTCATCACTTCCATGGCTGGAAACCTGCCAGACCGGCCATTGAAAGAGGGTATGGCACGCTTTACCGAAGTGTTTACGCCGATTGCGAAGCAGGCCGCTGATCGAGGCATGCGTGTAGCGTTTGAGAATTGGCCCGGCATGGGGGGAGACATACCGTGGCACAGCGTAAACCTGGCCTGGTCGCCGCGCAACTGGCATGAAATGTTTGAGCGCGTGAACTCGCCTGCGCTGGGTCTCGAGTTTGACCCATCTCATCTTGTATGGCAGGGCATCGATCACATCCAGGCGCTAAAGGAGTTCAAAACCAAAATCTACCACTCACATGCCAAAGACACCGAGATTCTGACGCACAACCTGCAGCGCGAGGGTATCCTGGGAATCCACCATAATTGCTGGCGCTACCGTATCCCAGGTTATGGGCGGATCAACTGGGCGGAATATGTGGCCGCCCTGATCGAGATTGGTTACGATGGCGGCCTTGCCATAGAGCATGAAGACCCGGTCTTTGCGGGCGACCGCTTTGAGGAAGGGTTGGTGCGTGGGTTCCGTGTATTGAATCCGCTGGTGAACCCGGTATCGTAGAAATTGGTATGGCCACTGCGCCGGGCACAGCCCGGCGCTTGACAACTCTATGCCCGTCCTCGATCCACTTTCGTTCGAGTGCATTAGTCATGGCGAAGAGCAGACCCAGCGGCTCGGCCTGCGGTTGGGTGTGCTGTTGACCGCACACGCCGTCATCGCCCTGACTGGGCCACTCGGTGCAGGGAAGACGCAGTTTGCGCGCGGAGTAGGCCAGGGATGGGGTGCCCTGCAGGGGCTACGCAGCCCGACCTTTACTATGGTACAGGAACACCACCGCGCGCGAGACGGCCAGTCCTTATACCACGTCGATCTTTATCGGGTGGAGCATGAAGCCGACCTGCGAACACTTGGCCTGGAAGAGATCCTGGACGACGAGGAGAGCGTATGTATCATCGAGTGGGCTGATCATGCCGGCACGCTGATCCCTCAGGATGCCATCAACCTCCATCTGGAAATTCACAACCAGAGCAAGCGACTGCTGACCTTTTCGACTCATTCACCGACAACGTGGCAGGTGCTGCTGGCGTTCCGCAAGAAGGCATTCGGCGTGTAATAACTGCGACAGGCAATTGGGGTGCATCCTCGCGAGACCTCCATGCGTGCAACGGGAAGCGCAAACGGGTGATCGCAGCGAAGACACAAACTGATGATAGAAAATCAACCACCAACCAGCGAAGAGCCAGAGACTCCG
>JAJYKL010000018.1 GCA_021788625.1 Chloroflexota bacterium
CCGGTTCACCCATTCCTGGAAAAGGTGGCCTGTGCGTTCCGAAGCAGCATCCCTGGCCTTTACAGGCAGCGGCGGCACACCGGTGCGTTGCGGGTCAGTCTCTTCGATGCCCGCACTTAAGGACTCACCTCGCATGACCACAACAAAACGATAGTCCTGCACGGGCTTAACGAATATCTCAACCCCTGGTTCAGGGTTATTGATTCCTGCGGCATTGATTTTATCCACCAGCCTGGCGCAGGTCTCGGTAGGGATGCGACCAGCGCGCCGGTCGGTGATATTACCAGCGGCGTCAAGTGTGCAGAAGTTGCCGCGTGCGCAGATATCACGGTCCGTCACCGGGAAGCCGATACCCACTGCCTCCAGTACGCCGCGGCCAATTTCGTACTCCAACGGATCGTAACCGAACAACCCCAGGTGGCCTGGACCGCTGCCACCCGTAATGCCGATGTCGACTGGATAGTGCTGTCCCAGGCAGCCCTCCGCAGCCAATTTATCCAGATTGGGGGTATTGGCGGCCTCAAGTTCCGTCTGATCGTCACTGGGGCGCGGAAGTCCACCCAGACCATCCATGACCAGAAGAACAATTTTGGTCTTGGCAGGCTGGATAAGCTCCTTGAGCAGTTTGAAATTTGCCATATTACAGAAGATTATATAGAGATCAGGGTGCCGGTAAGATCGTAACATCGCCCAACCACAATTGGTCACCAACCGCTCGACCAGTCGGTGCCTGTACAGACAGACGCTTGCCTGTCGTACGGTCATACACCCCCAGGTACATTCCATAATGCCCAGGTACTGTGCCTGGCTTCAGCCACACTCCGCGCTGGTCTACCACCGGTACATCCGGTTGCCAGCCATTTGTTGGACGCGTACCGGCAGCAGGCTCACTGTCGTTCTGGGCAACAGGTGGAGACTCCGCCAGACCTATATGCACGAAAATCTTATAACGCGGCTCCAACTTCGCTCTGGCTTGCCAGGTCAGCTCGAGCGGGATAACTTCGCCGTCTTGATGCTGTCCCAGGTCGACGGCCACTCGTTGCAACGTCAGTATATTTCCGAAGGTCGCCGTTAACGGCAGCGTTTGCTCAGGAGCCCGGGTGGCATACACCGCCAGGCGGATATTGCCTACCCATTGCTCGTCTGCTTTGAAGGCATGCTGTGCCAGCCACTGCTCGAACTCACCCGTTGGATCCGACTCACTTTCACCGTAATACAGCACGAACAGGCGCTGGTAAGTCGTCGCGATGGGTCGCATTTGCCGATCCACCGCGCTGGCATTAGGTGGACGGTAAGCCAGCGGAATGGCCGGCGCGCCTTTGCGATGGTAGTAGGTAAACACCTCCCATTGGTTCGGCGCGTCCAAAAGTACTGCGTCCCCCGGTCGGGCATTTGCCTCGATCATCTTCGCAATGCCACGATAATCATCGCGAGCGTAGGCAGGATTGGCGTACAGGTTATACAGGGATGGGAAAACCGGTCCGGTGGCAGCGATACCCAGTACGACGATTCCAAGTACTGTGACACGTTGTGAGGCTGTACCGGCACGCCCCCGGGTTAAGAATCGGGCCGTCACGGCAGCCGCACCATCGATTCCTCTCGCCGCCAGGATAAGCAGGGGTGGAGCACACACCAGGAGTATCTTGAGATACGCCTCACGATACAGGTGAAACACGAACAACAGCACGAACGGCACCACGACCAACAATAGCATGAGCAGCGTGGACATGCGTTCTGATAACCTGAGTCCGAACATGGCACCGATGATCACCAGCAGGCTGATTACGCTCAAAGGCAGCGCAGCCTGAACGAGCGGCAGTGTGCGTCCCACGACCAGCCAGCGATAACTATCGAGCACAGCCTGGCCGAGCTCGTAACGCACGGGAGTTACAGGCCACGTGGTGATCTGGCGGATGGCGATGGGCAGCCAGGGCGCGAAAAGCACAATGGCCAGGGCACTGGCGCCTGCGTAGAGCGCGACTTTCCGCCAACGAGCGTATCCTGGCTGGCGCGTGTGCCCATCCGCCAGCCATGCCAGGACTCCCAAGCCCTGCGCAAGCATCACGAACGGGTACGCGTATTGCGTATACAGACCAGCCGCGCTGCTCAGAATATACGCCGGCAACGCTGCACCTAACCATCGTGTACCGGATGATGGGCTTGTCGGTCCGTGCGCAATCGAATCGGAAATCGAGAAGCGCCAGTCAAATAGGGAGGTCAGCGCCCAGGTCGATACGACGGCCTCGAGAGCCATCAGGGCATACATACGCGCTTCCTGACTATAGTAGATGGCGAAAGGTGAAAGCGCGAGTAATGCGGCCGCGACAAGACCCACTCGCTCGCTCCATAAGCGGCGCGCCAGCAGATACGTGAAGAGCACCAGCCCAAGCCCGCAAACCACTGAAAGCATACGCAGCGCGAACTCCGTCTCTCCAAACAGCGCGCGCCAGTAATGCAGCAGGGTGTAGTAGAGCGGAGGATGAATGTCGCCGGCTGCGCCTGCGATGATCAGCGCCAGCGGCCGTTCTGCGATGCGGGCGCTGTTGCCCTCGTCGTACCAGAACGACTGTGCATCCAGACGGTAAATGCGTAACGCGGCACTCAATAGCATGATGAGCAGCACAATAACCGGAACCGGATGGAGCAGCGCGCGCAAGCGATGGATAGGGCGAAACATCACTCGCGGCAGTGTACCACCGCTGTCAGAGGTATGATTGAGCGCATCCCTGACAAAGCGAACCATAACGAGGAGAGTCCCCGCTCTGGCGCGGCGCGGTGGTGAGGAGTGACACTATGAATATTCTGCTGGTATATCCCCGCTTCCCAGATACATTCTGGAGTTTCAAATATGCCCTCAAATTCGTGCGGAAAAAGGCATCCATGCCGCCGTTGGGGCTGATCACCGTGGCCGCTCTCCTTCCTGAGGGCTGGAACAAACGGCTGGTCGACGCAAACGTTCAGGACCTCACGGACCGTGATCTGCAGTGGGCCGACTATGTATTCATCAGTGCGATGACGGTCCAGCGCAACGATGCACGTGCCACCATCGACCGCTGCAAGGCTCTCGGCGTGAAGGTCGTGGCCGGCGGACCTCTCTTCACCAGTGAGCCGGAACTATTTGCCGACGTCGATCACCTGGTGCTGAACGAGGCTGAGTTAACTCTGCCCCCTTTCCTGGCCGATCTGGCACATGGGCGACCTCAGCGGATGTACACTTCGAATGAGTACCCCGATATCACCCGCACGCCCTCGCCCCTATGGCATCTGTTGGACCTCAAGCGATACGCCACAATGAGTGTGCAGTTCTCGCGCGGGTGTCCCTTCAACTGCGACTTCTGTAATGTGACGGCGCTATTTGGCCATCGGCCACGTACCAAGATGGCGGCCCAGATCATCGCCGAACTGGACGCTCTCTATGCGTTTGGCTGGCGCCGCACGGTGTTCTTCGTGGACGACAACTTCATCGGCAATAAGCGGCAGATCAAGACAGAGATCCTGCCCGCGCTCATCGAGTGGCGCAAGGGCAAAATCGGCATGAGCTTCGATACCGAGGTGTCCATCAACCTGGCTGATGATGAGGAACTGATGCGGCTGATGGCGCAGGCCGGATTTACCAATGTTTTTGTGGGCATCGAGACGCCGAATGAAGACAGCCTGACCGAGTGCAACAAAAAGCAGAATACCCGCCGCGATCTGGTGGAGAGCGTCAAGCGTATCCAGCGCGCCGGTCTGCAGGTGCAGGGCGGTTTCATCGTCGGGTTCGACAGCGACACACCGAACATCTTCCAGCAACAGATTGAATTCATCCAGAAGAGCGGCATCGTCATGGCCATGGTCGGCTTGTTGCAGGCGCCCTACGGAACGCAACTTTACAAACGCCTGCAGCAGGAAGGACGGCTGACGAGTCAGATTTCAGGTGACAATGTGGATGGCTCAACGAATATCATCACCAAGATGAACCTGGACGTGCTGCGTGAGGGCTATCAGGCGTTGCTCAACAAAATCTACTCCCCTGAGTTTTACTACGAGCGCGTGAAGACCTTCCTGCGCGAGTACCAGGCACCGCGCATCAAGCTGCACATCGAGTTTATCGAGGTGCTTGCCTTCATCCGCTCGATTTACCTGCTGGGTATGAAAGGGGTGGAGCGCGTGCAGTATTGGCGGCTGTTCTGGTGGACGCTCTTCCGGCGGCCCCGGCTCTTCCCGCTGGCCATCACCCTGTCCATCTACGGCTTCCATTTCCGCACCGTCTGCGAATCGCACGTGCAATGATCTCACCGTTGGGATGCTTTCATACTGGAGATTCGGAACTGGCGATTGGGTATGCGTGACTCGGGATTCCAGGTTTCATTAGCTGGATCCAGGCTCGAATCTCCAGTCTCCAGTCCGAATCGATCAAGCGATGACCGGCAATCTGCCTGCAGCGAGTAGCGGGCGCATGACACCCGCGGCGTTTCATGTCATGCTGAAGCCGCGCGGTGCCATCTGTAATCTCAACTGCCGCTATTGCTACTTCCTCTCCAAGGTAAGGCTCTATCCTGGCAGCCAGTTCCGTATGTCGGATGAGCTGCTTCAGGAATACACACGTCAGTACATGGCGGCGCAACGTGTACCGGAGGTGACGTTCGCCTGGCAGGGAGGCGAGCCCACCTTGATGGGGTTGGATTTTTTCCGCCGCGCGGTCGCCGCCCAGCACCAGTATCGTAAGGCGGGCATGCGCGTCATGAATGCGCTGCAGACCAACGGTACACTGCTGGACGACGAGTGGTGTTCGTTTTTACACGCGAATGACTTCCTGGTTGGCCTCAGCCTGGATGGACCACGCGCGTTGCACGACGCCTACCGCGTTGATCGGGGCGGCCGGTCCACCTTCGACCGCGTGATGGCGGCTGCGCGGTTAATGCAGCAGCACCAGGTGGAATTCAATATTCTCACAACGGTCCACGCTGCCAATGCCCCTCACCCACTCGAGGTCTATCGTTTCCTGCGTGATGAACTGGGCACGCACTTCATCCAGTTCATCCCCATCGTCGAGCGCGTCAACGACAGCGGCTTCCAGGAAGGGGACCGTGTTACCAGCCGTTCGGTGACGGGAAAACAATATGGCGACTTCCTCATTGCCATCTTCGACGAATGGGTGCGGCATGACGTAGGTCAAGTTTTCGTGCAAATCTTTGACGTCGCACTGGCTGCCTGGTTGGGCCAGCGCCCCGGCCTGTGCATCTTCGAAGAAACATGCGGGAATGCGCTGGCGATGGAGCACAACGGCGACATCTACTCATGCGATCACTTCGTGGAGCCGCGCCACTTTCTGGGCAACCTGGCGGACGTGCCTTTGCTGGACCTGATGACAAGCGAGCAGCAACAGCACTTCGGGCAGGCCAAGCGTGATACGCTGCCCGCCACTTGCCATTCGTGTGAAGTACGGTTCGTGTGCAACGGCGAATGCCCCAAGAATCGGTTCGCATACACGCCTGATGGAGAGGCAGGTCTGAACTACCTGTGCGAGGGCTATCGCGCGTTCTTCAACCACATCGACCCAGCCATGAAGTTTATGGCCGCGGAGCTGCACGCTCAACGCGCGCCGGCTAACATCATGCAAGTCATGGCGCGTCAGGACGCCGAACTGCAGCACCGCTTTGCTACAGCAGGTCGCAACGACCCCTGCCCCTGCGGCAGCGGTAAAAAGTTCAAGCACTGCCACGGCAGGTAAAATCGTACCCGGAGACAATCAGGTCGCCATAAAGCACCAGGCGTTTCATACGGGCCATCCGGCAATCGCCCGTCATGATTCGTTAGTTGGGAACGGCATCGCCATGTCAACCTATCTGGCACAGATCGCCCCACAACGGAGTACGCAGTACGCAGCTTTAACCTCTACGCTCGCGCCGCACGAGCTGGCGCTGTGCCCACTGGGGCAGCCAGCCTCGAACGTCGCAACCGTCTCCCTGGCCGGGCAGGCTTACCTGAAGTTCGACCTGTCCAGCGCTCTGGAAGAGACAGCCCGCCGTGAACTGGGCACGTTGGCCATGACCAGCGCCTTCTTCGACTACCGGCAGACTCTGGAGGGCGAAATCGGTCCCTGGCTGCGGCCAGTCGAAACGGACTTCGCCCCCGCCTTCCCGCCGGACCTGGTGATGACACGCCGCTACAAGGGCAAGACTAACGAGTTGTTCACGCACTTCCTGTGTAACGTGGCACGCTACAGCTCCGCCTTTGCGAACACCCCCTGGGCGGACCTGCGCGTACTCGACCCACTGGCCGGCGGCGGCACCACGCTCTTCGTGGCGCTGGTGCTGGGCGCCAACGCCTACGGGGTGGAGAAAGATCAGCGTGATGTCGAGTCCACCGCCACCTTTATCGAGCAGTACGCCAGAGAACAGGGCATCAGCTGCAGCCTGAAGGAAGAGCGTCTGAAGAAGCTCGGCCATCGCTGGTGGTTCACCCTCGGCCGTCAAACACCCAGCCAATGCGTTCTCATTAACGGCGATACGGCTCAGGCATTGGAGTTGATGAACAATGTGAAACACCCACACTTGATCGTAGGCGACCTGCCATATGGCATTCAACATGAAGGCAGGCTGGCCGGGCTGCTGACCACGGCATTACCCGTCTGGGCCAGCCTTTTACTGCCGGGAGGGGCCATGGCACTGGCCTGGGATTCAACCCGCTTACCTCGCGCGGACATGATCGCGCTGGCCCAATCGGCGTGTTCATTGACAGTGGTCGACACTCCACCCTACAACCAGCTCGCGCACCGCGTGGATCGCGTCATCAAGCGTCGTGACGTGCTGGTGTTGTTCGGGGAGAACAGGCGGTGAACGAACAACCTCGGAACGCAGACGGACGCTGCTATGAGTAGCGGTTCTCAAACCGCAGCCCATGCCCGCGTACGGTGACGATGTATTCGTGGTCAGAGTCCTGCTCGGCGATCCGGTCGCGCAGCCGGCGCACCAGCGCATCGATGGCCTGTTCGCTGACACCGTAGGCGCTCTCACCCTCCCACACCTTCTCAACGATTTCCTGCCGGCTAACTAGCGCCCCATTGGCATCAATCAACATCTCCAGCAACCGGTATTGCTGCACGGAGAGCGGCGGGTCCAGATTTTGCTCGGCGATAAACACGCGCCGGCTATCCTTGTCGATACGGATGCCCCGCACGGCCGCGCGCATGCCCTGGCTGATGGGTCGTGCGTTAAGCGGAGCCGTGGCATCACTCCCGACAAAGGCAATCTTTACACACAGCGCAATCTGGATCTCATCACCGTCCTGTAAAGGTTGTGGCTCTCGAACTTCCTTGCCATTCAGAAAGGTACCGTTCTTGCTGCCCAGGTCAGTTAACACGAAGCCCGTCTCGGTGCGTTCAATCTTGGCGTGCTTTCTCGACACCTGCCTCTCTGGTAAGAGCAGGTGTGCCACACCCACCTCACGCCCGATGACGACGCAGTCACTGTCAACCAGCCAGCGTTGTCCTGCCATCTGGCCGTTCTCGATTATCAGCATCGGAGAATCCTGGTTCATCACCATTATTCTAAGGGATTTTAAGTTGGTACGATGTCAATAGTGAGCACACATTCAGGCGGAGACTGATAGTGTGGAACCCGTTGCCTTGCGGTCTCATTAGCGGCACAATCATCCGTTAGAATAATTCTCATGTTGGCGCGTGGCACCATTCTGCGTAACCGTTACCGCATCGCCCAGCCTATTGGGCAGGGCGGCATGGGTTCCGTCTATCTGGCGGAGGACCTGCGCCTGGAAGGCCGCAAGTGCGCCATCAAAGCGGTACGCATCGACCCTTCATCCGATCAGGATGAGATCACCGAGCTGCAGCATCAGTTTTCGCGTGAGGCCAGCATCCTGGCCCGTCTGGATCACCCCAACCTGCCTAAAGTATCTGACTACTTCACCGAGGTTGACCAGGACTACCTGGTCATGGACTACGTCTCGGGCAAGGACCTGAAGGAAATCATAGACGAGGCGCGTCGCAACAACCGTTTTCTGACCGAGATCGAGGTTTTGAACTGGGCACGCCAGTTATGCGACGCACTGGACTACATGCACAACCAGGACACCCCTGTTCTTCATCGCGACATTAAGCCTTCAAACATCAAATTGACACCCAGTGGGTTGATCAAGCTGGTCGACTTTGGGTTGGTGAAGGTGCTGGCCAAAGACGACTCGCGTACCGTCACGGTGCTGCAAGGGCGCGGCACGGCCGCCTATACCCCGCTGGAGCAGTATGGCGAGGACGACACGCATACCGATGCCCGCAGCGACATCTACTCGCTGGGCGCCACGCTTTATCATTTGCTCACCAACCAGCCCCCCGCCGAAGCCAAGCAGCGTTTCCTGAAGCCGGAAACGCTCATCCCAGCTCGCACGTTAAATCCGGCTGTTTCAGAGGCAGTGGAGCGCGCCCTCATCACCGCCATCTCCATGCACCCCGACGACCGCCCGCGCAGCGTGGCGGAGTTCCGTGACCAGTTATTCATGGAGCAAACTGCCGACGGCTCGACGCGCACTGCCACCGAAGCGGGCATGGAAACCCTGGGCCAACTCCTGCGCGATAACATGCTGTGGATAATTCTGGCCGGTGCGACGATGCTGGTAGGTCTGCTTGCCACCCTCATGAAGTAGAAATATCTCTCGCCCAGGCACCTGGCATCCATTACCTCAAAAATAATATTTATC
The DNA here is from genome assembly GCA_021788625.1 of Chloroflexota bacterium. Taxonomy (GTDB): domain Bacteria; phylum Chloroflexota; class Anaerolineae; order J036; family Brachytrichaceae; genus CAIXPS01. The sequence continues at coordinate 8,692 of JAJYKL010000018.1, forward strand.
ATAAAATATTAAGCGTACCTGGCAGCAAATGCGTCCCCGCAGAGAGCGCCGGGTACACGACTTGATCGAGTGCCGTATAAACCTGCGGGCTGTTCGACTTCAATCAGGAGGTTAGGCATGGAAGGCTCGAACGACTTATTCGGTCAGGCAATCCTCATGACAGCAGTTCCCATTGTCCTGATCATACTTGTCAGTATCATCGTTTTCTTCATCATCCTACGCAGAGTGATGGGTGGCGGCGATCAGCAGCTTCTATCCACCGGGCAGCCGGCTCAGGCCGCGATCCTGAAGCTATGGGATACCGGCGTCACGGTCAACGACAACCCCCGCATCGGGATGCTATTGGAGGTTCGACCTAAGGTCGGCGCGGTGTTTCAGACAGAGGTGAAGAAAGTCGTCTCTCGCCTGCAGACGTCACAGTATCAGCCCGGACAGATGCTGGAGGTGAAGTACGACCCGGCTAACCCCAAGAAGGTGGCTATCGTCGACTTCCTGCCCAGGGCAAACATGTTGGACGATAGACCTGCGATGATGGACACCCAGACGAACACGTCACAATTGGAGGCCACCTTACGCCAGCAGGACGCCCTGAACGAACAGATCATCGCCACCGGCAGGCAGGCCCAGGCCAAGGTGCTGATTTACCAGGCCATGGGCATCACGGTGAACGGGAACAACCCCTACGTCACGCTCAACCTGGAAGTCCATCCGGATGACCGCGACCCCTTCATGGCCCAGGTGCAGGGCGTTATCGCCGAGCAGTCGATCTCCAGGTTCCAACCAGGCTCGGTCATTACCGTGCGCTACGACCCAAACAACATCACCCGCGTTGCGATTGAGCACTCTTAGGCGATACGCAGCAACTGGATGCCACACTTTGGTTGATGGCTTTCACGTCGAGGCACCTATGCGCAGCGGAACATTTATGACTGGTGGCGAAAGAGGGTATTAGCAGTTACTGCAGCCCTCTTCCTTACATCATTTTTATTGGTTAGTTCACAGGTGCGGGTCAACCATGAGTAACGACGTTCAGGTTTTGAGGTGTCTGAGTTGTGACGCACCGCTAACGGTACAGCCGGGAGAAAGTATCGTAAAGTGTGCATATTGCGGGGCCGAGGTGCAGGTGCCTGTGGCACCTCACTCAACACCACCGGCCTCGCTTCCTGCTTCCGCCCCTGCGGTGACACCAGGTTATTTCGAACCCGTCTCATATCCCTCCTTTGGATCCGTTACGGTGTCTCCTCAAAAGGTCGTTCGTGCATTCCGCTTTTTCGGTTGCCTGGGAACCGTGGTCATAATAGGCCTGTGTGCGGCGTCTTTCTTCGGCATCCTCCATTTCACCTTCATCGCCAACCCCTCCTACAACCTTGCGATGAAGATGGCTCTGTCCAGCCCGAAGGTCACCTCTGCATTCGGTACGCCCATTAACCCCGGCTTCTTTATCTTTGGCAGCGCATCGACTAAGGACGACCACTGGTCTGCCAACTATGACATTCCGATATTTGGTCCGCGACGCAGCGGTAAGCTTCACGTGCAGGGAAGTGGTACTTCCAATAGCTGGATTCTGGACGCGTATGCACATTACACAGACCAGGGCGAGGATGTGAGCATCCACCTGACTTCCAGGCATTGACAGCACGCCCACCTTACAGGCCGACGCACCGTAGGAATGTCTTGGTCTCTCATTACTTTGCGGCGTGTGCCGATGCCCGCATGACTCAGCAGCATTACGGGCTTAATGATCATAGTAGGGTCCCATAGCGATAACGGCCAGTGCTGTGTGGTTGGGCGCCTTATAGTGAGTGCTACAAAGATGGGTTGTTCTGCCAAACAGGCTGGTTGTTCCGAACGGCGATCACTGCATCTGTACAATTCGGTCAGGCAATCTGTAGGCGGGCATCTGGCTCAACTTGGCTCCTGGTCACTGGCTGACCAGGCAGGCCGAGGGTCAGTGGAGTTTGTCCGATATGATTGTCCGGTTTCCAGCCACTAATGCAATTGTGCGTAGGTGCTCATAGGGTATAATCGGCCAGTTCAATCGGATGTGAATGCATACTTATCCATAAGAGAAGACTAGATGTCAACAAAGCGAACATATCAACCCCGCAAGCGCCGTCGTGTGCGCGTGCATGGTTTTCGAGAGCGCATGATGACGAAGGGGGGGCGCAAGGTTCTCAGTGCTCGTCGCGCCAAAGGTCGGCATAAACTGACCGTTTCGGCGAATAATCATGTTAAGAAGGTAAATTGGAACGCTGTGTACTCTCCTGCCAAAAGTAAACGCGGCACAGAAGGGAGTAAGAGGACCAGGTGATTGACCAGTAGGGTGGGCTGTCAGGTTATTCCCTGGCGAAGCAGGGCCTTGAGCGAAATTGCCGGCATCTTACCCGCTACGCATTAGGTTAGGACGCTTACGCTCAAGTTCAGAATTCGAGCGGTTGAGGCGTGAAGGTGGCTTTTGGCGTGGCACCTATTGCAGTGTGAATGTAGCGCGCCGGGTGAACGCGCCAGCAAGCATGGGTGGAGCACCAGTCGATGCAGGTGTTCTGGTGGGATTTATAACATCCAGGAAAATCGGTTCAGCCGTGCAACGTAATCGGGCCAGACGGCTTATGCGCGAGGCGCTCCGATGTGTCACAGCACAGCTCGAACCTGGATGGAGTGTGGTGGTGATAGCCCGGCTGGCGATTTCCAGCCCGGGTGTGCGAATGCAGGATGTGCGGGATGACTTACAGTGGCTTCTGAAACAGGCTCAACTTATACGAGTGGCTTAAAAGCCGTCTCGAAGCAGAATACCGGGCAGCGTATCCTTACCACCCTAATCCGCGTCTACCAGATGACCCTCTCACGAACTCTGCCTCCATCATGTCGTTTTTACCCTTCGTGCAGCGAGTATACCTTGCAAGCCGTTGAGAAATATGGCGTCTTCAAGGGTGGATGGCTGGGCGTCAAGCGCATCTCGCGCTGCCACCCCTTCCATCCTGGCGGATACGACCCGGTTCCATAACGGCGACGAGACTCTCGATTATTGAGACCTCACCCGCACTGAACTGCGGCCGGCCGCGTCGGCTGGGGAAATAACCAATAACCAGCAAGTCATAATAATAGAAAACTAAGGATCAGACTTGAACAGCAAATATGTACGAATTTCCCTGGCGCTCGTAGCCGGCACTTTCCTGCTTACGGCTTGCGGTGGAGGTGAACCAGAGCCCACGGCATTCCCTGGTTTGATAGTGGATGGCAACGCAGCCTACCTGGCCAGTAACCTGCTGGTATATAAGTTCGATGCACAGAATGGCACTGAGAACTGGCAATTCCCGGCGAGCCAGGACAACGCCAATCCACGCGGTCCGTTCTCTGGCGCGCCACTCAAGGTGGGAAACTTGATCATAGTAGGCGGCAGTACCAACTCCACAGGTGGAGCCGATCCTCATTTGTATGCGCTTAATAGCGACACAGGTCAGGAGGTTTGGCGTTTTGGTCCCGGCGGGCCAGCCAAAGAGTTTATGGCGGGTGCGGTTACCGATGGCCAGCGCATCTATGCCCCAAACGGCGATGGCTCCTTATACGCCATCGATGCCACTCAGGCCGTGAGCGGCCAACCCAAATTGCTATGGCAATTCAACACCGGTAACCGATTATGGAGCCTGCCACGCGTCGCAGGAAACGCCGTGTACCAAGGGTCGTTTGACCATAAACTCTACGCCATTGATGCGGCGACCGGGAAAGAGCTATGGCAATTCGACGGTGCGACAGCACCCATTGCCGTCCAGCCTGCTCTGAGCGATGGCGTTCTCTATTTTGGCGCGTTCGACTCGTATTTTTACGCCGTGAATGCCAGCGACGGTAAACTGAGATGGAAGACGCCTGTAGACGGCTGGGTGTGGTGCAACGCGACAGTTGACAATGGCGTTGTTTACTTTGGCGACGTACACGGCAAAGTCTACGCCCTCGATGCCGCAACGGGACAGCGTAAGTGGACCTATGTTGCCCATGATACGATCAGGGCACAGCCAATAATCAACCAGGGCACGCTCTTCTTTGTCTCTGAGGATACGAACGCATACGCACTGAATCTGAAGACGATCAAGCCTGATGCCGCTGGGGTCGTGGACTACAACGCCACCCAGTGGCGCAACGATACCCTGGGGCGCCGGTTGGTTTCGCGTCCGGTCATTACTGATGGTACGATCTTGATTCCGCTGTTCGACGGTAATATCAAAGTGTGGGCGTTGGATGCCAGCAATGGTTCGCGTAAGTACCAGTTCCCGCCGCCACCACCACCGACTGCCACACCTTAAGACGCTATATCCTGAGGAACACCAGCCAATGATGAAGGATAATGATGACGTTTCACCTGTTGCACTCTGGATGGGTCGCGGCATGATGAACTGTGCTGAGATGAGGCCATAAAACCGTATGGGTAATATTTTCGATTTCCTGCTCGTCGACCCGATGACCAACATCCTGTTGCTCATTTATGACCTTCTATTCCACAATTACGTGTTGGCCATCGTCGCCTTGACGATCATCATTCGCCTGATCACCCTGCCCCTGACGCTGCGCCAGCAGGTATCGAGCATGAAGATGGCCGCCATGCAGCCGCAGATCAAGGCAATCCAGGAGAAATACAAGAACGACCCACAGAAGTTAAGCGAAGAGATGCGTAAAGTGGGCTTCAACCCGCTGGGCGGCTGCCTGCCCCTCCTCATTCAGTTCCCCATATTGATCGGCCTGTACAACGCCATCCTGCGTTCAATGGCGGTTACGCCCTTCAGCCTGCTCGAACTGGGCAAGCACATTTATGGCTTCCTGCCCAACCTATCCTCACTGCTGCCGGTCAACTCGAGCATCTTCGGTATCTGGGACCTGGGTCAGCCTGACCATTACTTTGTCCTGCCCATCCTGGTCGTCGCGACCACATATTTCTCCACCAAGCTCACCACACCCCCGGCCAGCGATGAGCAGTCGAAGCAAACGAATCAAATGATGTCGATGATGATGCCCATCATGTTTGGCTTTTTCATGCTATCGGCCCCGGTTGGGCTGGGCATCTATTGGGTTGTGTCCAACCTGATTGGCATCGGCCAGTACTACCTCATGAAACCGCGGCTGGACATCGCCAGAGCACAGCATGCGGTCGCTACGGTGGCTGGAGGAACTCCAGGCACTCTGGCACCCATCGCACCTCCCGTGTCCAAGCCGAAGGCCAAGGTACCCCCTCCGCGTTCCAAAGTGAAATCAGGGGCGACCGGCAGAATGACCAGGCCGGGAGCGGCAAAGCCAGGGTCTGGCAAACAGTAGGGCTATAAATTACAATCACACGCCTCGTCGCGGCGCTTGCCGGATCCATGGTAGAGCGCATCGCCATTCCGAAGGTGCCGTAGGGGCTAACGAGGTTTAAATGTCCGCAACCGAAGTCACGGCACACGATGTCGAAACCGCCATCAAAACGGGATTGGCGCAGTTGAACCTGCTGCGCGCCGAAGTAAAAATCGAGGTACTGGACGAGGGTAGTAAAGGGGTACTGGGCCTTGGCGCGCGTCCGGCACGCGTCCGCCTGACGCCTTATACAGAGCTGCCTCCCGCCGAGATACCCACCGTGTCCACATTTACCCCGCCATCCAGCGAGGCGACTGCCATCTCACCTGCAACCGAAACTCCTCCTGCTAGCGGCTTGGCAAGTGGCTCTGCGAGTGGCTCAGCACCCGTTGGCGCCCCATCCGGTGGCCCAAGTGCGCCGCCAATACCCTTGACCAGCGAACCTGTCAGTGAGCGCTCCGATGAACGCGTCACGCCGATTCCCGCTGAAGCCACCGTCCAGCCCAATGCGCAACAACCCCAAGGTGCTGAAGTCGCGCCTGTCTCAGAAGGTACAGGCGTGGCAGGCGAGAGCCTGATGCCTGCACAGGAAACGCCAGAGCAGGCTGAAGAGGTCGTCCCGGTTGGCAAGGCAGGTCTGACGCAGGAAACCGTCGAGCTGGCTGGCACGCTCACGCAAGGGGTGTTGGACCGCATGGACATGCAGGTCACCTGTACCAGTAAGATGATACAGTCGCAAAACGACGACAACACATCCATCTGGGTGGATATACAGGGCAAAGACGCCAACCGCCTGCTGGCGCACCAGAATGAGGCACTCGACGCGCTGCAACTGGTAGTGCAGACCATGTGGGCGCATCAAACCAAGAGCAGCCTGCGCATCACCCTGGATGCCGACAGTTACAAAGAACGCCGCGCCAGGCATCTCCATCAGATGGCGGAGCGACTGGCTGAACGCGTCGTCAGCACGGGCCGCGCTATCACCCTGGAGCCCATGCCCCCTGCTGAGCGGCGCCTCGTACATATTGCCTTACGCGACCACCCGCTTGTCACGACGGAGAGCCACGGTGAAGGCAGCAACCGGCGTGTGACCATCCGGCTCAAGTAAGAGCGTGTCGTCGCCTGGCAGCGCTTCATCCCCATCATTGCGATGATCGACTACCTCGTCATCGGGCACGTCACCGAAGATCAATGGCCAGAGGGCTCGACGCCAGGCGGGACAGTCACATATGCCTCACGCACGGCGCGTGCCTTTCTGCCACATGTCGCCGTCCTGACAGCCGCCCATGCGCAGCTCGACATCGCCTCCACCTTCCCTGGAATTGAAGTCTACCGTCTGAACGCGCCGTCCACCACATCCTTTAGCAACACTTATACATCGTCAGGCCGGGTGCAGACGGTATCGCCCTGCCCCGTGCTGCTTACACCCGACTGCCTGAGCGATTCGCTGCGACATAGCGCCATCATCCACCTGGGGCCAGTTTGCAATGAGATCAGCCCGCTCATGGCAGCGCGAGTCAGTGCGGAAACGTTTGTCGGCGTCACGCCGCAAGGCTGGATGCGACGCTGGGACAGACAGGGCCATGTCACCTCGCATGCCACGAACTGGGTGGATGCCGGGCAGGTGCTGTCGCGTGCCAGCGCGGTGGTGGTCAGCATCGACGACGTCACCGGCGATTGGAGCATCGCGCGTGATTGGGCGACGCAAACCGACATACTGGTGGTGACACAGGGCCCTCTGGGTTGCACGGCATTCCGCCACGGACAACTCGTCCACGTGCCCGCACCACCCGTGCAAGAGGTAGATCCCACCGGCGCGGGGGATATCTTCGCCACCGTCCTGTTCATCGCGTTGCAACGTGGAGACGCCCTCGCACAGGCATGCGCGCTGGCAAACTGCATCGCAGCCCAGTCGGTCACGCGCCTGCACCTGGCTGGCGTGCCCACTGCCGGCGACTTGCGGCGTTGCCACACTCTACCAGCCGTCCTTCAGAAAGAAGAGACCTAACAGAACAGGCCATGCAGTAGAATCAGGCTAGCCTTTGCGGCGGCTGGGCACCATGCCCTTGGGTGCAGGGGCTGGATAGCAAAGACACAATGACCTACATCTATGCAATCGCCAACCAAAAAGGTGGTGTGGGCAAAACCACAACAGCCGTAAACCTCGGTGTCTATGTCGCTTCTATGGGCAAGCGAGTCTTGCTGATCGACATGGACGCACAGGCAAACGCTTCCAGCAGCCTGGGAATCGACAAGGAGAAAGTGCCCACCTCCAGCTATGACATATTGCTGGGCAACGCCACAGCAGCCAAGGCCACACTGAAGAACAACAAGCTGAATCTCTATATCATTCCCAGTGCCCCGGCTCTGGCAGCAGCCGAGGTGGAGCTGGTGGGTGAGCTGGCGCGCGAATATCGCCTGCACGAGGCATTGAAAGCCGAGACCGAAAAATACGACTACATCTTGATCGACTGCCCCCCCTCGCTGGGTCTGCTTACCGTTAACGCGCTCACGGCAGCGGGTGGGGTCCTGATCCCCGTACAGTGTGAGTACCTAGCATTGGAGGGGTTATCGCAATTAAGTCGCATCGTACAATTGGTGCGCCAGCGGCTGAACCCACAGCTCGACATTGTGGGTCTGATCCTGACCATGTACGACACGCGTACCGCCCTCTCCCATCAGGTGGCAACAGAGGTGGAAAAATTCTTTGGTCCTCGCGTATTCTCCACGCGCGTCCCTCGCAACGTTCGCCTGAGCGAAGCACCCAGCTATGGGCAACCCATCCTGACCTATGCGCCCACGTCGCCAGGTGGCACAGCCTACAAAGCCCTGGCAGAGGAGCTGGTCGCCCGTAATGAAGGAATATCAACCCATGCCTAGAACGATTGGGCTTGGCCGCGGGTTGGCGTCGCTCATCCCCGGCCCGGACGAAACCTCTGGACAATCTCCCTCGCTAAATGCTCCGCCTGCCGAGTCGGGAGCTAATCGAGTTGCACCAGGGTCGCCTGCCGAAGGTCTGTTCCACATTCCCGTGAATAGCATACGGGCCAATCCGCTACAGCCGCGACTTTCGCGTGGAGTGGAGGCTATGAAGCTGGAAGACCTGGCTTCCAGCATCCGCGAGCACGGCGTTTTGGAACCACTTATCGTGACCCGTACCGACGGACCCGGCGCACCGTATACCCTCGTCGCGGGAGAGCGACGCTGGCGTGCGGCCCAACTGGCTGGACTGAGCCAGGTTCCCGCCCTGCTCAAGGATGTAGCGCCCCAACAGATGCTGGAGTTGGCGCTGATCGAGAACATCCAACGCAGTGACCTCAACCCCCTGGAGGAAGCATCCGCTTACCGGCAGCTCCTAAACGACTTCGGCCTGACGCAGGATCAGATTGCCGAGCGCGTTGGACGCAGCCGCGTGGCGATTACCAACACCCTGCGCCTGCTTAAGTTACCCGGACAAATACAAACAGCTCTGATGCAGGGAATCATCAGCGAGGGGCACGCACGCGCCCTGCTGGCGCTCAGTTCGGCGGCGGATCAACTGCTGGCGATGGATCGTATCGTTAAGGATGACCTGAATGTCCGACAGGCTGAGGCCTTAATCCGCCGGATGGCAGAGCCTCAAACGCAGTCTCCACTCGAAAAACCATCGCCGGCCCGTTGGGAAGCAGCAGAAGAGTACGAATCCAGGTTACGCGCCAAACTGGGCACTAAAGTGTTGCTACAACACAGTCGCAAGGGCGGTCGCATCGTCATTGAGTTTTACTCCGACGAGGAATTTTCCAATATCTTTGGGAAGATCGTCGGCGAAGAGCCGGAAAATTGACGATTTCGGATTGCCGATTGACGACCGTGTAGGGTGGTTATTAGCATAGGGACTCAAGGGATGGCCCTTACCAGCCCCTCCCGCGGGCTGGTGAGGCGAGCCGCGACATGCTTTTATATTTACGGGAGGATGTCGGCTTCGGTCCCGATCTGAATCGCAAGCTGTTGAGTTTTCAAGCTGAGCTTGTCGAAGGATGCAGGCCATTGTTCGATAAGCTCACCATGATCGCTCACGAACATGGCTATTGATCCTTATTACCGAGACAGGATATTTCCATCTTACTAATGTGAGTACACTCGTGGAATAGAGCCTCCGTGATATGAAGGGTCCTTCGACACACTACAGTTACGATCGCGTCCACGCACACCCCTGCTCTGCGACCGTGTACACACCAGACGGACATGTCCTGTATCCTGGCACGGGCTTAAATGAGAGTGATACGGCCTGCGAAACTGTTGAAAAAGAGAGCAGCGTAGTTCGTGCTCGTAGCACGGAACTCCATCACGTCGCACTCAACATGTTACGTCCGAAGGGAGGCCATGCCCTATCATGGACTGCCATACAGTCTGCTGGCCATGCCGTTGTCGAAGCTGTGCGGAAGCGTCAAGCAGAGGAGCGTCGTCGCATACAGGATTAGTGGGCGATGCAATCCCCATACTCAATCGTTAACAAATCATGTCAATCATCCGCGAGAAACTGGATCAGGCCATCAGCCTGCTGAACGAACAAACTCTCGACTGTTGGGTCACCTTCGTGCGCGAGACATCGGCCGTGCACGACCCGGCGCTGGATCTGTTACTGGGTTTCGGCCTGACGTGGGATTCGGCTCTCATCATCACCCGCGGCGGTGCAAAGATCGCCATTGCGGGTCGTTTCGACGCCAGCAACATCCGCGAGCTGGGAGTATATGATGAGGTGATTGCCTATGATCAAGGCATTGCCACGCACCTGCGCGAGCGCTTGAGCCGACTGAACCCCTCTACCATTGCGCTTAATTACTCATTAAGCGACCCTGGTTCTGACGGATTAACTTTTGGCATGTATGCACGGTTGTCGCAGATGCTGGCGGGTACGCCTTTTGCGTCCAGCTTTGTTAGCGCCGAACCGATCGCACGCCGCCTGCGCGAGCGCAAAACGCCCACCGAAGTGGAACGCATCCGGCGGGTGACGCAGATCACCCAGCAGGTATATGCCGATCTCTTCGCAGCGTCTGTGCGCGGGATGAGCGAGAAACAAATCCACGTCCTGGCCGGCGAGCTCATCGCCCAACACGGATGCGATTTCGGCTGGGAACGCGTGAACGACCCGATCGTCAATGCCGGACCGAATTCGTCCATCGGCCATGGCATCCCTGGCGACCTGACGGTCGAGCCGGGGCAACTGCTTCACATCGATATGGGCCTGCGGCTGGACGGCTACTGCTCGGACCTGCAGCGCATGGCCTATGTGCGGCGCGACAGTGACGACGCCGTTCCAACTGAGGTGACGCGCGCCTGGCGGGCCTGCTGGGATGCACTCGAAGCCGGCCGCGCGGCTCTCAAGCCCGGCGCGCTGGCCTGGCAGGTGGACGCGGCGGCGCGCGCCGAACTGGTGCGCCAGGGTTACCCAGAGTACATGCACGCCTTCGGCCACCACGTCGGGATGAACGCCCACGACGGCGGCAGCGTCCTTGGCCCGCGCTGGGAGCGCTACGGTGACCTGCCCAACAAGCCTGTCGAGGAGGCTAACGTGTTCGCTCTCGAACTGGGCACCATGGTGGATGCAGTCGGTTACATCGGCATTGAGGAGACCGTCCTCGTGACCTCCTCGGGTGCCGAGTACATCAGTACACCGCAGCGCGAGTTGGTGGTGCTCTAGCGACGCAAGCCGGCGAACCAGATGATCGCAGGCGCGACCCAGGGCTCCTTGCCCGTCGGCCAGGCACGGAACACGCTTGTGCCCGCGATTACCAGCAACCACACGCGCGCAGTGCAACAGGACCCATGCTCCACACAGGCAATACCGATCGAATTTCCTTTCGACGTGGGCGGTTGCACCAAGCCGGACGGCACTCGGGCGCTGGCAGGTGACTACGTCCTTTCACCCTGCGAAGTGTCGAGTAGCTCCCTGGTCTCCAGCTTGCTGGTGCCAGACTTGCAGCTCTACGATACCAACGGGAACCACGCCCCCAACCCCGCCAACACGCACCCGGACTCGCTGTCGCTCGCCTTTGGCTTTATGGCGATGCGAGCACAGTTCCGCTAAAAAAGACCTGATCCATCGTCACAACTCAGCTCAGCCACAACAGATGGATGCTGTGGCGTAAAGTACTCGACATTCTCCACCCTCCACCGCTCACACGTGACGACGAACGAAGTGGAGAATGGGCTCACCATGCCGTGAAGCATGCACGCGATATAAATGAGTGCGCACCAGCGGGGCGTGCAAAATCCGTGACAGCCACGTAATTCGTGGTACATTCATTGCTGGTCAGTCATTCATTTCCTGTTCCGAATCTCAAGAATTATGAATATTCTCATCACCCACGCCAATATCTACACCGTTAACCCGGCCCAGCCACGTGCCAGCGCCATCGCAATCGCCAATAATCGCATCCTGGCCGTGGGCAGTGATCAAGACATCGAAGCGATTCGACTGCCGCATGCCGCGCACGTGAACCTGAATGGCGGGTTCGTCCTGCCCGGTTTCATCGATGCGCACATGCACCTGCTGTTCACCGGCTTGTCCATGCAGCGCGTGGACGTATTCGAAGTAAAAAGCATCTATGAGGCAGTTGAGCGTGTACACACCCGTGCTGCACAGACGCCACCTGGCCAGTGGATTCTGGGGAACGGCTGGGCGCAAACCTCCTGGGGTAGCGACGAGTTCCCCACTGCTGCCGAACTGGACGAAGCCACGCGTGATCACCCGGTGGCGCTCTCAGCCAAGAGCGGCCATGCCATGTGGCTGAACTCGCTGGCTCTGCAACGCGCTGACATCACGGCTGGCGTACCCGACCCGGAAGCCGGGCAGATTGTGCGCGACGCCTCTGGTCAGCCAACAGGCACCCTTCTGGAGAATGCCATGAGTCTGGTGAGCCCGGTGATCCCGCTCCCCACGCCACAGCAGGCCGAGGATGCAACCGTCGAAGCCATGCATGCCATGAACCGCCGCGGTTTGACAGGAGTGCACTGCATGGATGGTGAAGGCGGTATCGAATCGTTCCGCACCTACCAGCGCCTGCGCCAGGAGGACCGCCTGACACTGCGCATCGTCAAGCAGCTTCCAGTCAGCGCGCTGGATGCAGCCATTCGGGCTGGCATTCGCAGCGGCCTGGGTGATAACTGGTTGCGCATTGGCGGCATCAAGGTCTTCGCCGATGGTGCGTTGGGTCCGCGCACCGCGGCGATGATCGAACCATATGAGGGCGAGCCGATGAACCGTGGCATAAGTACAACCGAACGCGAGGAACTGTTCGAGACGGTCCTGACCAGTAACACAAATGGCCTGGCCACGTTCATCCATGCGATTGGTGACCGTGCCAACCACGATGTGCTGGATGCGTTCGAGCTGAGCCGCCGGCAGGCGCCGCCGGGCGCCCCGCCCCTGCGTAACCGTATTGAGCACGCTCAAATCGTGCACCCTTCAGACATCCGGCGTTTCGCGGAACTCGATGTGATCGCCTCGATGCAGCCGATCCACGCCACGCAGGACATGCATATGGCCGACGCACATTGGGGCAGGCGCAGTGCCACGGCTTATTGCTTCCGCTCTCTGCGCGACACGGGTGCACGGCTGGCCTTCGGGTCCGACTCGCCTGTGGAGAGCTTTGACCCTCTGGTGGGAATCCACGCTGCTGTCACACGCCAGCGCACCGACGGAACGCCCGGTCCTGAGGGCTGGTACCCCGAGCAACGCCTGGATATTGTAGATGCCATCCATGCATACACCTACGGTGCCGCATACGCCGGTGGCATGGAACGCGAGGTGGGTTCATTACTGGCCGGGAAACTGGCTGACCTGGTCGTACTTTCCAAAGACCTCACGACCATTCCACCCGGTGAGCTGCTTTCAGCACAGGTGGAGCGTGTGATGCTCAATGGCAACTGGCTCGAGCCATGATCGACGACAGGTGCACCGGCTGGTATCGTGGCAACAGAAATCTGCGTGAATCGAAAGCAATCAGGTATTGACATATGCGTGCCGGGTTTCTATGCTAAGTGCGGAGGGCAGATCGATGAAAAAGTTACAGATCGCTCGCAAACCTGTGCTATTTCTATTGGCTTCGCTGCTCACGGTCGTTAGCCTGGTGGCCATGCCATCCATCGCGTTCGCCCGCAAGGTAGGACCCGGCAGATACGTAGTCGTCACCAATCCATTGACCATCACACTCAACTGTGATGAAACCTCCTGGAACCCCACCTGTTCGACCACTACGGTCAGCAACCTCGGCCTCAAAACCTACAGTTATTTTTATATAGACGGCCGCATCCGCGGCTATGGTGATGTCAATATCAAAACTGTGTGCTCAGTATTCAGGCTGCGGGATGGCTGGCATACGGCCAGGCTCTTCGCGCGCGACTCGCAGCATAACTGGGCTTCCATCGGCCCATATCCGCTCATCCACTGTGACCGGACCGGGCCATACGTCTATACAGGCGTGCATTATTACCGCGGCATCGTCGTCGCCAATCCCTACGCTTTCGATCGCTGGTCGGGCGTGAATAGCAGCACCGAGACCTTCAGTGTGGATTCGACTGCCGTCGCCATCCATCCCTATTGGAATGTATGCCAACTTCTCAACTTGGGGCGCGGTTGGCACGTAGCTGTTGTCACAGCAGCCGATAATGCCGGTAACACATCGGCACGTGCCGGTTGGTTCTACTGCAGGTGACTGCAACGGCATTCATAGCCTACACATAAAGCGGGGTTGCATATACAGCCCCGCTTCGCTTTACCCGCACAGCATAGGACGATCATGGTGTGAGTGGATTCCACACCGCATGAAGGGTTATATGTCGAACGAAGAGCTAATCAAGTCGGCTGAAGAACGCATCCGTTCGCACCGTATCGCCACCGTTACACTTCGCCTGGTGGATCATGCTGGTCAGCCGCTGAAAGGTGTCACCATCGATGCACACCTGCTGCGCCATGAATTCAAACTTGGCGCAAACGCGTTTCGCGTGAATGCCATTGCCGACCCGACGCTACAGGAGAGCTATAACGCCCGTTTCGCTGCCCTGCTCAACTATGCCACCCTGCCCTTCTACTGGGGATCTTATGAGCCGCAACCGGATCAAACATCCGAGGTGCGCCTGGCCGCGATGGCAAAGTGGTGCCAGCAGCATGGCATTATCACGAAAGGACACCCTTTGGTCTGGCATGAAGTGATCCCCACATGGGCTGCTGGCAGGGAGGACGCCGAGCTACTGGTGCGTCTTCAGGCACGCGTAAAGGCAGTTGTCTCGTACTTTAAAGGCCAGATCCAATTCTGGGACGTGGTGAATGAAGCGACGGTAAGCCATCGCTTCGGTAATGCCGTTGGGCGCTGGATCGCTCGCGAAGGCGCGGCGGCAGCAGTCAGCCAGGCACTCACCTGGGCAAGCGCAGCCGATTCCGATGCGATTTTGCTTTATAACGATTTCAATATCTCGCCCGAGTTTGAGCATCTGGTGAAGACATTACTTGACAACCAGGCACCCCTGCGAACAATCGGCATCCAGAGCCATATGCATAAGGGCGTCTGGTCGCTGGAAAAGGTCTGGCAGGTGTGCGAGACGTATGCGCGCTTCGGTCTGCCGCTCCACTTCACCGAGGCGACGGTTCTTTCGGGCCAGGCCAAAGCGGTGGACGATGATGACTGGTTCACCACTCGCACGGACTGGCCCACCACTTCGGACGGTGAGGCGCAGCAACTGGCGTATGGCCAGCAGTTTTATACCCTGCTCTTCAGCCATCCGGCTGTGGAAGCCATCACCTGGTGGGATTTCTCGGACAATGGTAGCTGGCAGGGCGCCCCCGCCGGCCTGATTCGCACCGACATGACTCCCAAGCCGCTCTACGATTGGTTACTGGATGCCTTCCACCGGCGCTGGACGACGGACACTCGGCTCGTGACAGATACCGCGGGGCATGCCAGTGGTCGCTTCTTCTTCGGAACCTACAGCGCGCGCTGCCAGCTCGCCTCGGGTGAAGTGCTCAGCAGCCACTTCAGTGTGTCGCGGCATGGCGCTCGTGAGGTAAGTTTGGTTTTCGGATAGAACGCCGAATCCTGAGAGACGTACTTTGCTTCGCACCTTGAGGATCGCCCGATGTTGGCGGCCCAGCTGGCTCCGGAACCGCTGAACGCGCCGCCAGAACCAGCACTCACGATTAAAGGGCGCGCGGTTTCGCGCTGCACCCCCCTCGCGCCAGTTGCGTTACACTTGAGCGGCTTGCGGTTGAGCGCAAGGGACTGGACTTATATCCTGAGCTTGTCGAAGGGTACATCCTGAGCGTGTCGAAGGGTACATCCTGAGCTTGTCGAAGGGCGACCGGCTTTACCATGGACGCTCACCATGACTGCCGGGAACCTTGTTGTGAACGCAAGCTGCTCTGGGTTCATCGTTGTAGAACCACAACCACAGTTGAGGTTACCATGTTGGATAATTCCGCAATTAATATTCGAGACCCCTTCGTCGTGCCTGTACCTGCTGAGCGGCGCTACTACCTGTTCGGCACCCGAGGCCTGGACTGCTGGGAAGGCCGCCCGGAAGGACTTGACGTATACGTCGGCAGCGACCTGCTTCATTGGGAAGGCCCATTACCTGCCTTCCGGCCTGCGCCTGATTTTTGGGCTGACCGCAACTTCTGGGCACCAGAGGTACACGCTTACGATGGGCGTTACTACATGTTTGCCAGCTTCAAATCTGAAAGCGCCTGCCGCGGCACACAGATCCTGGTCGCCGATGCAGTGACCGGCCCTTTCCAACCGCTCACCGAGAAGCCCATTACGCCGGCCGACTGGGAATGCCTGGATGGTACGCTTTATGTCGACGCTCACGGCCAGCCGTGGATCGTCTTCTGTCATGAGTGGGTGCAGGTACACGACGGCGAGGTTTGCGCCATGCCTTTGAGCAAGGACTTGCGCAACCCAACTGGCAAGCCGATTCTGCTGTTTCGCGCCTCCAGTGCCCCGTGGATCATACCTTTTCCCAGTGAGCACAACTACGTCACCGACGGACCATTCCTGTATCGCGCGCACGATGGTGAGTTGCTGATGCTATGGTCCAGCTTCGCAGGCAGCGGCTACACGCAGGGTGTGGCACGCTCGTCTGGCGGCGATTTGCAAGGTCCTTGGGTTCAGGATGCGGAACCCCTTTACAGCAATGACGGGGGGCATGGCATGTTATTTCACACGCTTGAGGATCAGTTAATGCTGGTGCTACACCAGCCCAACACCAGGCGCGCCGAGCGCCCCGTCTTCATCCCACTACGCGAAGAGTCTGGCCGGCTCTATCAGGCTTAAGCTCACAGCGTTCGCTGGTCGCTGACCAGCACCATGAGTACCGATATGGCTACGATCGAACTGCAGAACGTAAGCAAGACTTTCAGCCACCAGTCATTCGAGGCTGGCTCGCATGTAAGTCGCACGACAATGAGACAACAGAGTGACCGCGCATTTGCCGAGCGGGTGATCAACCAGGCTGAAACCGAGCGCGATGCGCATCGCCTGGCTGGATCAAAGATCGTGGCACTGGACCAAGTCTCGCTGGTCATACCCAACGGCCAGACTTTGGCCGTGGTGGGACCCAGCGGCTGCGGCAAGAGCACCCTGTTGCGCGTTATAGCGGGTCTGGAAGGCGACTACAGCGGTCGGGTGCTCTACGACGGCCTGGACATGCAAACTGTGCAGGTGAAAGATCGCTACATTGGCATGGTATTCCAAAGCTACGCGCTTTATCCTCATTTCAAAGGTGAGGGCAACCTGGGCTTTTTCTTCAAGGTCCACAAGGTTAGCGATATGGAGACCCAGGAACGCATTCGCATCACCTCGGAGATCATGGGTATCGGGTTCGACGCTCTACTCGAGCGCAAGCCTGGCACCTTGAGCGGCGGTCAGCAGCAGCGCGTCGCCATCGGGCGTGCCATCGTACGCAATCCACAGTTGTTCCTTTTCGATGAACCACTCTCAAACCTGGATGCCAAGCTGCGCGTTCAGACACGGCTGGAGATCAAACGTCTGCTGCATCGCTTCCAAATCACATCCATCTATGTCACGCACGATCAGGTGGAAGCCGTCGCGCTGAGCGACCTGATCGCCGTGATGCGCGCCGGCCGGATCGAGCAGATAGGTGACTACGCCACCCTGCGTGACAGCCCCGCCACAGCTTTCGTGGCCGGTTTCTTAGGCACGCCGCCCATGAATTTGATATCGGGAGGCATCATCGCCGATGGAGTGCTGCGCCTGAGTCACTATGCCTTTCCCCTCCCCGACGCGCTTAAACCCCAGGTTCAGGCAGGACAGGCGCTAACGCTGGGCATGCGGCCCGAGGCGATACAACTCATCTCATCCAGCAGCATGCCGGTTACCAAACCCGCCAATCCAGGGATTCATCTGCAGGGTACAGTGGACATGGTCGAGCCGGACTTCGCACATCAGCAGCAGGTGATTTACGTACGGGTGGATGATGGCTCTGGAGCGATATCCTTCGCTGTC
Organism: Chloroflexota bacterium; assembly: GCA_021788625.1. GTDB lineage: Bacteria > Chloroflexota > Anaerolineae > J036 > Brachytrichaceae > CAIXPS01. The sequence goes on from JAJYKL010000018.1 coordinate 26,511, forward strand.
ACCGCCGAGCTTGATGCAGCGATCGTCGGTGCAACTGTCGAGGTCGTCTTCCCACCGGACCAACTGTATTTCTTCGACTCAGCTACTGAGAGGCGAATTGGCAACACCTTATAAGTCGGGAAGATGAACGCGAGACTTCCGCAGGTTGGAAGGGAGATATCGCGCCGTGCTATATTCCCCATGGGAGCGTAGCAATACAAACGCATGGACAGCATGCCAGAATACGAAACGATTCATCGCCTCTCACAAGACTTACTTTTAGCCGGCCTGCGCCCTGGCAGCGTGGTATTGGTGCATTCGTCGCTCTCGTCTCTTGGTCAGGTGCCCGGCGGCGCAGAGACGGTCATCCAGGCTCTGATGCGTGCCCTTGGCCCCGAGGGGACGCTGCTCATGCCGGCGCTGAGTTACGAGCACGCCAATCCCTCGCACCCGTTCTTCGACGTGCTGCAGACGCCCTCGAACGTCGGACTGATCTCCGAGACGTTCCGCACCCGCCCCGGCACCTTGCGCAGCGTGTGCCCTACCCACTCGGTGTGCGGTGTAGGCGTACAGGCCAGCTGGATGTTAGGCGAACACTACCTGGATCACACACCCTGCGGATCACACTCACCCTTCCGCAAGCTTCCCACTCAGAATGGCCAGATAGTGTTTCTCGGCTGCGGCCTGAGGCCGAATACCAGCATGCACGCCATGGAAGAGATCGCCCGGCCGCCATACCTGTTCGGCCCCATGGTCACCTACGACGTGACCTACCCTGACGGCACGCACCGCGAGCAAAAGTGCCGCGCGCACAACTTCCACGGATATGGCCAGCGCTACGACCGCATCGAGGGTCTGTTGAACAAGGATGAGCTCCACAGTGGCATGGTGCTGGCCGCCCTCACCTACGTCGTCGAGGCGCGATCCATGTGGGAGAAGGCCCTGGCCGCTTACGAGCTCGATCCGCTCTACTTTGTCGAACGGTTAGAATGAGCCTTAGTTTGGTGTATACGATATGGCGACGGATTTGATACAGGACAAAACCAGCACCGTACAACGCCCGTCCCACCTCCCACTGCTGTAGAGCGGAGACCACCTGACGCGCCGTGAATTCGAACGGCGTTATGAGGCGATGCCCCGACTAAGCAAAGCCGAACTCATCGAAGGAATCGTTTTCGTACCATCTCCATTGAAATTCGCAAGTCACGCGGCATCACATTCCATGGTTATTACCTGGTTGGGCGTTTACCACTCCGTTATTCCTGGCGTCCTCCTTGGGCGATAGCGCCACCCTGCGGCTTGACGAAGATAACGAGGTGCAGCCCGACGCACTGTTATTCATCCCGCCGGAAATTGGCGGGCGCGTACGGATCACCGGTGAGGACGATCTTGAGGGTTCTCCCGAACTGATCGTGGAAGTCGCCGCCAGTTCGGCCAGCAACGACCTGCGCGACATAATGAAGGCCTACCGGCTCAACGGCATCCAGGTGTACGCCGTCTGGCAGGTGTACGACCGGCTCTTCGACTGGTGGGAACTGCGCGACGGCGACTATGCCCCCTCGAGCGTGACGAAGCCGGCGTTATCCGCAGCCATGTCTTCCCCGGCCTCTGGCTGAACGTCCCTGCCCTCCTCGGTGGCGACCTGGCGGCTGTTTTATCTACTCTGCAACAAGGCAAGGAGTCGTCGCGCGATCCATCTCCATCTACATAACCCTGCGTGTCAACAACCCATGGCATGAGTTGGTGATTTCGTAGCTGCTAAAAAATGAGCGGGAGACGAGGTGACAGGAGACGCGGGAGACACTAAGCGTTTTGTCACCCGCCCGTAACCACCAGAAACCCTGTTTCTTGCAGAAACCGGGTTTCTTCTCACGCTCGCGTCAGATCTTCTTCAGCCCGCTGATGGTCGCCGACAGCCGTTTGGCCTTGCCGTCGTCGAAGGTTACTTCCACTTCCTCATCATCGCGCTGGCGAACACTACGTAAGACAGTGCCTTCGCCGAACCTCTGGTGATATACCCGATCACCTGGCTGGAACGCAGTCGCCCGGTTGAACGACGACAGGCCGGGCATTGCGGCGCTTTTCCACGAGACCACCTCTTCCTGCAACGCTCTATTCTTTTTCGCTTTGCCATCCAGCAGGCTCGCCGGCAGGTCAGCCAAAAAGCGCGAAGGCGCCGCCACGTCACTCTGGCCCCACATTCCTCGCCGGAACGCACGCAGCAAATAGAGCCGATCTTTAGCGCGTGTAATGCCGACGTACAGCAGACGGCGCTCTTCGGCCATCTCCTCCGGGTCGTCAAAACTGCGGCTGTGCGGCAAGAGGCCATCTTCCAGCCCCACGATGAATACGACACGAAACTCCAGTCCTTTCGCCGCATGGAGCGTGAGCAATACTGGGGCGCTCAGGCTCTCGTCCAGGTTATCCGGCTCGCTGACGAGCGCTACATCAGCCAGGAAATCGCTCAAGGGCGCATCGCCGGCGGCATTCGCCACAGAGCGCAATTCGGTTACGTTGGCCCAGCGATCTTCGCCCTCTTCGGTGCCGTCTTTGATGAAGTCCTGGTAGCCACTGGTGGTGATCACCTGGTCGAAGATCTGGCTGACACTGAGCTCGTCGCGCAGGCGTACCCATTGCTGCCATTTGGCAGCGAACTCCGATAGAATTTTGGCAGAGCGACCCGAAAGCTTGCCCTGCGTGAGTACATCGAAGCAGGAGATGTTGTTTGCACGCGCTGTCTGCTCAAGCAGGGCGAATGTCTTCTCGCCGACGCCGCGGGGTGGCATGTTGATGATGCGCTGCAAACTGATCGTATCGGCCGGATTGTTGACGATGCGCATATAAGCCAGCACATCCTTGATCTCTTTACGCGCGTAGAAGCGCGTCGCCCCAACCAGCCGATAGGGCATCCCGGCATGCACAAATGCATCTTCGATGGCGCGGGATTGCGCGTTGGTGCGATACATGATGGCAATCTCGCCCGGCTCAGCAGCCTTTTGATCCTGCAATTCGCGGATCGTGTCCACCACATACTGCGCCTCTTCGTTTTCGTTGAACAGCTCGCGCAGCACGATCTTCACCCCTTGCCCCCGCTCGGTAAATAGCCGGATAGGCTTTCGGTTAGGGTTCTTTTGGATTACCGCCATGGCCGAGTCCAGGATGACCTGAGTGGAGCGGTAGTTCTGGTCCAGTGCGATCGTCTGCAAGTCCGGATAGTCCTGTTGCAGGCGTAGCACGTTGCGATGGTCAGCGCCTCTCCACCTATAAATCCCCTGATCTGGATCCCCGACCACAAACAGGTTATGGTGCTTGCCGGCGATCAGGCTGACAAGCTGGTACTGCGCGATGTTGGTATCCTGAAATTCGTCCACCAGCACATGCAGAGTGCGTTCCTGCAACCGCTCGCGCACGCTCTGATTCGACGAAATCAGGCGCACCATCTCCATCAGCAAATCGTCGAAGTCCAGCGCGTTGTTGGCGCGCAGGATGGCATTGTAGCGCTCGTACACGCGCTTGGCGATCTCGTTAAAGTACGTGTCGGGTTTGAAGTCTTCGGGCGCGATCAGCTCATTTTTGGCTGTGCTGATGACGTGGTGGATGGCGCCGGGCTTGTATCTCTTCTCGTCCAGGTTCAACTGGCTCAGTGCCGCCTTTACCGCCGTCAATTGATCGTCCGCATCGTAGATGGTAAAGTCGCGGTCCACGCCGACCTGGGGTGCTTCGCGCCGCAGGAAGCGTGCGCAGAGCGAGTGGAAGGTGCCCAGCCTCAGGTCACTGGTCTTGTCCACGCCCACCATACGGTTCAGGCGCTCGCGCATCTCGCGAGCGGCCTTGTTGGTAAAAGTGACCGCCATGATGCGATAAGGGAAAACGTCACGCACCTGCAACAGGTAAGCCACGCGGCTGGTCAACACACGCGTCTTGCCGCTGCCAGGCCCGGCGATCACCAGCACCGGGCCGTCTTTGCACTCGACGGCCTTACGCTGGGCGGGGTTGAGGTTGTCGGGAGTAGAGGGAGCCATACGTCAGCCTTTTATACCACGCGCAGGGGCACTCACCCAGACATCAAAGCGTTGGGCAAGCCGGCCAGGCGCTCGGCCACATAGGAATACTGCCATCCATCTCCTCCCGCAGGGGCGATCATCAAAAGCAGTAAACCCTGGCCGCGCACCTCGTACTACAGGTCATCGCCTTCAGCGGCACGCGACCTGCTGATACATCGATAGACACGCTGGTCATGCTCCATCTATCTCAGCAATCCATGCAACGAGCATGGCTTCGAAGTAGCGCTGTCCATCCTCCGCGCTGGCCGCACGCGCCAGGTTACCAGGCTGATCCGTATACCAGAAGCTGCGCTGATCCAGTAAAGTCAGGTCCACCTGTTCCGGATGCAGGTACATCAGCAGGCTCGTCTCCAGGTGGCCGGCGTGGTCACCGTGACAGACGGCTTCAGCGGCGGGCAGGATGGTGGGGCGCACCCGCACGCGCCCGAAGGCATTGCCGTGCGTCTCAGGAGGCTGGTACCCCCACCAGCCCAATCCTTTCTCGCTGCGCGTAAGTTCAAAAGCCAACTCCGCACCCGCCTTGCGGAAGGCCAGCGCCTCGGGGCCATCCATGCCCTGGTGCTGAATGACGACGAAGATACGCGGCCAGCCCATCAGGAGGAGCGCGCGCAGCACGTCTTTCACATACAGGTAAAAGTGGTTGCCGTCCACATCCACCGTGCCCAGCTCAGGCCCGCTGACGGCCCAGCCTGTTGGTCCGTAGTCAATGCTTGGCGCCACCACAGCCTGTACGTGCTCTGCGATAGCCGTACACAACGATTCAGCCACCAGCATATCCAGCCCCAATGCTGCGTGCACCCCATGACATTCGACGCAGCCGGCTGGAAGGAGCAGCGGCAGGTTTTTTCGGATCGCTTCATGCAGCTGATCAGGGCGCATGTGCTTGAGAAACATCATTACCTCCCATATGCTTCAACACAGTGGTACAAAGAATGAAGGGGCACCCAGGGGCCGGCGGATACCTCACTGGTTCCTGGAACCGGTGAGGCATCCGCCGGCAGCACCTATTTCGTGATGGTGAATGATGCGCCGTCGCTGCGGCCATATGTCTCAGGGAAGTACGTCTCGTCCACGCTGGCGGGCATTACATTGAACGTTCCGGCGATGCTGGGGCGCAGGATATACGTGTACTCATACGTGCCAGCCGGCAGGTAGCTGGAGAACAGGGCGGCGTTCTGGTCGCGCAGCTCCGTATGGCTGAACCACCACCAGCCCCAGCCTTCCGGCCCGCCGATCTCCTGCACGGTCGTATCAGTGTTCACCTGCTGGCTCGTCTTAAGCGAGGTATCCACCGCCTCCGCACCAGCCGGGAACGGATCCGTGACGCGTACGAAATACAGGTCGCTGGGTGCGACGATAGTCAGTCGCACGCGCACGTTCTGTCCAATGGCGGCGCTGGTGATCGCGTCGCATGGTTTGGTGGGTTGCGGATTGCAGTCAGCTAGCTCATACTTGCGTTCGATGACGATGCCACGGTTTTGCGCCTTAGCCTGATCAGCCGGCAAATAAGCCTGCAGGCGCGCCGTGTAGTACATGCGTCCGGTGCCTGCTCCACGCTCGAACAGCAATTGGTTGGCCTGATCAGTCACCAGCTTGGCGACAGGCACCGTGAGCCGGCTGGCCTCATTCAGCTTGTCCGGCGATGCCTGACCCGAGAGGGCCTCCTGGCCATTCAGCGAGACGCGCCAGGTATAGTTGGCGTTCTTCTCACCCACCGCAACCTGCCAGGCCGACAGACCCATTACCGACCAGGCAATCTCCTGGTTTGTCTCCCACGTGTCACCCACACGCGCCACCATAAGCCAGCGCACCACGTTCGTGGTGATGGCGCTCTGGGGTTCCAGTCGTGCCAGAGCATTCAACACGATCGCTGTGCTGCGTGTGTTGCTGCCGAAGGATGATGGATCCAGCTTCTTTTCCTGCCACATGACACCCGCGGGCCCAGCCACAGCACCGCTGGTGATGTCAGACAAGAGCGATTGGATGCGCGTGTCGTCCGGGTTCACTTTGTCCAGGCTCATGGCCAGTTCTGCCTTGGCCGCATAGTCCAATGACTCGCGGCTCTCAAACAAAGCACCCAACCGGCCGCTATCGTTCATACCCGCCTCTGTCAGCGCGAACATGAAGAAGGCCTGGTCATTGGCCAGTGATGGCTTCGCACCGACCGCCACCAACTGGCTCGTCAGGTACTCGCGAGCACGCGTCAGCGAATTAGCATCCACGGCGTAGCCTGCATCGCGCGTGCGAGCTAGCGCGATCAGCACATAGGCGGTAATGGTGTTATTCGTGACGTCACCCGTCCACCAGCCCCATCCACCATCGGAGTGCTGGCTTCCGAGCAGCCGTTGCAGGGCGCGGGTCACATCGTTTTGGGAGGATGCGTTATTAGCTGCTACACTCACCAGCAGGCGCGAAGCAGTCGTCTCGGTGCTCTCATAAGGTTCTTCCTGTAATGCCTGGTCGCCCGTCCTGATTACGGCTGCCAGGGCCGGGTCTACCTCTATAGATAGTTGGCCCTGTCCCGTATCCAGACGCGGCGGCAAAGCGAGCAGCTCAAGCTTCTTACCGGCCTCGCTCAGATCTCCCGCCGTTGCCACCGTTTCAGGTGCCACATAGTTCAGGATCGGGATGCCCTGATCCGGTGCGGTGGCCAGCCCGGGTTTGCTGGAGTCTTGCAGTCCGCCGCCCTTCACGGTGAAGGTCAGCACAGCACTGGAGGCCTGACCGGATGCGGCTGGATTCTCCACCTTGACTTGCCAGTCGACGCGCGCGGTGCTATTCGCTTTTACTGTCACCGGCTGAGTCGCAGGATTCGCCAAACTCACCCCACTCGCGTCCAGGGATACCTCGGCTGGTATGTCGGTGTTGGTATTGTTATGCACCACTGCACCCAGGGTGACCGAGTCACCCACCACGAAGAAGCGCGGCGTCACGGGACTCACCAGCAGAGGCTTGGTGACCAGAATCTCGTTATTCGCCTGGCCAACCAGGGTGTTTGTTGTGACAGCGCGCGCATCAAGCGACCAGGTAGTCAGGTTGTCGGGCAGGACCACCTGAAAACGCACCCGGCCACTGGCATCGGTATTCAGAACTGCAGACCAGTAGGCCGTGTCTTTGAAGTTTTGCCTCACAAACAGTCCGAGCGAGTTCGCCAGGCCTCCTCCACCACCACCTTTAGCATTCGCGGAGATGATCTTGGCTGTGATACGGTCCACGTTGATGTTCAGGGTGTCAGACGAACGGATGCCCAGTCCTTGCGCGCCGTAGAAGGCGTCAAAGATCGGCAGGCTGTTCGGGTTTGCCAGGCTGAGGATGGCCTTGTCCACCAGGGCCACCGATAGCTCAGCCTGCACCGGTCTGCTTTGGGCATCGGTCACCTGGATGTCATAGGTCACGGTATCACGTGGACCGTAGGTAGGTTTATCCGTCTTGATATCCACGTTCAGCTTGAACTGGCTGGCATCCACACCAAACGCGGCATAGCCTATCTTGTAGGATGGAACCGGGTTTGATTCATCGATGCCTTTCACCAGCACCACCGATATGAAGGCATTGGGTGCGAAGGCGTCCGTAACCGGGACATCCAGAATCTCGCTGTTTGACGTCAACTGCACCACGCGCCTGGAGAGGATACGACCACGTTCCACCGTTAGCAGGGCATATACCGTACCGCTGAACGGAGAGGGCACCAGCAGCTTGATTACATCGCCAACGCTGTACTGACTCTTGTCCGTCTTTAAGTCGATGCGGTCGTTGTTATTCACCTGCCAGGCCACGTACGCTCCACCTGACGAGACGTAAACCGATATTCCCGCCAGCGGTGCCGATTCTCCCTGCCCGGTAACGACCACATGATATTCGCCGCCCAGAGTGGGTGTGAAGGAAGTACTGGCCTTACCATCGGCGTCGGTCGTCACGGTTGCGGTGGCCATCAAGGTGTCACTGGGCACCGAAGTGAAGGTGCCTGTGCCATACTGATCCTGCTCCTGGGTAGTGAACCACTGGCGCTGGTTAAAGGCCACGGTCGCAGTCTTATTGCTGACAGGCTGGCCCTGCCAGTCCACCGAGATGATCTTGAAACCGAGTGATTGGCCTACGTCACCCACGTATTCCAGCGGCGCAATGCCCAGGTAGTACGTGCTCTTGTGCACCACCGCTTCGGTGCGTGCTGAGACGCTCTGGTTGCTGGCGTCAGTCACGCTGACCTCCAGCGAGAACGTGGCGCTGTTGCGGTGCTTGCTGATGTCGGCGGGCACTGAGATAGTCATGTGGCCCGACGAATCGGTGGTTCCAGTTCCGTTTGCGATCTGTTCGTTATAACCCACACCGCGGTCGATGAAGTTGTAGTCGCCGAATGTGTAATGGCCGGGTCCCTTATAGCGGTTGAAAGTAAACTCGCGTGCGAAGAGTGTCCACTGTACCTGTGCATTCGCCACATTCCCCCCGGCAAAGTACTTGACATCCAGCGCAGCTTTGAAGGTATCGCCATTCAGGTAATCGGATTTGTCGGTGGTCAGGTTTACCTCAAACTGAGGTGCGCGGTAGGTGGCTACCTGGAACGACACGCTGTAATTGTTGCACGGCGGGTTTTGCGATCCTCGACCAGCAGGTGACGCGGTCGTCCCTTTACTTTGAGCGCTGCTCGACGCGCTAGCCGGCAGGCAGGTTTGAATGTAATAGAAACCCGTGGGAGCCTGATTATCCAGCGCAAACGCGCCACTGAAGGTGCCACTGGCATCCAGGGGCAGTGTGGTGCTGAAGACTTGCTGACCTTGATCGTTGTTGATGATGACATCGACGGAGGTGAGATTCAGCGCCAGGGCGTAGCGCGCGTCGTCTTCGGCTCGCACAATACCTTTGTAATACACCATCTGGCCTGGCCGATAGATGGGCCGATCGGTGTAGAGATAGGCCATGGTATGCGTGCTGCCAAATTGTCCGTTCAGACTGAAGTCATATGAGGTGATCCCGGAATCCCAGCGGTTATAGGCAATGCCGAAGTTGGCATCGCCAGGCTGGCCGAACACAGCGTAGAAAGGTGCGTATTCCTGGAACGATCTGTTGAACTGCGCCAGATATTGGCCACTGGCGCTCGTATTGCCATGACCCACTTCGGTGAAGGAATTGTCACGAAACGTGACGGGCAAGTTACCAGCAGGCTGCCCGCTGTCCAGGTTCGTAGCCCACACGAGCGCCTCACGCTGGCCTTGTTTTAACGTGATGTGCAGATTGGAAACGATCAAGATGTGTCGCGCCGGCTCGTAATACTTCACCGTCGCGGCAGCTTCAGGTGCAGTCAGTGTCAGCAGGTAAATACCCGGTGGCAGCTTGCCCGGCGTTCCCGATTGGTCAGCTGGCGCAAGGATTACAGGCGCATAAGCCAGCTCATTTAACTGGGCTGAGGTTTGCACCGACCACGAGCGGACAATTTGCTTGTCGTTCGGCGTAAATTTGCGCAGGTTGTCATAGGCGTTGCTATTGCCGGTGAACTGGTAAAACTGCTTCAGGGTGAGAGCCGTCAGCTGGAAATTCAGGCGGCTGACGTTACGATAGGAAGCGAACAGTTTGGCAGGTCGACTGGCATCGTAGGTACCCATCTGCCCATTGGTATTCAAAATGGCATAGGGTATGAGCGGTGCGGTGGAGAACTGCACCACTGTGTCATGACCGATCTGAGCTCCGTATTTGTCATGAATGGCGCCGCCGATCGTGACCTTGTAATGAGTGGAGGGCAGCAGGTTTACGTTCAGGTAGAAACGTTTCTCCGACGGGTCGTAATAGGTGTAGACCCTGGTCAGCGTCAAGGCTGGGTTAAACGTGAGGTTCGGAACGATCGTCTCGGGTAAAACCGGCGCGCTAAAACGAATGTTGAACCCGGACTGGGAATCAGCCTTGGTGTCACCGTTCGCAGGGACGGTGCTGGCCACGGCAGGGTACTCGATGGTTCGGAAGCTGAAGCTGCGCCCTTGTGCCAGGGTGCTGGTGCCAACAGCCGCCCGGGCCGTGTCGGCGATCTCCACGTTATAGACGGTCCCGCGCTGGTAGTCTTCGCTGGGCACGAACGCCATCACCTCGCCATTGGTTGCGGCAGGCAGCGGAGGGGTGCCAGGGGCCACTTGCTGCGACTTGCCGCGTTGCTGGTTTTGCGTAATCTGCTCATTAGCCCATCGGAAGGTGCCCTTTACAGGTGGGGCGATCTTAAAAGCCGCCTCGGTGCTGGGATGGTCCATCTTTTGACTGAACGTAATGCTGATCGGGCGGCGCAGGTCTACATCGATCGTGGTATCTTCCGGCGAGAGCGCCTTGACTGTCGGCAAGGAAACCCTGAAGGTCCAAATGAAAGCATTCTTCAGGAGCGCTCCGGTGGTGTCTTTAAGGCCGGCAGCCACGGTACCCGTGTAACTCACACCAGCGTCCAGCGGCTGCGCGGGGCGGAACAGGTAGATGCTTGTATTCAGCCACTCCCCCTGCCCGGTGATGGGTGGGTCGAATGTCACTGGACTGGGCAGGTCAGCCTGCTGGCTTATCAATGTAAGCGATACGACCGGCCGATTGAACAGCACAGTGATGCGCGAGTCAGCGCTTACGTCTTGAGCCCCATCAGAGGGGATGGTTTGCGCCACATCCAGATAACCAATGGTGCTGATGTTGAAGATCTCTGGTTTGGCGAGTTCCAGCCCCTTGGCGCTTTTAGCCGTGTCGGTGAGGCTGACGGTATAGTGTTCCGCGCGGCTCCAGCCATCAGTGGGCATGAACGCCACGACATTGTCACTCGTCCAGGTGTATTGGCCTGCCACGGGAGGACTTACCTGTACAGCCTTCTCCACCGATCTTTCATCCATGGGCTGGTCAAAGGTGAGGATAATGGGATTATCCAGTTGCAGCTCTTCACCGCGCACAGGCTGGTAATCTACCAGGATGGGGTCCGACGGTGGCAGAGGCGTCGGCGAGGGCGCCACGGTAGGGATCGTCGTGGGTGGTGTGACGGGTGTTGCCGTGCTCGCTACAGCCGTGTCAGTAGGGCTGCCAGGTGTGCGAATTATGACAGTAGGCTGTGGCTGATTACATGCAGACAACGCGATGGATAGCGCAGCGACCAGACCGACCAGTTTAGCGCCAAATGATGTATTTTCCCTTGTCATTCGATGTCCTCCTGCGCTCTCCTCATTTTGTCGCACCATAACCGCAGATAAAATGGCATGGGGCGGAGATAATCCTGCTTCCGCGGCATTAACGCTTGCGGTGGATCATGTGGACTATATTGGATCTGGTAACCCCATAGTAACATGAGATGGTTGATCCAAACGACCAAATCCGCACCTATATAGACACGCTGGTATGCACTATGTTACAGTAACACAGGATGTCATGTGCTACTCAACCAATGCCCGTCTCCAGGCTGGCTAATGGCTGATAAGCCCGAACTTGTCATCATCATTGGTCCGACCGCGGCTGGCAAGTCGGCACGAGCAATGGACATGGCCCCGCGCCTGGGGGGCGAGATCATCTCCGCCGACTCGCGGCACGTATATAAACGCATGGACATCGGCACTAATAAGCCGTCGCCGCAGGAACGCCAGGCCGTTCCGCACCACCTGATCGACATCCGTGAACCGCATGAAAGCTTCTCCCTGGGCGAATACGTGGCGCTGGCGCGCGCCGCAATCAAGGACGTGCAAATACGTGGGAAGGTTCCACTCCTGGTGGGCGGGACGGGCCAGTACGTGCGCGCCGTGCTGGAGGGCTGGCAGGTGCCACAGGTGCCGCCCCACCCCGCGGTGCGGGAGCGCTGGCTGGCTTTTACCACAGAGCACGGCTGTGCGGCGTTGTGGGGCGAGCTCCTCTCGCGAGACCCGGCGGCGGAAGAGACAATTGATCCTCGCAACGTGCGCCGCGTGGTGCGCGCACTGGAGGTAATGGAGGTGACGGGCCGGCGCTGGAGCGAGCTGCAGCGGCGGGCTCCGTTGGACCGCGCGCAGGTACAGATCATCTACGTGAACCTGCCACGTGACGAACTGTACATCCGGGCTGACGCGCGGCTGCAACGCATGGTCGAGCAGGGCTGGCTCGAGGAGGTGCGGGCGCTGCTGGACGAACTGGCCGGGCACGGGATGCGCGCCGAGACGGCCACGCGGCTGCCGTCGATGTCGTCGCTGGGTTACCGGGAGATGGCGGCCGTGGCGCGTGGGGAGATCACACTCGACGAAGCTATCACGCGCATCAAGCGCGAGACGCGGCGCTTCATCCGGGCACAGGACACATGGTTCCGGAGGATCGCGGCGATGGCTGACGCCGGGTGAACCGTGCTTACACCAGTCGTGCACGTGATGCGACCTCGACCCTTGGCAGTTATGCCGATTCTTTCCCACGGTGCGCAATTGGTAATACTTTTCTACATCGCACAGGATATGGACAGGTAGCGCCTTCCGCCACAATCGCCGTCACACCAGCGTCACAAGGGGAAAAACCGGGGCAGCCGCAAGGCTTATGTACTATTCGCCTCATTACGAGCGGAACAAGGTAGGCAGCGATGGAAGCGACGATCATTCGGACAGCTACACGGGACGACGGCGAGGTGTTGCGCCCGCTGTACTACGAGTTTCACGAGTTCCATGCCGCCGGCGTTCCCAGCCATCTGCGCAGACTGGGACCTTACGAGGAATATGATTGGGCCACTTTCGACAAGGCCATCGGCGAGATCCTCAATAACCCGGATGCCGCTATCTTGCTTATGGAACTGGCCGGACGTCCGCTCGGTTTTGCAGAGGTGTACCTGAAGCAAGATGACGTATCAAATCAAGCCATCGTGGCGTGCCGCTACGGGTACGTTCAGAGCCTGTTCATCACGGCATCCATTCGCCGCAAGGGGCTGGGGCGCCAGCTTCTATCCTCCGCGGAGCAATGGGTGCGGGAGAGAGGCGCGACACGCATGAGGCTGGAAGTTTGGGAGTTCGCCGCCGGTCCGCTGGGCTTTTATGAGAAGAATGGGTACCATACTCTGAGGCGCACACTGGCGAAGGATTTGTAGGGCGGGATACCACCTCACCCCACCTCGTGACCCGTCCAACCAGCCTCCCGCGGGAGGGCAGTAGAAATGTTACTGCGCTCTCTGCGCCTCTGCGGTGAAGGCTTCGCCGCGAAGCGGGCTACCCCTTCAACACGCGGGCGTCGTCAACACGGCGTGTAATGCCAGCGGCGTCGAGATGTTCGAGCAAGGCGAGCGCGTATTTGCGGGTGCTACCGAAGGCATCACGCACCTGAGCAGCCGTGACCTGCCCCTGCTGCTCGATCAACTCGCGAATGCGCGTCACTGCCTCGTTATAGGTCTGGCTCAGGAAAACGACCTCCGGGCTAACCTGCACCAGTTGCCCCTGATGCAGCAGCACCTCGTAGACGGCGTCCGAAACAGTCGCCCGGCAGTCTTTCACGGAGGGAGTGCTAAATGGCTGTGTTTGGAAGCGGGCTATTAGCATGTCCACTTTGCCCTGCTGGTCGGGCGTGAAATGCACCTGATGGGATGGAAGACGGAGCGTTTCGCCATCATCGACCAGAGCACTGCTAGTCACAGCGTAGTCGACCAGCGCGTTGAACGCACGCGGTGCGAGCCCCAACCGGCTTCGCGCGGACTCCCGGGATCGCCCTGTAGCGAGCGGCTGCTCGAAATGAAATACGCTGACGTCGTTTTGGAGCTGGCGCAGTCTGTCGTCCCACAGATTGGAAGGCGCAAGCACATCACTCACCTTACGCACGGTTCCGGAGGCGAGCAACTCATCCAGCGCGCTGGCGAAAATCTCAGGCTCCAGACTACTTGCTGCAAGTGCCTCAGCGTGCGTGGAGAAACCCACCCGCTGCAGCGTCCTTTCCAGTCGCTGTGCAGGCGTACCCTGCAGGAGGGTCTGCAAATGCGAATGAACGCCCTCATCCACCCTTCCACCGCGCCGGCGGTAGCGCTGCGCAGGGTGCGGGTCGAGGATCACGCCACCGCCTACGGTGATGGATGGTGAGGGCAGGCGCACGATAAAGCGGTCTCCGCTGGCCACAGCAACGGGCTCAGCGAGTTCCAGTTGAGCCCAACCCACCCCGCTGGGGGGAAGTTCGTCGGTGTCGAGCAAACGCACGCGAGCCAGCACCTCATCTGTGCCGCAAAAGAATTTCAGCTCAGTGTGATGTGAAAGTGCCGTCCGCCAGAACGGCGCGCCAAGCACCTCCAGTTGCACATCCAGGAGTGTCGCCGGTCGGAGCAGTCCAGGCTGCGCCACGACACTGCCCCTCTTCACATGATCGACCGATATCCCTGCCAGGTTAATTGCCACGCGACTGCCGGGTTGGGCACGCTCGATCTTCTGCCGGTGGGTTTGCAAGCCGCGCACACGAGCACTCAGGCCGTGTGGCAGCACCTCCACTTCATCTCCGATAACAAACGAGCCATCCAGGAGCGTGCCTGTTATCACGGTGCCAAAGCCGGACATGGTAAAGACCCGGTCCACGGGCAGGCGCGGCCGGCCAAGATCGCGTTTTCGCAGCGAGCCAGTCTCGCGCATGGTATGCACGTCATCCAGAATCGATTGCAGCACGTGGACGAGGTCGTCCAGGCCCTGGCTCGTGCTTGCACTTAAAGCTACGATGGGCGCAACGTGGAACGGTGTGCCAGCCAGCAATTGCCGTACATCGGCTTTGACCAGCTCCAGCCAGGCCGCATCGGGAGCGAGATCGGCTTTGGTGAGCGCTACCACTACGCGAGGCACGTGCAGCAAATTGAGTATAGCCAGGTGCTCGCGCGTCTGGGGCATAGGCCCTTCGTCGGCGGCAATCACCAGCAAGGCCGCGTCGACGCCACCCACGCCAGCCAGCATGTTCTCAATGAAATCGATGTGGCCGGGCACGTCCACAATGCCCACTTCCTCGCCTCCGGGCAGGGTCAGCCAGGCGAAGCCCAGGTCGATCGTCATCTCACGGGCCTGTTCTTCACGCAGCCGGTCGGGATTGATGCCCGTTAACGCGCGCACCAGAGTGGACTTGCCATGGTCGACATGACCGGCGGTGGCGACTACATACATGCGGTCTGGCACCTCAGACAATCAAAAAACGCCACACAGAACGTGGTGAGACGGTCGAATCACAGCCTTCATCTTGCGGCTGGCCCTGGATGATACAGACAGCTCGGGGATACGGGTGCCTTGTCCTGCCATAGCCATGTGGAGACACGATGCTAATGCACCAGGTCGTCATCGAGGCCACCACCAGAAGACGCGCCGTCAGCCGGCTGGGGAAGCGCGGTTACGGCAGCCACCTCGGCGCGTTGCTTACGGCGCTGGCGGCGTGAGAGTTTTGTATCCGACGGGATGTTTTGTTTGGCGCGATCCAGCAACTGGTTGGCCTGCGCCAGCCACTCACGCCCGGCTGCGGCATAAGCTTTGGAGAACGACTCCAGGATGTCGTAGAGCGGCAGAACCTGCGGCATATAGGCAGGCAACTCTTCCTCGATGGCTGCCAGGCGCGGCTCGAAATCAGAGATACGCCGGTCGCGCTCGAACCATTTCTCCTCCTGTGCCACGGTGAACGACTTCCAGTCTTTTTCCAGGGCGTCACGAAATTCGTCTGCCTGGCGCTTGAAGCGCTCTTCTGCATCGCGTTGCACCTGCACCACCTCGTTCAGGCGGACCTCCAGGCGGGCCTGCACATCAGGCAACTCAGCCAAAGAGCGGCGCACTTCCTCACGCATCTGGACAAAGCCAGTGGTCTGGGCCTGTAACTCGACCACACGCTCTTTGATGCGCTCCACCACCTCGCCATACTCAGCGAACTGGCGCTCACGGCGGATGTCGGCTACGCGCTGGCTCTCAATCACCTGGTTTTGTGCCTCCAGCAGCTTAGCGGCTTCCTCGATCTCCGTCTGTTTGCGCCGTACGGCTTCATCCAGGAGCAACAACTGCGGGGGAAATTGCTCGATGCGTTTGTGCAGGTCGGGCAGCTCCTGCTCCAGGGCGACAATGCGTTTGTTATCTTGACGGCGTTGCTCCTCCAGGTAGGCGATTTGTGTACCTGGCTCACCCTGGTGGCGCTCGACCTCGATCACCTGAGCATGTACGCGGCCGATCAAGTCATTCAGGCGTGCTTCCTCCTGGCGGCGCAGTTCCAAATCCTCCGCATAATGCGCGTAAGGTTTTACTTCCTTCTTCAAGTCGTTAAGCTGGCGCACGATCGCCTCGATCTCGATTTGCCGGACACGCGAAGACTCGCGTTCGCTCTTGCCGCGCTGATCCTCGATACGTGCGAAGACATTATTGAACTCGGCTCGTAACTGCTCAAGCGAGGTCGTCCAACCCATGGCCTTGGGAATCTGCAAGCGCAGATCGGAGATTTGCGCTTCCAAAGACTGGGCATAGCGCGAGCGGTTGTCCAGCTCACGTGTCAGCGCGTCCACCTTCTCCTGCAACTGCAGGATCATACTGCGGTCTTTACGCCGCTCCTCATCAACGTATGAAACGGTTTGGGCAAGTTGGTTAAGTTGGTTAATGTCCATTCGAACTCCGTCCTGTCAATCGGCGCCTGCTCGTGCAGCGCTCGGGCACCCGCGTTCTACAGCGCACCTGTACGAGTTCACCACGATTCAGTCAGAATGAATTGTACGCGAGCGGGGCGGGGATGGATGACGAATGCCACAATCCGTAAGGCTGGGTGCCACCATATATATGCGGGAGACAAAATGAAAAGTGTCTCCCGCGTCTCCTGTCACCTCGTCTCCCACTCATAGTTTCGAGCACGCGTAATTCGGTTCAAACCAATCATAAGCGCAAGCAAATGAAGATACTTACAACTGGTTAATAAGGGGAAGGCAGTAGTTTGAGGCAGTGAGTATTATGTCGAACTACGGCAGCATCTGACACTGCATACGTGCTGAAATCCTATAACCAGTAGACATTGGTAAAAGAGATAAGATAAAAGGAAATGAGCACTTACACGAATGAGCCGCCGACGGGCCAGCCCGCCCAGAGTGGGTCGTCGGAACAGACTGGAGCGGGAACTAAACAGGAGCACACCTGGACCGAGCGCATCGAGATGACCGGCGGTGCAGTGGTTGAACAGCTGAAGAAGTTGATCGCCGAAGGGAACGTGCGCCGGGTGATCATCCGCAACGATAAGGGTGACTCGCTGGTAGAGATCCCTCTTACCGCGGGCGTGGTGGTCAGCGGCGCGCTGGTATGGGCCTACCCCGTGCTGGCGGCGATCGGCGCCCTGGCGGCCTTGATGACGCACGTGAAGGTGGACGTCATCCGCACGACAGACGTGACGAAGTAGTCGAGTGCAGGAAACGAGTGCCCGTGACCGAGGGGTCGGGGGAACGCCCCTCGGTCACGGGCCCGCCAGCCGCGAACGCCTACAGGATGCCTTGCGGCGCGCCCTCCGGCGCGCGGGTGGGCGACCGGCTCACGCAGGTCCAGGTGTCACGCGGCCCTAAGTCCGGCTCGCGCGAGCGACGAGAGAGACCCACCCTCTACCAGTTAACCGCGGCGCATTGCTTGTACGTCGCCTTTGAGCTGACGCCCACTTTAAAGCTCTTTAGGAGCTTATCTCCGTCTATCATCTTAGAAGGATCAACCTTATACTTGGGCCTGCCCTCACCCCAACAACTACCGACGACGCATAACTCAGGGGTTATCTTCCCCTGGCAGCCGTCGAGCGAGATCTGACCCTTGAGCTTCGTACTGATAAGGGGGCCGATCTCAACGCCAGTTTCGGCTTTGAGCGACCCGCCCTCCTTGTCCAGTCCGCTCGACGGGTCTAGCTCGAACGAGGTTCCCGCGCCAAATCCCAACTCGCCGCACCAGGAGAAGCCCTGCCTGGTGAAGGTCAGCCTCAGCCCGCCTCCGATGCCATCGTAGGTGTTTAGGCCGATGGAGAATAGCCCCCACGGGTCGGCCAGTTGGGCGGGGTTGTTGCCCACGTACGCGTACAGGTTGACCTGCCGCCCCTCGAACAGCACGGGGTCGCGCGCGGTCCAGCGGCCCTCCAGCGGGTCGTAGTCGCGCGCCCCGAAGTGCACCAGCCCGGTCAGGTTGTCCGTCAGCCCGCCAGCGAAGCCGATCGGCAGGTCGAAGCCGGGGTTGCTGTCGCTGAGCACGTCGCCGAACGCGTCGTACTCCAGGCGCTTGACCACGACGCCGTCCGCGCCGGCGACGAGGCGCGGCGTGCCCAGGAAGTCCGTGGCCACGTAGTACCAGGCCGCGCCGCGCTGGAACGCCAGCAGGCGCCCACCCTCGTCGTAGGTGTAGGCCGTGCGCACGCCGGACGGGTCGCGCGAGGCCGTGACCTGGAAGGGGTTGCCGGGGTTGCCGTAGAGGTACTGCGTGGTGCCGCTGACATCCGTCCGCGCGACGCGCCGGCCCAGCCCGTCGTAGGCGTAGGTGGCCGCCTGCCCGCCCACCACCGCCCGCAGCAGTTCGCCGCGGGCGCTGTACTGGAAGGTGTCGCCTCCGCGCTGCAGCAGGGTACCGGCTGCGCTGAACTGGTAGCTCACGCCGCCCTGCTGGAGCAGGCGGTCCTGGCCGTCGTACGTCGCCGCCTCGGCCGGGCCCGCGCCCACCTGGCGGCCGGTGCGGTTGCCGTTCGCGTCGTAGCCGTACTGCTCGACCGGCGAGCCGTCGCGCCACACGGCCAGCAACTGCCCGTCTGCGTCAAAGGTGTAGCTGAGGGTGTGCGTGCCGCCCGGCAGGGCTTCGACCTTCTGCCGGAGGCGGCCGGCGCTGTCGTAGCTCATCTGCTCCTGGTACAGGGACTGCCCGGCGACGGTCACCCCCCGCGCGGAGAGGGTGGCCAGGGAGTTGTAGGCGTAGGTGGCAGTCAGGACGCCGTCGCCGATCAGGGTGGGGTCGCCGCCCGGGCCGCCGCGCGCGTAGGTGAAGCCGCCGTAGCGGGTCACGAGCCCGTCCGCGTCGCGCGCGAGGGTGACCGGCGGGTCGGCGTCCAGGGCGACGCCGGACAACTGCAGGTCATTGCCGTAGGTGTAGGTGTAGCGGCCCGTCGCCGCGCCAGACCAGGTGAGCCCGGCCAGGTTGGCGCTGTCATACGTGAGGCTGACGGACTGGGCGGCGCCCACGGTGGGGTTCCACGTGATGCCCGTCTGACGGTCGGTCGAGTCCGTGTAGACGTAGGAAACGGTCGCGCTGGGGTAGCTGAGGGCGGTGACGCGTCCGCCCGCGTCGTAGCTATACGCCTCAAGCAGTGACCCGGGCAGGGTCACGCCGGTCCGTTCGCGGTCGGCGTCGTAGACCCAGGTGTAGGCGTAGGGCGCACCACCCGGCGGGGTGTAGCCGGCCGGCTGGTCCAGCGGGTCGTAGGTGAAGAAGTGTGATAGATCATTGGGCGGGGTGACCTGCGTCAGGTTGCTGTTGGCGTCGTAGGCAAAGCGGTACAGGTTGTTGCTGGGCAAGGTGGTCTGGATGAGCCGCCCGGCGGCGTCGTACCCGTAGTGCGTTTGACCGCCGGACGCATCCGCCCGCGTGTAGACTTCGCCCGTGACGTCGTAGGTGTAGGTGATCCCACTGCTGCCCTGCAGCCGGGCGAGGAAGCGGCCATGACTGTCATAGGCGTACAGGACCGGGTCCTCGCCGCCGCGCTCGATGCGGGTCACGCGGCCGTGGGCGTCCAGCGTGGCCACCGACCGCCGGCCGGCGGGGCTGGTGTTGGTGATCGTGCGCGTGGCGGCGGTGTAACGGCTTACCGCCGTGCCCCCGCCCGAACTCAAGGTCTCGGTCATGGCGGCGAGGCTGAAAGGTCCATTCACGTCGGTGAGGATGACCGTACGCGTGATCAGGCGCGTGGCCACCAGGCCGCCGGGCGTGGTGACGACCAGCGAAGTCTCGATGGGCGCGAGCATCCCCCAGCGCGGGTCGGGGCTCGTGGTCAGGGTGGCGAGGGTGCCATCCGGACTGGTGAGTTGCGAGGTTCCGTCATTCCCGTACACGGCCACCGTGGTGGCGCCGCTCGGGTCGGTCGTGGTGCGGCGCGCGCCGCCGGCCGGCAGCCGCTCCACCGTGTACGTGGTCTGCCGTCCCAGCGCCGTGGTGACGGTGACCCGGAAGCCGCTCGCCGTCTCGGCGCGGGTGAGTGTCTTGGAGCCGCCCGCCGGGTCGTCGTCACGGACCAGCCGGCCGTCCGAGGCGTAGGTGTACTGATAGAGACCGCCCCGCGGGTCGGTGAACGTCTGGAGTAGGCCGTCGGGGCTGGACGCGAGTTGGATCGCCCCGCCTGCGGGATCCGTGATGCTCGAGAGGTAACCGTTCGCGTCCACCTGCAGGGCCGTGCGCTGGCCGTAGGGGCCGACGATGGCGGTCGGGTTACCGGCAGCGTCGTGCTCGATGGTGGTGATGTTACCGTCGCCGTCCGTCACTTGGATTAGTCGTCCATCGCCGTCATAACTGAATTGATAGCGCACGGCTCCGGTGAGGGCGTCCAACGTCCGAAGGTGCCTGCCGGTCGAGTCGAAGTGGTAAACCTCGCCGCCGTCCTCGGCTGGGATCAATATATCGCCCACGCCGAACCCGGCGAGCAGCGGAACCACCCGGCGGACACGGTTGTTCCAGGTGTCGCCGATATAGAGGCTGCCGTCCGGCCCCACAGCTACGCCAGCAGGCCAATAGAGCTGGGCCTGCGTGGCGGGGATGCCGTCGCCGTTGTACCCATACGTGCCTTTACCGGCCAGGGTAGATATGACCCCGTCTGGCCCCACCAGGCGGATGCGGTTATTAACTTCGTCGGCTATGTAGAGGCTACCGTCTAGCCCCACGGCCACGCTGGTGGGATAGTAAAGCGACGCCTGCGTGGCGGGGATACCGTCACCCCAGTACCCACTCGCGGCGTTTCCGGCTACGGTTGAGATTATCCCGTCCGGTCCCACCCGGCGGATGCGGCTGTTGTAGGTGTCGGCGATGTAGAGGCTGCCGTCCGGCCCCACGGCCACACCTTGAGGATTGTCGATGTATGCGACTGCGGCGGAAAACCCATCACCGTTGTATGCCGCCGTGCCGGTGCCTGCCACGGTTGAGATGACCCCGTCCGGGCCCACCCGGCGGATGCGGTTGTTACCTGTGTCGGCGATGTAGAGGCTGCCGTCCGGCCCCACGGCCACGCCGTAAGGTTTGTAGAGTTGGGCCTGCGTGGCAGGCATTCCGTCGCCGCTGTACCCCCACGTGCCGGTGCCGGCCACCGTAGTGATAATGCCATCCGGGCCCACCCGTCGGATGCGGTTGTTATTTGTGTCGGCGATGTAGAGGCTGCCGTCCGGGCCCACGGCCACGCCGGAGGGAGCGCAGAGCGCGGCCTGCGTGGCCAGCATACCGTCGCCGTTATACCCGCACGTGCCGTTGCCGGCCGCGGTGGTGATGATGCCATCCGGGCCCACCCGGCGGACGCGATAGTTGTAGTAGTCGGCGATGTAGAGGCTGCCGTCCGGCCCCACGGCCACGCCGGAAGGCCAATCGAGCTGGGCCTGTGTGGCGGGAATGCCTTCGCCGTTGTACCCGCGTGTGCCGGTACCAGCCGCGGTCCGGATGATCGGCATGCGGCGGCTATTAGCACTGTGCCGCGTGCCGTCACCCAGGTAGAGGACCCGATCGCCGGGGTCGTACGTGTGGTGAACGTCCAGATCCCAGCCACCCAGCCCAACGGAACGGGACTGCCAACCGCCCAGTGAGCCTTGCCACCGCTGAAACAGCGTAACCTCCAGTTGTGATCTGCAATACGCAGCAGGAGTGCCATTGGCAGGCATCTGGCCAAAGACCGCGCTAAATGACGCACCCGATCTCTCTGACGGCGTCCAATAATGGCAAGGGTAAACATAGCCGATTGTCACGTTAACCGGCTGTCTACCCTGTACGGTACGGCCGTAGCCGTCTTTGCCGTCCCACGTGAAGGCATAACTCTGGTCAGGCGCGGCCGGGAAGGATTGGCTGAAGTCCCGACCGGCCACATGTATCACCAGGTCGATTCGCAGGAGGCTGGCGGGGACGCTGGCCCCGCTAAGGGGGATCGTCAGGCGATAGGTGTTGTGATCACCGTTGACACGAGCACTGGAGTACATCAGGCGGAAGGGCGTGCCCGCCAGGCCGGCGGCCTGCCCCAACGTCTGGGACTCGCAGCCGATGAGCGATCCTTCTGTGGGGCAGTCGCTGTCCAGCGGGGAATCCCCCGTCCGGGGCAGCGGCTGGTTGGGTGTAGTGGCATCGGGCGGCGGGCCGTAGGGCCAGTTGAAGTCCCACGGCGAAAAGTGCGTGACGGGAATCCGCCACAGGGTCTGCCCGGCCGGGTAGAGCGAACCCAGGCGCTGCCGCTCGGCGTCGGTCACGCCCAGGGCGGCGCCGTTGTCCACGGCGCCGCTGCCGGTGGTGTCCAGGTTCGCGAGCCCGCCGGTGATGCTAACGACCTTCACCACGCGGCCGTCCGATGAGGCCACCCACTGGCCCAGCACCCGGTCGTAGTAACCGACAGGAATAGGCATCCCCACCGCGAAGCCCAGGAAGTTCTGCGCGTAGTGGATCAGCGGCTGGCTGAAGCGCACGTTCAGCGCCCCCGCGGCGACCGCCTCGTCCATGGTGTACTCGGCGGCGTAGGTGTAGCCGCTCGGCGCCGGCAGCTCACCCGGCATGGCCTGCGGGCCGGCGCTGCCGACCGTGTATTCCGTCAGCCGCACGTGGAACTGGGTGATAGCTTGCGTCACCCCCCCGCTGAGGATCAGCGTCGCCGTGGTGCCGGGCGGGATGAGCAGCGTTGCCTGGCGCGTGCCGTCGCTGTCGGAGATCACGCTCCCCTGCGCCACCTGGAGGTCGGGCGAGGTGAGGTCAATCGAGGTTACGCGCCTGTCTGCCGGTATGAGGACCACGTCCGGCAGCCAGGCGTAGTCCTGCCACGGCGCCTGCACCTGGCGCTGGGCGGGCAGGTAGCCATCCCTGCCATAGTTGACCGTCAGCAGCCCGCCGCCGTTCACGGCCAGGTCGAACATGCCATCCGCCCGGCTCAGGGTCTGACCGAACTCGGGGTGATTCAAGATGGTGACCCGGACGGCGGGCAGAGCGGAACCGTCGCGGTTGAGTACCCTGCCGCGCAACACCGCGGAGCGCGTGAGCTCGATCGTGCCAGGCAGGACGCCCGTCTGGATCGGGTCGGACCCGGAGTAGAGGAAGTCCGTGGCCGAGATCAGGCTCGTGGCCACGGACGGATCCAGCGTCGGCGCGACGTCGGCGGGGTCGGGCGGCACGTACTCCTGCACGACGACCCGCCCGTTCACCTGCGGCGAGCCGGCTAGATGGTACGGCCAGATGCCTGCCGCTGTGTACGTGTATGTGAACACCCCGCCCGGCGGCAGCGTGGCCGAGAACAGGCCGTCCGCGTCCGCTGCAGGCGCCACGCCATACGGCGCGGTATAACTCCCCACGGCACCGCCACCTCCGACGAGGACGAGTGGCAGGTAGATGCGGTACGACCACCCGCTCACGAGCACCTGCGGCTGGGCGCTGCTGTTATACCAGGACACTTCGTCGCCGACCGTCGTCGTCAGCACCGCGGGTGTGAAGCCCGACAGTGTCAGGCTGATTCGCGCTGTCGTGCTGAGGGCGCTTAGGGCACTGAGGGGCTGAGACGCGGGTATGGACATGGGATCCGCCGGCAGGTCTGTGGCAGTTCCGGTTGATGTCCAGGCCGCTGTCGCGGTGGTCGCGGTTGAGGTTGAGGCTGAGCCCCAGGCGGTAATCGTAGATCGCGATGCCTGGGAGCCGAAGCGCTGGTCCTGTTCGTCCGGAGCGGAATCCGGCAGGGTGGCCGGGACGGCCCAGTTCAACGCCAACAACAACACTGCCAATGCGTGTCGTACCATGTGAGTGCTCCTGCATTGACCAGCCTGCAGCGATGCAAGTCGGCCGCCCCCTGGAAAATCAGGGCTGCGAATTGTCTGCGGTGATCATAAGGCGCGCACCGAGATTGTCAACATTGTGAAAGACGGCACAAGCATGACCGCTGCACACTTTATAATTCAGCTCAGCTATGGAAAGCCACACCGACAGCATCGCCGTACTGGACTTTGGTTCACAGTATTCGCAGCTTATCGCCCGGCGTGTACGCGAGGCGCACGTGTATTGCGAGCTCTTCCCGTGGGATGCGCCGGCCGAGCAGGTGATGGCCCTGAACCCGCGCGGTTACATCCTGTCGGGTGGGCCGAACAGCGTATACGACCCCGGCGCGCCAACGCTGCCGGATTACGTGGTGACCAGCGGGCTGCCGGTACTGGGCATCTGCTACGGCATGCAATTGCTGGCCCGTGCACTGGGCGGGGTCGTGGAACCTTCCACGCAGCGTGAGTACGGCCAGACCGATGTGGAATTGGATCCCGCCACTTTATGGGGAGGCATCAACGGTAAAGTCTCGGTGTGGATGTCACACGGCGATCGGGTAGAGAAGCTTCCGGAAGGGTTCAAGTCGATCGCACGCAGCAGCAACTCGCCCATTGCTGGTATGGCCGATGAGACGCGCCGGCTATATGCCATCCAGTTTCACCCCGAGGTGAATCACACTCAGCACGGACGCGAGATGATCAACCAGTACGTGCATCAGGTATGCGGCTGTGATGCAGACTGGACGCCAGCCAACATTATTGAGGAGAGTGTTGCCCGCATCCGCGAAAAGGTGGGTAATCGTCCCGTATTGTGTGGGTTGTCAGGTGGGGTGGATTCGTCTGTAACGGCCGCCCTGGTGCATCGCGCGGTGGGTAACCAGCTCACGTGCGTGTTTGTCGATACAGGCCTTCTGCGCAAGGGCGAGGCGGAGCAAGTGGTGGAGACGTTTCAGCGCGAACAAGGCATGCGCCTGATCGCAGTTAACGCCACCGAAGAGTTTCTGGATGTACTGCAGGGTGTGGCAGACCCGGAGGAGAAACGCCGGCGAATTGGTGAGAAGTTCGTGCGTGTTTTTGAGTCCCAGATCGCCAACCTCGGATCTCAGATATCGACGAACACATCTGGCCGTAAATCCACGCTACTGGCTCAGGGGACGCTCTACCCCGACGTGATCGAAAGTCGTGGACCGGAGCGGCAGGCAGCAGCCAAGATCAAGACCCACCACAATGTGGGCGGCCTGCCGAAGAACATGCAGTTTGAGTTACTGGAGCCCCTGCGCTACCTTTTCAAGGACGAGGGACGGTCGGTGGGTAGCGCTTTGGGTTTGCCCGATGCAATCGTGTGGCGTCAGCCATTTCCCGGACCAGGCCTGGCCGTGCGCGTGTTGGGCGAGGTGACCTGGGA
>JAJYKL010000110.1 GCA_021788625.1 Chloroflexota bacterium
AGAATAAAACAGACCCATTGCGGCACAACACTTTACGCTACTTTTTAATGCATCCTGCTACAATCGTTTTGCCGTGCGAACCTGGGCGGGTTAAAGTCCGTTGTTCCGTTATGGCCAGCGAAACACCTGGCATTTCGTATGCGATGTGTTACGCCGTCATCGAACGCAGGTTGATCAGGATTGAAAAGGCTAACTGAACGCACCATAGAAACCGACAGGCAAACCTGCAGTCAAAACCTGGTACAGGTTGTGTGCATCCCGGTCACAATGCTAGCACTGCTGGCGCTCTCCCTGTTGGCATTTTTCCCCATACGCCCTGATAGAGTGGTTACCCCTCAGACGGTTACCGGCATCGAAATCGCCAATACGCAGAGCAGCACCGACCTCGACCTGGTGCAGCAGGCCGGCGCTGGTTGGGTTCGTATTGCCGGTGTATGGTGGCCAGATGTGGAGCCAGTAGAAGGTCAACGCAATTGGGCTGCCCTGGACTGGCTGGGACAGGAACTGCTCACAGCACAGGGAGACAATCTGGCAGTAGTGCTG
The DNA here is from genome assembly GCA_021788625.1 of Chloroflexota bacterium. Taxonomy (GTDB): domain Bacteria; phylum Chloroflexota; class Anaerolineae; order J036; family Brachytrichaceae; genus CAIXPS01. Next base: position 544 of record JAJYKL010000110.1, read on the forward strand.
GTAGTGCGGGGTACGCCAGGCTGGGCACAGGCCATCCCGGGTACCTCATGCGGTCCCATCAGGCAGGATAAGCTATCGGCATTCGCCGAGTTTGTATCAAAGCTGGTGAAACGGTACAGCCGCGAGCCCTATTTCCTGAAGTATTACGAGCTGGGCAACGAACCGGACATCGATCCCAAGCTGGTGCAATCCGATAGCTTGTGGGGTTGCTGGGGCAATGATGCAGATGCCTATTACGGTGGTGGCACATACGCTGCGATGCTGCGCGCTGTCTACCCGCAGGTCAAGCAGGTCGACCCGACTGCTCAGGTGCTGGTAGGAGGTCTGACATTGGACTGCGATCCACGCCCTCAAGGGGGTTGCCCCACAGAGCAGCGCCGCCGTCCTGCGCGCTTTCTGGAAGGTATCCTGCGCGCTGGAGGTGGAAGCTATTTCGACGGCATCTCGTTCCATTCCTACGACTATTACGACCAAAAGCCTGGACTCTACTCGAACAGTAATTTTCACTCCAGCTCTGTGACCACCGGACCCGTTAGCCATCTAAAGGCCAAATATCTGCGCCAGCTACTCGCGGCCTATGACGTGGGAGATAAGTATTTGCTCAATACCGAGTCAGCGGTGTTGTGCAAAGTGTGTCAGGACGACCCAGGTTATGAATGGACTAAAGCTTATTATGCGGCACAGGCCAACGTGACCGCACTGGCAGATGACCTGCGTGCCAATATCTGGTTCCGGTTGGCTGACTGGCCTGGCACGGCATTGGTGGGCGACAATTTCGTCCAAAAGCCAGCTTACCAGGCATATTCCGTAGTATCCATGATGCTGGACCGTGCCACCTTTATCCGGGTGCTGACGTTTGGCGACGCAGGTGAAGACTCGGTTAGGGGTTACGTATTCCAGCACGGCGGACGGGATGTGTGGGTCCTATGGAGCGCCGATGGTCAGACCCACCAACTATCCCTGCCCGCGATGCCGCATGCAGTAATCAATGTATTAGGCCAGAGAGTTCTCATGCAGAGCACACAACTTACGCTGCAGCCGCCAGGCCGGTTACTTGTGTACGTCGAGTGGTGAAAAGATGTAAAAAGAAAGGATCACTCGATGGACACAAACTCCCAAACCGTCAGCGTGATTATTCCGGCATACAACGCTGCGGATGTATTGCCGGCCTGCCTCGAGTCGTTAAAACATCAGACTCACCCTCCCGATGAGATCATCGTGTCTGACGACGGATCCACTGACCATACGGCGCAGGTGGCGCAGGCAGGCGGCGCGCGGGTTGTAAGGCATGCCCGGCAGGGACCGGCAGGCGCTCGTAACGAGGGCGTGAGGAGCGCTACAGGTTGCCTCGTTCTTTTCACCGATGCGGATTGCGAACCAGCACCAGAGTGGATCGCAGCACTGTGCACGGCATTTCGTGACGATCGTGTCGTTGGCGTGAAGGGAACCTACCGTACCCGACAACACTCACAGGTTGCCCGCTTCGTGCAACAGGAGTATGAGTACAAGTATGCGCGCCTGGCACGCGTCGAACGCATCGACTTTATCGACACATACTCGGCCGGCTATCGACGAGGGGTTTTTCAGGATAACGGTGGGTTCGACAGTGCGTTTACAGTCCCATCTGTTGAAGACCAGGAATTCTCCTTTCGCCTGGCACGTAAAGGCTATGCACTCGCATTCGCACCGTATGCAGTCGTGTATCACCGTCACGACGCAAGCGTGACTGAATATGTAAGCCGTAAATTTGGCATCGGTTATTGGAAGGCGTACATGCTCTCCTGGCTGCCCGAGAAGGCGCTGGGTGACTCACATACACCAAAGTCACAACTGTGGCAAATTGCACTGCTGGCACTCACGCTGAGCGGACTGCTGGGCGGTGTGGTGTGGCCCATGCTGTGGGTTGGAGCTCTGCTGACACTGTGCATCTTTTTCCTCACAGCGCTCCCACTACTGAGTCAAATCTGGCGACGTGATCGACCTGTTTTACTCGTAGCACCGATGCTGATCCTATGCCGGGCACTGGCGCTGGGCGCCGGTTTGCTGGCGGGTTTTGTGTTTCCTCCGTCTCGAGCGAAGCACCTTGAGGGTGGGCTGACATTGCTATCCAGACCGGTCAAACGATTGCTCGATATCACCGGTGCGGGTCTCGGGATCATCCTGTCAGTGCCCGTAGTCGCACTGGCTGCCATGGCAATTCGAATGGACAGCCCCGGTCCGGTGTTTTATGTTCAGGCACGTGCAGGAGAGTGCGGAAAACCATTTCGCATGTTGAAACTGCGTACCATGGTGAACGGTGCGGATGCACAACGCCCACAAATGCTGGGTCGTAATGTATTAAGTGGGCCTGTATTCAAGCTGCCAGGAGACCCGCGAGTGACCAAAGTAGGTCGCTTCCTGCGCCGCTGGAGTATTGATGAGCTGCCTCAATTTTGGAATGTGTTGAAAGGCGAGATGAGCTTGGTAGGGCCACGCCCTGAAGAACTTTATTTTGTAGAGCATTATGATGAGCGCCAGCGCAGGCGCCTGATTATAAAGCCGGGTATGACTGGCCCAGCACAGGTATACGGCAGAGGTGCGCTTGACTTCGAAGATCGCCTGCGACTGGAACTGCAATATATCGAGAACATGAGCCTATGGACGGACCTCGTACTACTATGGCGGTCGATCGGCGCTGTCATTACTGGTAAAGGGGCATATTGATACCAGCTTTTTCGCTCAGAAGTGCCACATGAAACCTTTCGCTTACGGTGAATCTGGCAGAGCACATCCAGTGCATCCCCATACCAGTGTGTCGGGCATGGTCGTTTTCGTTCGTGCTCACCCGCTTGTTTTCCTGATTGTCATATGGGTGTTACAGGGCTGTTTGTATGTTTTTGCCGTGCCACCCTGGCAGCACCCTGATGAGCCAACCCATTTCGAACACGCTCGCCTTACGGCTGACCTGAAGCGCTTGCCCGCGCCAAATGAGGTGTCGCTCCCACTACGAAGACAGATTGCCCAGTCCATGCTGCAGCATGCCTTCTGGCGAGGCATTACACAACCCTTGCTGAATGACCAGACACTAGCCACGCCCTATAGCTCACCATTAGGCATCTATACTCAAAGCCAGCCTCGACTCTATTACGTCGTTGCGGCGATCTGGTTACAGCCCTGGCTGAGCCAACCCGTCGATACACAGGTCTACGCGCTTCGTCTTCTGTCGGTGCTGCTGGGCATCATTGTGGTGGCATGTGCCTACTGGAGCGCTCGGTGGTTATTCCCGGACCGCAATTACATCGCTGTCAGTACGGCTTTCTTTGTTGTCCTCCTGCCCGAATTCGCCGACATCATGTCGGCTGTGAATAACGATGTTTTAGCTAATGCGCTGGGGGCGATCTTTTTTCTGCTGGTGGCATTTTTATTCACACACCACACGAGATGGCCAATATTCCTGAGCGTGCTGCTGTTGATTTGTTTGACACTTGCTGCGGTGTTGGAGACCAAAGCGACAGCACTCGAACTCGTCTCCACGGTTCCACTCGGTTTGCTAGCGGTGTTCGTAACGCGAGTCCTTCTACTGTCCACAGGCCGATCAGCCTGGCGCATCGCCGTGCTTGTTTTACTGGGAGCGGCCCTCACTGCGCTTGTCGTGCTGGGGGTGGCGTGGCGTGATGTGATCATCGGACACCTGACAAACGTCATAGACTGGCTTGCACGATATTTACGCATCAACGTGAGCGGCACGATTAAAAACCTGCTTGACCCTCGGCGGGTGTCCTACGCCTTCGCTGCTCAGATCGTTTTTCAGAGCTTTTGGGCCGTCTTCGGCTGGCGACATATATACCTCGCACCTGCGTGGTATGGGCTGCCGGCATTGGCAACCGTGATCGCCCTGGTCGGCCTGGTGGTGGGTGGGATACGCATGCTGCGCAGCAAACTCCCACTGGAGCACAAACGCCGGGTGGGCCAATATGGTGTGTTCGCGCTCACCGGCGTGTTCCTGGCGTGGACTGCGGCGATCGCGCGGAGCCAGGCCGCTCAGGGGATGGGACCGTATCAGAGCCATGGACGCTATATTTACGTAGCGCTGGTTCCGTTCGCGATCCTGTTTGTGGCGGGCGTTCTTGCGATAGTACCCTGGCGCTGGCAACGGCGAGCAGCCGCCATGGTGATTGTGACATCTGCGTTCTTCGAATTGCTATCCTTTTGGGGTTATTTGTTCCCGTATTACCATTAGCAGGTCCGTCGACGTATAGACACCATTTTCGAGTGTGTGCGGTAAGTGAGGTGACGATGACATACACAGCGTTCCATCCTGTACGCCAGGTTAGCATTGCATTTTTCGTTCTGGCCATCACGATAGCTGGTTGTACTCCGCCCCCTCCTCCGGCCACGTCGACTTCCGGCCAGCCGCCGACACCAGTTGGCGTCACTGGTTCCGTCCAGCCCACGATGGAACCAAACGTCACTGTGAGTGCTACGGTTCAGACCAGTACGGGACCCTCATCGACTGCGACGGCAATCAGCACGCCAACTGAACAGGAGTCGCTCTCACAAGCTACGGCAACCGCTGAGGCCACTGCCAGCGCAACGGCCGGTGCCTCGGCCAGCGCTACCACAGTGATGGCGCTGACACCCACGCCCAGTCCGCGCCTCACCAGTCCACTGCCCATGCCGCCTCTACCACTGGAGACGACCTTTGGTGTGGAGATGGGTGAGATCAATGTGAATGGTGGATTACCACAGGTTCGCGCCGCGGGAACACGTTGGGTCCGTCGCGCAGGCATCCCCTGGAATGCAGTGGAACCAGCAGAAGGCCAGCGCAACTGGTCGGCGCTCTCGGGACTGGAAAGTGAGTTCCGGACAGCCGCCGACCAAGGTTTTAAGGTCATTGCCGTGGTGCGTCAGACGCCAGCTTGGGCACAGGCTGTGCCGGGTCACTCGTGCGGGCCCATCCGCCAGGATAAGCTGGACGCTTTCGCCTCCTTCATGCACGATCTGGTGCTACGTTACGCAGCGCCTCCTTACAACGTACGCTACTGGGAAATATGGAACGAGCCTGATATCGATTACCACCTTGTGGCTACGAACAGCTTGTGGGGCTGTTGGGGTGATGCGAATGACGACTATTACGGAGGTGGTTACTATGCAGCCATGTTGAAAGCCATCTACCCGCAAGTGAAGCAAGCTTCTCCGGAGTCACAAGTGCTCGTGGGTGGGCTGCTGCTAGATTGCGATCCGCGCAATCCACCGGTGGGCAAAGACTGTAAACCATCCAGGTTTTTTGAAGGAATATTGCGTTCAGGCGGCGGCAATTACTTCGATGGAGTGGCTTTTCACGCCTATGACTATTATGATCAACCAACCCTGGGAGAGTACTACAACCCAGGTTGGCATGCCTCATCAAGTGCTACCGGACCTGTGGTAGGGGTGAAGGCCGAGTATTTACGCGAATTACTCTTCCAAAACGGTATACCACACAAATACCTGATTAACACGGAGATGGCATTAGTCTGTGGCACGGGTACAGAGCCACGTTGCCAAACCCAGGATTTCCAGAATACCAAGGCAGCTTACGTGGTGGAGTCGTATTTGACGGCACTGACACAAGGTCTTCGAGCGAGTATCTGGTACACCTTGCAAGGCTGGCGAGGTTCGGGTCTGCTGAACAGCCAGCGCCAGCCAACACCCGCTTATGCCGCGTACCGATACGCCGCACAGCAATTTGCAGGTGTGACTGACATCCGGGACCTGTCGCTCGGAAACGGGGTGAAAGCCTATGAACTGAACCGGCCGCAGGGACACCTGTGGGTGCTTTGGTCGACGGACAGCGCATCGCATAGCGTGGTATTACCATCGACGCCGCAGACTGAAACCGACCTGACTGGCCAGCTTTTACCAACGGCTTCTTCAATTGAAATCGGTCCGTTGCCTGTCTACGTCACATGGTAAAGGTAGCAGAGAAAATAGAGGGAGGTGAGAAGGGCAGAGCAGGAATCGTAACCTCCCCAAGCGTTTCTCTTTCCCTTCATTTCACAGGGACGCCCTGGTTTCCACTGTTCTATGTGGCAATTACGACGGCGTTGCTGCTGGTGGTTTTTGCCCAACGCACCTATGATGATCCGTTCATCACATATCGATATGCGGCGAACCTGGCGCGGGGAGTTGGATTTGTATACAACCTGGGCCAGCGGGTTCTCAGCACCACTTCACCACTTTTCGCTCTGGTGCTGAGTGTGCCTGCACATATTACGCTTGACATTCCGCTGGCAGCTAATGTGTTTGGAGCGCTGTGTATCGCTGCAGGAGGTTGGTGTCTTTTCGATATGGCACGCGCCCATGACCAACCCATTGCGGGGTGGGTGGCGTTGCTAGGTTACCCAAGTTTTTCCTTGCTAATCAACACTCTTGGCTCCGAAATACCCCTCTATCTCCTGTTGTGTCTGGGTGCACTGGATGCCTTGAGCCTGCATAAAGCACTCTATTGTGCAGTGTGGTCTGCATTGGCTGTACTCACCCGGCCAGATGGACTGCTCCTGGTACTGGTTATAAGTGCAGTTGGCTTGATAAGGCTTATCAAGAGCAGCCAACCGATAATAAAGTGGCCCACATTTATCCCGTGGCGCGAGGTGGCGATTTTTGTCGTCATTACGGGAGCCTGGACCACCTTCGCGTGCCTGTACTTCGGTACGCCAATACCCTTGACACTTTCAGCCAAGCAAGCCCAGGGTAGTCTGCCTGTCAGCACGCTGTATCTACCTGGTTTGGCAGTGATGAAAAATGATTACCTCCCTGGTGTGTACGGTGTGTTGGTTCTGAGTTGCATCTTACCAGGCATTGCGCTGCTCATATGGAGCGAACATCACTGGCTGCCCCTTTTTCTATGGATCACACTTTATATGGGCGCATACGGCATTTTGGGTGTGAGTCGTTACTTCTGGTACTACTCACCACTGGTGCCAGGCCTGGTGGTCGCAATGGGTCTGGTCGTACAGGCTTTATACGATAAGGCCACCCAAGTGACATGGTTGGCGATCCCGCTGGCGATTCTGATTATTGGCTTACTTGCGGGACAGGCTTTACAGATGCTGGAACTGGCTCAGCACACAGATACGCGCATCACAACTTATAAAGATATAGGCGAGTGGCTGAACCGTAATACTCCAGCCGGGGCGACGGTGGGTGCATTGGAGGTCGGTGAACTGGGTTTCTATTCACAGCGCACGATGGTGGATTTTGCCGGTCTGCTGCAACCCGAGACAGCCGTAGTGCTGAGGATGACTGGCAGCTATGACAAAGCTTCCGTGTGGCTACTAAAACATACTCCTATTGAGTTCCTCGTAATACAACAAGGGAGCCTGCCTCTTCTTAACAAGTTCGCGACGGCCAGGGGCTGTGCGAAGGTGTACGCCCCGGCTGGCCTGGTGCCTGCGTGGTACGTGCTACGCTGTCCATCACAACCTTTGCAGTGATGCGCCCTGTGCTATTACCTGTTTCTCTTTGTATGTGTCTGCTACTGGCAGGCTGCCAGGTGACAGGCGCGCACGATCTGCACGACACAACCGTTGCACCCGGCAGTAACTCGATCACACTGCCGCAAGGCGGTTCCCTTGGGCAGACCTTCGTGGCACGCCACGCTGGCCTGGATGGCGTCAGTCTGTACGTTGCGCAGATGACGTTTGATACTGAGATAACGCTTGACGTACATATACTCGACTCTGCCATGCCCGGCGCTCAGGATATACGCACGGCTCAGTTACGACTGGATCCTTCCACGCACGTTGGTTGGCAGCATGTCACTTTCAATCCACTGACCGATTCGCATAACCAGACTTATTACCTGGTCATCTCGGGTACGTTACCGGCCGGCTCGCGCGTCAAACTGGCCACAGCTCCAGCCAATGGCTACCAGGATGGAGCGCTATACATTAATGGCAGACCAGTGGATGGGCAGTTACCTTTGGAGCTGAACTACGCAGAGGGGGCCATATTAGCTGACTTGATGGTGTGGCTGGTGGGTGCGCTGGGAGTGTGCGCTGCAGTAGCATGGTTATTCCTGATACCCGGTTTGGCTTTACAGATCACCCTGCTGCCGCTGCCTGAAGAGAACTGGAAAACTCGATTTGGATTGGCAACCGGACTGGGCCTGGGTCTTTATGCTCCCCTGTTCGTCTGGGCCAAAGCTGCCAACATCGCACCCGGCGCAATGGTCACCGTGGTGGTACCATGCATCGGCCTTGCCGGGTTGGTCTGGTACCTGGTACGAAGGCGCTCGTGGCAGCGCTGGCCAGGTGAAGTTACTAAATGGTGGCACTCGACAGCCCGCCAGCCCGACCTGGTGTTTATTGTATTAGTCGGCCTGCTGGTGCTCGTGCGCCTTGCTCTGCTGCGTGAAACGGACGCACCCATGTGGGGCGATTCAGTGCAGCACGCCATGATCAGTCAGCTCATCTACGAGCACGGCGGGTTGTTTGACTCCTGGCTGCCATACGCACCGTATAGCACATTAACAGTTCACCCAGGATTCCATATCATTACAGCGCTGTTTATGTGGCTGACCGGACAGACAGTGCTCCAATCGATGCTGCTAAGCGGACAGGTCGTCAACGCGTTGGGAATTGTTACCCTGGTGCCTCTGGCGCAACGATTGATCAAGAGCAACTGGTCGGGAACCGGTGTGGTATTGGTCGCCGGGCTACTGTCACCCCTGCCCACCGGCTTTCTTAACTGGGGACGGTATCCGCAGTTGTTTGGACAATCCATTTTGCCTGTGGCAGTGTGGCTGGTATGGAGACTGATTGTGGACAGGGATCATGCACAGGCCGGAGTCTTCATCGCATGTGGGTTGAGTGTGGCAAGCTCGTTCCTGGCCTATTACCGCACCGCCCAGGTAATCGCTGTGTTCGCGTTCATGGCTTTAATCGCTCGTGCGGTTCTTCAGAGCCAACTGGTCCTTCATCGAACGACTCATGATGAATATCCTGAGCAGGTAGAGTACCGAAAAGCCGCCCAGAGCGCATCCAGTCCGATTGTGGGTCATGCAGTCCAAAGCGGGAGACCAATCAATCCTACGCAGGCATCCAGCAAGCTCATATTGCTGAAGCTGCTATTGAGTGCATGCCTTGCACTGGTGATCGTATCGCCGTGGTTATTACATCTGCGGGGAACTGCCCTCGCGGAGGGCATGGATGCCAGCAACACCGGGATGAACAACTTGCCGGCCATCTGGAGCGACTACCAGGTTTTCTTCACACAGGGTCCAGCACTGCTGTCGGGTGCGTTAATAGTGCTCAGCGTGGTAATAGCAATGTGGTCCGTATTGCGCGGTCACTGGGAGATATGGGTGATCGGCATTTGGGGAGTTGCGCTAATTGGATTGCCAGCTCTGCGCCTGCTGCCTTTACCAGGTATCAACAACGAACAGGCTTTCGCTGTGCTGGTGGGGCTGTATATTCCCATAGGGCTGCTGGTTGGAAGCGCTGTGGATGCACTGCTTGAGTGGTCGTCGCACGCAGGATTACCTCTGCTATGGGCAGGCAACGCGGGAGTCGTGTTGGTAGCCGTTTTAGGAATACGCGGACAACTGAATGTCCTGAACCCCAATGACCGAATCCTGGCACCGGCTGATCTGCGTGCTTTCACCTGGATCAGATCGAACACGCCGAAGAGTGCATATTTCCTGGTGGATGGGTTTCTGGTTTTTGACGGACGTTCCGCGGTTGGGTCCGACGGAGGCTGGTGGATTCCACTTCTGACGCAACGCCGCAGCACCATGCCGCCGCAGTACCCCCTGCTGGTTGAGCGACCAGTAGATCGCCAGTACAACCAGATGGTGGTTGACATGGTGAGTAAAGTTCGCCAACAAGGGGTCACTTCGCCAGACACGATCGCGTTGTTGTGCCGATATGGCATCACGCATGTATATGTCGGCCAGGAACAAGGGCGCATTGGCACTCCTCCGCCGCAGCCAATGCTCTCGCTGGCAAACCTGGAGCGATCGCCTTATTACAGTACGCTCTATCGACAGGATAAGGTGGGCATCTTTGCGTTACATCCGTCTGCCTGTAACCAAAACTAGCGGGACCCTCTTCGTGACCCTTGCCTGGATGGCGCTATTGCATCAATGGCAGGGTGGGCCTACTACACTGTTCATATTTATGGAGCAGGTCACGTTCGTCGTCGGTGTCACGGTCTGTGCCTGGGTGGGCCAACCAGCGCGTGCGCATGGCCGAGGACTATGGCCGTGGTCCGGCGTTGTGCTGGGACTGTTCTTTGTGTTGGTTGCCGGATGGTACCTCCTGACAGATAACGCAGCGGCAGGCTGGGGCACATTTGCCGCCGTGCTCGTAGTCATGTTGTGGCTGGACGATATGCTTGCGGACTCACAGTCATGGATTTTACGTTTCTGCATGCACATTTTATTGTTCGCCATTACCGCTGCAATACCCGTCCTGATAGTGCAGGTGAGGGAACACTTCGCCGACGAAGAGTTTTTCGTTACACTGCAGTGGGGCGAGCTGACGGTACTCATTGCGCTCCTATGGTGTGGACATCGATTCCTGAAGAGTTTGCCTGTGAACGGGATGCCGCGAATTCCAAAGGGAGGTCTGCGTTTCAGGTATATAGGAGTCACCCTTGCCTTCATCGTTCTTGCTGCGGCAGGTGGCTACTACGTTCTTCGGGCTTACCAGACAAGCTTCTTTCCCGCCAGGGCGCCTGCCTATCCAGGCATAACTGCAGAGCGGCCATTCGAGTGCGGTACGGTGGCGCCTGGTTCGAAGGTGTACGATGGCCGGCAAGTATTCGCAAGGTACATGGCGCTCCTGGCGGCCAATGCCAATAAAGGCACACCTGAGCTGGGTATGCTGGCACTTGGTACTGGACAAAATGAGTGGGCGCAACGATTCAGATTGAGCCTGCTGAATGAGGCCGGGCAAGGGCGCTACACCGGTGCATCGAGCAGTGTCAAATATGGGCAGTTCAATGCTGCGTTGCGTGTGTATTACTATCAGCGTGTGACACAGCACTACCCCGCTCTGTTCACACCTGCTGAGAAGCAACTCATCCAGCAGTGGTTCACGCAGATCAACCGTGACATTTACCATGTCGACTGGGTGGATTGGGCTTATGCTCTGGCGTTTGACACACGCCCTAGTGGCCCCTATCTCAACCA
>JAJYKL010000111.1 GCA_021788625.1 Chloroflexota bacterium
CCAGAATCGAAGCAGCCTTGTTTGAAGGTTGTCTCAATACGCCATATGGCATAGGTACTGCCACCTTGAGGCACTGGATTCTGACCCACGCACAGGTTGGAGATGCCCTTCATCGATGCGTTACACACGGTCAGAGTGCTCGGTTGGGGAACAGGCGTAACGGTGGCAGCAGATGGAACCTGAGTCGGTATCGGTGTGGCACCGCCAGAGGACATGGTTGCAGTGACTTGTGCAGGAGGTTGCCTGGTGGTGACGTTCACCTCATCCACATAGATGGCACCCTGATTTGGCCCGCCTACGCGGTCCAGCACTATTGCGTAGAACGTAAGAGGCGGCTGTAAGGAGTTTTTCTGCGGTCCACTGATGTGTGCTTGTGGCCAGGGCAGGCTTGTATCGAACCAGGCGACCATCTGGCGCCAGCCGCTGAAGAATATGCGGCCAAAGGTAAATTGCCGTACCTCTGAACCACTGTCAAGCACCCATACGTTCAAGAAATGCCCAGACCCGTCGCCATAGACCCACGTAACCATGCCCGTTGTACCATCGGGTAGCGCTACGCTATTACGAAATACGACAAAGTCATCAGTGACATTGGGAAAGTTATAGGTGATTTTGGCAGAACCGGTACCATCGTGTGCTTGCTCAGTCGAGTAGAGCATTTCACCGTAAGGTTGATCGCCACGCTGCCACGTGAAAGGCTGTTCGAAGCTGAAGAGTGCCGTTGTATGCCCGCCTGGGGTAACAGTCGCAGGGGCAGCCGTCGCTGGTGTGGAGGTGGCGGGTATCGCTGATCCATCAGGTACGGATGACGGTGTCTGAGTGTCTTGGGATGCAGGGGTGGGCAGCTGCAAACCAGCTTCGGCTGTGACCGTATCATAGATTTCGCGAACCAGTTGTGTTCCCTCTGCCGCCTGAGTTGCGGCTGAATCAGGTGTGCTGGACCCGGCCTGGCTGGGACTAACGACGGGTGCAGGCTGACGAGTCGGTATTCCAGTGGATGAAGGATGAAGAGTTTGCGACGCCTCAACGTTTACCTGACCTGGCGGTGTTGCGCTTTGCGTTGTTGATCCAGGCAGTAAACCAGTGGCAATCGCCGCTACGATAATGAGTGCCAGTAAAGCAGCCATTGAAAGGCCACCTGCTGCCAGAGCCAGGTATGGGGCGCGAGCTTGCTTTACGACAGGAGCAATAGCTTGGCGGAATGCCTGGGTAGTCTGGAAACGTTTATGGTAATCCAGATTGGTTGCACAGGCCAGGGCATCAGCGAAGGACCGGGAGAGGGCGGGTTGCACCTTATCAGCACGTGGCAACCTGAAAGGTGTGATGCTGGGGTCATAACCCGTCGCCATACGAAGTAGTGTTACACCCAGAGCATAAACATCGCTATAAGGGCCGGTTTGTTCACGGCCATACTGTTCTGGCGGTGAATAACCTGGAGTCCCAGCCAATTCCGTGTCTGCTACGCGACCCACCTTGAAGGTACGTGCAATACCAAAATCAATCAGCTTAATCGTACCGGTCGGCGAAAGCATGATGTTATCCGGCTTTAAGTCGCGGAAAATGATGGCCGGCGTTTGGGCGTGCAGGTAGCTTAGTACATCGCACACCTGTACTCCCCACTGCTTTACCTGGGCTTCGGGTATCCCCGCCGGGCTGGAGCGAAGATATTGCTCCAATGTCTTGCCGTTTACATATTCGGTGACCAGGTAGGGGACGTTGCCTAGCGTAACATATTCGTAGATCTCAGCGATATTGGGGTGATTCAAGTGTGCCAGGAGGCTGGCCGTATTCTCAAATTGCTTGATTGCGGTGGGCAGGTCGGCCAGAGGGACGCTGCCCATCTTGAATTCTTTTACAATCACCTGCCGGTTGAAAGCGCTGCGGTCTTGTGCCAGGTAGACCACTGATTGGCCACCTTCAGCGAGCTCTTTGATGATCTGGTATCGGTTATTGAACGTCTGGCCGGGGGAAAGCATAAGCCCCTCCTATGCGCCCGACAAGGCACCAACGCCATACTGTAACAGTCCACGCATGCGCAACGTATACCTGACCATGGGTGGTGTCTGTAGTGCGAATTGTAAACCTTCGTATGTCTGCGTCATCCTACAGGTCTCCACCGCTGCCACAGTTGAGTGTTTACCTGGCAATATATCACCGGACCATTCATTTTTTAACGCATGACTTGACACAGTCCCACTGCACTGGTAGCATTCGGCAACATTGCATAGATATACGTAAATTTGCTGCGAATTAATGATGTTAACGGATCACGGCAAAACTGATTATGCTCATGACTGGCTAAGCTTGGGTGAAGCAGCACACCAATTAGGGGTCCATCCAAGCACATTACGGCGCTGGGCTGACAGTGGATACATCGAGTATTTACTAACACCAGGCGGTCATCGGCGCTTTGCACGCTCAGACATTGAGCAGTTCACGAAGCAGAATCGCCAGTTACCAGCCCGAAAAGACGTTGAACAGTTATGGGATGAGCGCGCCATGGTACATACCCGCCAAGGTTTAGTGAGTCAGTACCATAGCCGGTGGTTACAAGCCTATGACGAAGAACATCGTGAACAGGAACGTGTGCTGGGCCGCAGGCTGATGGGCGTTGTATTGCAGTATTTGAGTAACCGGGATGGCGAGGTAGCTGGTTTGGTCGAAGAGGCGCGCACACTTGGTCACGAATACGCCAGCAATGCCATGCGGCATCGACTACCCATCGCAGCAGCGGTGGAAGCTGCCATGTTTTTCCGCGATGCGATGGTGGAAGTCGCAATTGAACTACCCCATTCCACGCACTTGCCGACTGAAACACAGACCAATCTACTACGCAAGATCACCGCAATTCTCAATATTGTGCAGTTAGCTATAGTTCAGGCATACGAAGAGGTCGAGCTGCGATGAATTTGTGCTCGCCAACTGCACAACAGGCAACGTGGTCCGCACCTGTGTTCACCCCAATCTTTTTATCACCACCTGGTAAATGGGAAGTTATCAGTTGAAGCGTGCCATACCAAATTGAAAGCGAAGTCTCCTCTACACTGCTATGCACCAACCATTTGAAACCACATCCAGCAAAAGGCATCGAGGCGGTGCGGCTGATTACTCATGACCGCACATCCATCAATTCGAGTTGGTACTCGCCGTTCGATGCTGGCCCAATGGCAGACGCATTTCGTCAGCACGTTATTGCAGACGGCCTGGCCTGACTTGCAGATCGAGCTGGTACCGTTTACTACGGAGGGTGATCGCGTGTTGGATCGCGCGCTACCAGAGATCGGCGGAAAGGGTGTGTTTACACAGGAAATGGAACGAGCGCTCGTGGAGGGAGAGATTGATTTGGCTGTGCATTCACTCAAAGACCTTCCAGTCGCTGATTCTGAAAACCTGACGGTGGGCGCCATCTGCTCACGTGGCGATGCGCATGATGTACTCGTATCTGCCATGGGGTGCACCTTGGAGCAACTCCCGAAGGGTGCGCGGGTGGGTACTTCCAGCGTTCGCCGGGCAGCACAATTGCTGGCGTCCAGGCCTGACCTGGTGCTATTACCGTTACGCGGAAACGTGGACACGCGGGTGAATAAAGTCCTGCACGGCGATTACGATGCGATTGTGCTGGCGGCGGCAGGAATACAACGGCTGGGACTACAGAGCCATATCTGCCGGAGCCTGTCCTTCGATGTAATGTTACCTGCGCCTGGTCAAGGAGCTGTGGCAGTCCAGTGCCGAGTCGATGACGATAAGGTGCGTTCCCGGCTGCATGCCATTCACGATCCCGTTACCTGTGCTGCTGTGACAGCCGAGCGTGCCTTCCTGGCTGCCCTGGGCGGAGGTTGTGCTGCGCCGGTAGCTGCATATGGCGAATTCCGGGCAGGTCCTGTGCACAAGCAGAGGACGGATGACATAGCCGATCGTGAGGTGCCAGCGGCTGGTCAAGTGCTGGACGAGAGCAACCTATACATTTATCTTCGTGGTCTGGTCGCCTCGACGAATGGGAAGCAGTTAATCCGTGTCAGAGGCGAGGGAATGAAGCCTATCCCCTGTGGCACGGAACTGGCTGAGCAGGCTCTCATGCAGGGTGCAGCGGCACTCCTGGAAGGGTCAACGCACAAATGATGTTTTATGGCTGACTCTAGTGATGTTTTAAAAGGAAAAAGGGTATTGGTAACGCGCCCGCGCGAGCAGGCGTCTGATTTTTCAGAACGGCTGACCAGTCTAGGTATGGTGCCCATCCTTTTCCCAACGATCGACATTGTGCCAATGCCCAATACCACAGCTCTGGATGATGCTATTCGGCATCTGGCCAGTTTCGATTGGGTCATCTTTACCAGCGTAAATGGGGTGGAGTCATTCTTCAAAAGGTTCAATACATTCCGCAGCGGCGAGGCATCAATGCTCAGTGAGCAGGTAGTAGCAATTGGCCCGTCAACGGCCAGTACGCTACACAAATATGGCGTGGAACCGTATGGCACCCCCGATGAGTACATTGCGGATCGCATTCCGGACCTGCTAGGCGATGTGAATGATAAGAACGTCTTGCTGCCACGTGCTGAGATTGTGCGCGAAGCTCTGGCTAAGGAGCTACTCCGGCGCGGTGCACACGTAACGGAAGTCGCTGCCTATCAAACCGTCGCCGCACAACCCACATCGAATGCCTGGATGGAACTGCACCGTGGTGTGGATGTCTTGTCCTTCACCAGTTCATCTACGGTGCGCTTCTTTCTACAACTTGTTCGGCAGGACACACAAGTGCGACTGGGCGAGGCATTAGTTGCCTGCATCGGACCCATTACAGCACAGACGGCTCGAGAACAAGGACTCCATGTTGATGTCATTGCACGCCAGTTCACCGCTGAGGGACTGGTGCAGGTGATCTGTGAACTGCTAATCAAACAGGTCGATGAAAGGGGGAAAGTACATGGATAACATATCTACCAGCCGGGTTGGGAATCCACCGGAGGCGGCGGACAGACCAGACCAGGATGGGTATCCGATCCCAGAATGGAGCAGTGTCCGCCTGACATCCCGACCAAGACGACTACGCACATCGGCGGCGTTACGCTTGATGGTGTGCGAAACGAGCCTTGCACCCGATGACTTAATCTATCCCTTATTTGTCACCCATGGACGCGATGTGCGTCACGAGGTGAGCTCGATGCCGGGGGTGTATCAATGGTCAATAGACAGGTTGATAGGAGAGGTGAAGGAAATTGCAGAGCTGGGTATCCCAGCCGTGCTGCTATTCGGACTTCCGGAAAACAAAGACCCGATCGGTCTGGAAAACTTTTCCTCTGCTGGCATTGTTCAGCAGGCCATCCGAGAGATTAAACAGACCCTGCCAGAGATTGTGGTAATCACCGATGTCTGTCTGTGCGAATACACCGACCATGGCCACTGCGGCATACTCAATCATAACGAGCACTCACACCTGCCCGATGGCTACGTGCTCAATGACGAGACACTGGATGTTCTGGCACGCGTGGCCGTATCGCACGCTCAGGCTGGTGCGGACATTGTTGCGCCTTCAGGTATGATGGATGGGCAAGTTTCTGCCATTCGTGTCGGGCTGGATAGCGCCGGTTTCGAGCATCTTCCCATTCTCTCGTATACGGTTAAATACGCCTCCAGCTTCTACGGACCATTTCGTGAGGCAGCCCAGGGCGCGCCGAAGTTCGGCGATCGCAAGACACATCAAATGGACCCGGCAAACGCGCGCGAAGCGTTACGCGAGGCGGCCCTGGACATAGGCGAAGGCGCTGATATGCTGATGGTGAAACCGGCACTGGCCTATCTGGACGTGATCCGCTCGATCCACGACCATTTCCCGCAATATCCACTGGCTGCTTACAACGTAAGCGGTGAATACGCCATGCTTAAAGCTGCAGCCGCCAATGGTTGGCTGGATGAACAGCGCGCTACATTGGAAGTACTGACAAGCATCAAACGTGCGGGCGCTGATCTGATCATCACGTACCACGCAAAAGATGTCGCGCACTGGTTATCGTGAAGAATTCTTCCTGCCTTCCTGCCCACCCAATTCGTAACAGGAGAAACCAAAGGCAATCTCGCCTGGGTCATGTGGAAAGTTGATCGAAAGACTGTTGTCGTGGATTACGGTGGCCAGAAAAGGAAAGAAGCCCTATGCCCCAACAGGCTCCCTATACGTTAAGTCATTTTGCGTTTTTTAGTTTTCAGCAGGTCTACTGGACATTGAGTGGCAATGAGCGAGCTGACCTGCTCCGCAATTGGTTGCTCGGGTTGTATGGCGCGGCACAAAAGGTGGAGGTGTATCAGGTATTTCCTACCGAAGCACAGGCGGACTTTATGGTCTGGAGCACGCTTCAGTGCGCGACCCCCGCGGTGCCGGCTGGCTTCTTTGAACACTTCGCTCGGTTGACCAGTCCGTATCGTGCATGCCTTTATCTGAACACGGTGTTATGGGGTTATACGCGACAGTCGCAATATACCAGGTCTCCTTCGAATCAGGAACTGAACCCACTAGAAGGTGACCGCAAGCAGTATTTAACGATTTACCCGTTCGTGAAAACGACTGATTGGTACTTGATGAGCCGTGAATCACGACAGGGCATGATGAACGAGCACATTCGCATTGGCAAGCAATATGCGGATATACGGCAGCTACTTCTGTATTCATTTGGCTTGCAAGATCAGGAGTTTGTGGTGGTCTATGAGATGGACGACCTGACACGCTTTTCTGATCTGGTGAATGAACTGCGTAGTGCAGATGGACGGCGCTACACACTCCGCGACTCACCGCTGCACCTGGCCATTTACCATCCAGCTGAGGAGACACTGGCCTTATGGCGATGACTGATAGAACGGGAGACACCTCTGTATCAGGAAGCGCAGGCAGATTCGACCAAGCCCGTTTCCTGCGTGCCTGCAGGCGCGAACCTGTGGACTGCACACCTGTGTGGTTCATGCGACAGGCCGGTCGTTATATGCCTGAGTATCGTGCTCTGCGAGTTCATCATAGCTTGCTGGATTTATGCCAGCAACCCGACCTCGCTGCCGAGGTGACCCTGCAACCAGTGCGTGCGCTTGGCGTGGACGCCGCCATCCTATTCGCTGACATTTTGCTGCCACTCATTCCCATGGGCGCGCAATTGCAGTTTGCTGCGGGAGAAGGACCGGTCATTGCCAACCCTGTGCGGACGGACCAAGACATCATGGCGCTTCGTCCAGTGGAGGTGTATGAATCACTGGCACCTGTACTGCAGGCGGTTAGTCTGGTACGGCGGGAACTGGATGGGCGGACACCATTGATTGGTTTCGCCGGCGCACCTTTCACCCTCGCCAGCTATCTGATAGAAGGAGGCGGGTCGCGTACGTATTTACACACCAAACAGCTCATGTACGCTTCCCCTGTGGCGTGGCATGCCTTGATGCGCAAACTGGCGCGAGTGGTTGCTGACTACCTGGTGGCACAGGTGAAAGCTGGTGCGCAAGCTGTGCAACTGTTTGATAGTTGGGTAGGAGCCCTGAGCCCGGACGATTATCGTGAATATGTGTTCCCCTATTCGCGAACCGTACTCTCCGAAGTGACCGCGACAGGTGTGCCTGTGATCCACTTTGGGACAGATACGGCTACCCTCCTGCCAGCCATGGCGGAGGCAGGGGGCACCGTAATGGGGATGGACTGGCGCATTCCACTGGGCGAAGGCTGGAAGCTGGTCGGGACCAATAAAGCTGTCCAGGGCAACCTGGATCCGATGGTGCTGCTGGCGCCCAAGGACGAGTTGGCACGTCACGTGCAGCGGGTTCTGGCGCAGGCTCGTGGCAGACCTGGCCACATCTTCAATACTGGACATGGCCTGCTGCCAGAGACACCCGTTGATAACGTTCGTACAGTGGTTGAGCTGGTGCACGAGCTGTCTGAACGACCGATGAAATAGAGATCAATGACAACGGACGATTAGTGGAAGACAGGCAACTTCACTTTTATCCCGCACCCGTCGGTGCTGATTGAGTGGAAGGATGGGAAAACCGTGGAACCAATTGGAGTATTGATGATGGCTTATGGTGGGCCAAACAACCTCGACGAGGTGGAACCCTACTTAAGAGATGTACGCGGGGGACGACCTGTGTCGCCTGCAGCGGTTGAAGAGATGCGTGACCGGTATCGATTGATCGGCGGCAGTTCTCCCTTACTGGAGCGCACCCGAGCGCAGGCAGTTGCCTTGCAGACCGCTTTGGACTCGAGTGGCTCCCTGCCATTCCGTGTCTATGTTGGAATGCGTCATTGGCGTCCTTACATTGAGGAAGCCTTGGCGGATATGGCTCGCGATGGCTTGCGGCGGGCGGTGGGGCTGGTAATGGCGCCTCACTACTCACGTCTGAGCGTTGGAGCCTATTACAAACGTGTTGATGAGGCGAACTCCCCTATTGCGCTAGCTCGCATTGAGCACTGGCATCTGTTGCCTGGCTATCTTGACGCGCTCGCTAACCGGATAAACCATTCCTTGCAGGGATTCCCAGTTGAGGAGCGTAGCAGAGTGCCCATTCTTTGCACTGCTCACAGCCTGCCCCGACGCATAAAGGAATGGCATGATGCCTACCCCGACCAGCTACACCAGACTGTCGAGGCACTGAACCAGCGGTTGGGTGAATGTACATCTCTAGTTGCTTACCAGTCCGCTGCCATGTCGCCTGAGCCATGGTTGGAACCCGACGTCAGCGACATTCTGGACCGCCTCGCATCAGTCGGGCATAAAAATATCCTCATCGCCCCCATTGGTTTTATCGCAGAACATGTGGAGATCCTGTACGACATTGACATAGCCTACCAGCGCCAGGCTCGCTCGCTTGGTATGCACCTGGAACGTACTGAGATGCTTAATACGGCGCCAGAAATGATAAATAGCCTGGCGGATTTGGTTCGAGGCGAGGCGACAAAGGCTCAATGGACATGATAGGTGAACGACGCAAGACGGTGGTTATTGTCGGCGGGGGTATTACCGGGCTGGCTGCTGCACGGCGCCTCCGGTATCATTCGCCAGATATCGCTGTATTTCTGATTGAGAGCGACGATCGACTTGGTGGGAAGATCAGCACAGTCAGGGAAGATGGCTTCGTAATCGAAGGCGGTCCTGACTCCTTCCTGTCTTATAAGCCACGCGGGTTGGGATTATGCCGCGAGTTGGGCCTTGAAAACCGGTTGCATGGCACCAACCGCAAGGTGAGTCGTACCTACATCATGCGCGGTGGCAGGCTCTACCAGCTCCCGGAAGGATTGACAGGACTAATTCCATCGCGTTTTGAGCCCATGTTGAAAACACCGTTGATTTCACCATGGGGCAAGGCGCGTATGGGATTGGAGTTTCTCGTTCCTCCACGCAAGGAAGTGGACGATGAGTCACTTGAAGCGTTCGTTTCACGGCGTCTCGGTCACGAAGCATATGACCGGATGATCGAGCCCCTCATGAGCGGTGTCTACGCGGGTGACGGTAGTCAACTCAGCCTGGACGCTACATTCCCCAACCTGCGTAAAGCCGAGTTGGAGCATGGTAGCTTGATCAAAAGCATGCTAGCAACCAGGGCGCACCCGGTACGGCAAAGTGCCACACAGAACGTAAAGAAATGGCCGGCGTTTCTGACACTGGAAACCGGCCTGACAGAGATCGTGGAACATGTGGTATCCGACCTGCACGATGTGCAAATCACATTGAAAACTCGTGTGAAAGCAGTAACCGCCAATGATGGTATTGATATGCCCAGATATCGGGTGACGGGAGAGAATGGCGAGGAATTTATGGCGGATGCGATTATCCTGGCCACTCCAGCATTCATCACGGAACAACTTGTAAATCAGATAGACCCGGAAGCTGCCAAGGCCTTGACGGAGATTCCTTACGTATCCACGGCAACCGTTTCAGTGGCTTATCCTCTTTCACAAGTGCCAGGATCACTCGATTCATATGGCTACATCGTCCCGCGTAGCGAGGGGCGGGCGGTATTAGCCTGCACCTGGACCTCGACGAAATTCCCACATCGAGCGCCTCAGCAGTATGCTTTATTAAGGGCTTTCCTTGGAAGGGCCGGTAACGAGGCAGTGTTGGAGCTCAGTGACGACGAATTGATTGCGTTGGTGCGCGATGAATTACGAGCTGTGCTGGGTATTACGGCCGTGCCTCACCTGCAAACCATTTTCCGCTGGCCAAAGGCGATGCCACAGTACACACTCGGACATTTGCAACGCCTGAAGACCATTGAACATCAGTTTCGCAAGCACGAAGGGCTCTTTTATGCCGGTGCTGCATACCAGGGGATTGGTATTCCTGATTGCATTGCTTCAGGTGAGGCGGCAGCCGAGAAGACGTACGCCTATTGCGAAACCCTAAAGGCTTCCGAAGCCCTCCATTTATAGTTCATATTTCATGGGAGGTTCATGAATACTCAGCGCTCCGATCAGTTGTTTAGCGAATCGCTACAGTGCTTTCCTGGTGGCGTCAATTCGCCTGTGCGGGCATTCAAAGCAGTGGGCGGTAAACCTTTGTTTTTCGAGCGAGGCGAAGGAGCTTACCTCATTGATGTGGACGGTAATCGCTTTATCGATTATGTGCTGTCGTGGGGGCCACTTGCGTTGGGTCACGCCCATCCCAGTGTGGTTCAGGCAATCACACGAACGGCAGCGTGCGGAACCAGCTTTGGGGCTCCCACGGCCGTCGAATTGGACCTGGCGCACATCATACAGGCAGTGATGCCCAACCTTGAGATGCTGCGTTTTGTTAACTCCGGCACTGAAGCAACAATGAGCGTGCTACGCTTGGCACGCGCATTCACAGGTCGTGACAAGATCGTAAAGTTCGAAGGTTGCTATCACGGACACGCAGATATGTTACTGGTGCAAGCAGGCTCAGGCGTGGCGACACTGGGTTTGCCCGACTCACCGGGCGTACCGCCCGCAACTGTCCGTGATACATTAACCGCACCCTATAACGATATCGATGCAGTGATCAAGCTATTCGAGAAATTCCCGCACGAGATTGCCGCTGTAATTGTTGAGCCCGTGGCTGGAAACATGGGTGTGGTGCCCCCGATTAACGGTTACCTGCAAGGTTTGCGGGATATAACTGCCTCACACGGAACGTTATTGATTTTCGATGAGGTGATGACGGGCTTCCGTGTTCATCCTGGTGGCGCTCAGGCGCTTTATGGCGTCAAGCCTGATTTGACTGCGTTGGGTAAGGTGATTGGTGGCGGGCTACCCGTCGGGGCCTACGGTGGGCGCCGCGATATCATGCAATTGGTCGCACCTGCGGGACCGATGTACCAGGCGGGAACCCTTTCGGGCAACCCATTGGCGATGAGTGCTGGAATTGCTACACTCGAAGAACTCCTGCGACCTGGTGTATGGGACGCGATGGCACATCGCAGCGAGATGCTGGTGCAGGGCATCATGGATGCTGCTCGCGCAAGCGGCACAAAAGCAACAATTAACCGCGCAGGCACGATGTTTACCACCTTTTTCAATGATCTGCCTGTCACGAACTGGTCAGATGCCAAGAGATCCAACACGGCAGCCTACGCGAGCTTTTTCCACGCTCTGCTAGAGCAGGGGGTATACCTGGCACCTTCGCAGTTTGAAGCTGGCTTCATGTCAACTGCGCATGGTGATGAAGAAGTGCAAACCAC
>JAJYKL010000112.1 GCA_021788625.1 Chloroflexota bacterium
CGTACTGAGCCGTCGTCCGTGCTATTGGCCATGGGGGTGTCTCCTGATCTCGCGCTTGGCGCTGTGCGCTTCAGCCTGGGGCGCTGGACCACGCAAGATGAGGTGGACCGGGCCGTCCAGTTGGTGGCAGAACAAGTCAGCGCTCTGCGCAAGCAGGGGTGAAGGAGGTAAGGCAAATGAACAGATCAAATTGGGCCATCGTGATCGGCATGCTGGCCGTGCTGCTCCTGACCGGTGCCTGTGGGTTCATCCTCTTCCCCTTGGCCAGCGGTTATGGCCCCGGCAGCTGGGGCATAATGGGGCCGGGGATGATGGGCGGATTTGGTTTACCATTCCTCGGCGGGATTGGGATGCTGCTCTTCGGGGCATTCATCATCATCGGCATGGTGCTGCTGGTCGTCTGGTTCGCACAGAATGCCGGTCAATTCACAACCGCCGCGCGAAGCGGGGAATCGCCGTCGGATATTCTGAAAGTACGCTACGCCAAAGGCGAGATCACGCGCGAACAATATGAAGCGATGCGACGTGATCTGGGGTAAGTCCACGATGAAAGGGAAAGGCTTGCTGCTGGCCGGGTTAGCGTTTCTCATCATCGGCCTCGTCGGCCTCGTCGGATTGGCACTGTTCAGCTCTGGAATCGCGCCCCCAGTCGCTACGGGGAGTACGCCCGCCGCGCGGGGAGCGTGGATTTTCCGGACAGGCGCCGATCCCGATGGGCAGCCGATCCTCTCTTCCGGCGGTATGATGATGAGCGCCAGTTGCGCCGGTTGTCATGGCGTAGGTGGGCGTGGTTTGCGCACGCCGATGTTCGTCAGTCCCAACATCACGTACCGCAACCTCACCGACCCGGAGGGCATGCTGGAGCCGGACGGCACACGTGGTCCCACGTACACCGCCGACCAAATCCGGCGCGCAGTGACCCAGGGGATTGATGCCGAAGGCCAGTCACTTGCCTGGCCGATGCCGCGCTGGCAGTTGACGGACGATGAGTGGAATGACCTGCTCGCCTATCTCAAAACGCTGCCGTGAGTACCCTGGTCAGCGATCCCACTATATGGAGTATAAGGAACTGAATTAGTGAATGCGGGAGGAGTGAAATGTGCTGCAGGATGCATGACATGGCTCATTCGGAGCCTGATACCCAAATGCTGACGACCAGCAGAATGTGGTGCATGACGCATGATATGACTCATGCGGAGCATGATGCCCAGATGCCGGCGACGAGCGCGCCGCAACAGAATGAATCGTTGATCGACATTCTCAAACGACGCTATGCCAAAGGCGAAATCACCAAGGAGCAATTCGAGGAGATGAAACGCGATCTCGATCTGTAATGTCGGCTTCCAGGGGCAGCCTGAGGGTTCAGTGCGCTCGGAGCTGGAGGAAGCATTTTCACTTTGTTCACCTGTCTTGTAATCTCTTGGCGGAAGTGAGGAGGGTCAGATGGCTGGTAAGACAGTCCTCGTTCTGGGTGGCGGTGTGGGTGGGTTGGTCGCTGCCAATGCGCTGCGGCGCCTGCTGCCGGGCGAGCACCGTGTTGTGCTGGTCGAGAAGAATGCCCGGCACGCGTTCGCGCCCTCGTTCCTGTGGCTGATGACGGGCGACCGCAGGCCGGAGCAGATCACGTGTGACGTACGCAGCCTGCTGCGGCCCGGCGTCGAAGTAGCCCTGTCCGAGGTGGGCGCCGTGGACGTGGCGAACCGCACGGTGCAGGCGGGCGGGCAGGCGTTGACCTATGACTATCTCGTCGTCGCCCTTGGCGCGGTGCTGGCGCCCGAAGCCGTGCCCGGACTGGCCGAGGGGGCACACACCTATTTCAGCCTCGACGGCGCGTTAAAGTTGCGCGACGCCCTGCGCGGTTTCCGGGGCGGCGCCGTGGCCGTCGTGGTGGGTGGGCTGCCCTACAAATGCCCGGGTGCGCCGCACGAGGGCGCGATGCTGATTGCGAACTCGCTGCGGCGGCGCAGCCTGGTCGGTGAAGTGCATCTATTCACACCGGAGCCACAACCGTTGCCAGTCGCCGGCCCTGCCCTGGGCGAGGCGGTCAAGCAAATGCTGGCTCAGCAAGGCGTCGCCTTTCACCCCCAGCACAAGCTGACGAAGGTGGACGCGGCCGCGCGCGAACTGTCCTTCGACGGCAAAGAGTCGTTCCGGTACGACCTGCTCGTGGCCATCCCGCCGCACCGCGGCCCACAGGTGGCACGTGAAGCCGGGCTGGCCAACGACGCAGGCTGGATCCCGGCAGACCGCATGACACTCCGGACGAAACAGGAAAACGTGTTCGCGCTGGGGGACGTGACGGCCATTTCCATCCCCGGCCGGTGGAAGCCGGACGTGCCGCTGATGCTGCCGAAGGCCGGCGTGTTCGCGCACGCCCAGGCAGAGGCCGTGGCACGCCACATCGCATCCGAGATAACCGGCGTGCACCCCCAGGACGTGTTCCCCGGCACAGGCTATTGCATGCTCGAGGCCGGCGATAGCCGGGCCGGTTTTGCGTTCGGGAATTTCTACGCCGAGCCGTCGCCACAGATTCAGCTTCGTACGACTGGAAGGACTTGGCACCTGGGTAAGGTGTTGTTCGAGCAGTGGTGGCTGGCGCCGCAAGGGCCACGACGTGAGGCACTGCGGTTGGCATTGGCGCTCGGCGGCAAGGGGCTGGGCATACCGATCATTACCTGAAGGCCTTTTGTATAAGGACCACTCCGGCAGGTGATGTGAGTTCGTCCGCTGGCGGAACGCTATAACTGGTTTCATATCTGAGACAAGACCATGGACGGAATGGATCTAGAGGCAATGACGCACGAAGAACTGGAACGGACACTGCAATCCGCGCTCGAAGAACTGGATGAAGTGAAAGAGATGCGGCAAGCGGTTCTGGGGCAGTCTGGCGTCCACATCGGCTTCGTACGCTTGAAGCAATTCGAGACTCGCTTTGCCAGCGACCAGAAGCGGTTAGAGGAGCGCATCGCGCAGATTCGCGCGCGACTCGAGGTGATGGAGGAAGGGCCTGCGCAATGAGCGAGCAACGCCTTCGATGAGCGGACTGTCTTTCGGCATTGACGGGGCGCGTTACGCGCGCGGCGGATGATGGATCGCCGGCCCGAAGACGCTGCCGTAAGTACCACGGACGGCGATCCCGCCATCCGGAGTGCTTGACGTTCATCCGAATCCGAGTTGCTTAATAAGCGCCCGCACGATGCAGCCAAACGTGCGCCACGACGCCGATGAGCTGCAGCGCGTTGGCACTGCCGTTCGCCTCACCCTTCTCGAAGTCGCCCTCGACCTGCGCCATCTGATTCGTCACGTGCGCGAAGCAGACGACGGGCTTTTCCCGCGCCCTGGCGAAGGCGTACAGCGCCGCGGCCTCCATCTCCACCGCCAGGATGTCGAGCTTGCGGCAGCGCTCGATGGCGGTGGCCGTCTCACGGAACGGTGCGTCCGTCGTCCACGTCGCGCCCCGGTAGACCGGCACGGGAGCCTGTTCGAGCGCGCCACGTCCTGAGCTTTGTGCTGAGCTTGTCGAAGCACTTGCCGAAGGGCCGGTTAGCAGGTCCAGCAGCCCCGAGTCGATGTCGCTGTACTCAGTGGGGGGCAGATAGTGATAGCTCGTACCCTCATCGCGCAAGGCCCGCTCGATCAGGATGAAGTAGGGCGGGGCGGCGAGCGGCACGATTTGTCCGGACGACGTAATGCTGATGAGCAGCCGGCACCCGCAAGCGAACAGCTCCTCGGCCACGAGCACGGCAAACGCTGCTCCAACGGCGCAACCAATAATGCCGAACTCGGCTTCGCCGGACTCTGACTGGGTGAACCGGTACAGGTCGGTGTGATAGCAGGCCCACAACTCGTCGCGCTGAGCCCGCCCCGTCGCGACGAGCGCGCGCACGATATCTCCGTCGGGGTCCAGCACGCAGACAGGCGGGACGGTTGCGGACTCCAGTGCTTTCTGCCGCCGCGCCTCGCGCAGCATGTTCTCGGCCGTGAAGACCGACGGCTCGTCGTAATGTTTGTCCGACAGGATGGGTGGGTCCGTCATACCAGCGCCGTGCGCCGCAAGAGCTGTGCGTTGAGTGCCACGATCACTGTGCTCAACGACATCAGCCCCGCGCCGACAGCCGGCGAGAGGATGATGCCGACGGGCGCCAAGACCCCGGCCGCCAGCGGCAGCGCTATCACATTGTAGCCTGTCGCCCACAGCAGGTTCTGCACCATCTTGCGGTAGCTGGCCCGACTTAAGCCGATCACTCGCACCACGTCCAGCGGGTTGTTCTTCACCAGCACGATACCAGCCGACTCCACCGCCACGTCGGTGCCGCTGCCGATGGCGATGCCCACGTCGGCGCGCGTCAGCGCAGGCGCGTCGTTCACACCGTCGCCTACCATCGCCACATGTCTTCCCTCTCGTTGTAGCGCAGCCACCTGTTGATCCTTGTTCTCGGGCAGTACCTCGGCGAAGAACTGGTCGATGCCCAGTTCCTCCGCCACAGCCTGGGCCACCGGCCGGCTATCGCCGGTGAGCATGGCCACCCGCACATTCATCCGGTGCAGGCGTTGGACAGCCTCCCGGCTCTCGGGGCGCACGACGTCCGCCAGCGCAAAGGTTGCCACAACCGACCCACCGGCCACCAGGTATACGATGCTCTGCCCTCTGGCGCTGGCGGTGTCGCGAAAGGTAGCCAGCGCCGCGGGCGGTTGCAGGTTCAGCGACTCCAGCAGCCTGGGACCGCCCACAAAGACGTCGCTCTCCTCGATGCGGGCTTTTGCGCCTCGCCCCTTCAGTGCCTCGAAGTCGCTCACCTTGGGCAGCGTCAGCCCGCGCTGCGCGGCGCTGTCGCGGATGGCCTTCGCGATGGTGTGTTCCGAGTCGCCTTCCACGGCTGCTGCCAGCGCGAGCACCCGCGTCTCGTCCCAGCCTGTGGCGACGGCCGCGCCTGCCACACCGAACTCGCCCTTCGTCAGTGTGCCCGTCTTGTCGAAGATGACGGTGTCGATCGTGCGTGCTGCCTCCAGCGCGCGGCGGTCCCGCACCAAAACGCCCGAACGTGCCCCCAGCGAAGTCGTGATCGCCACCACCAGCGGGACAGCCAGCCCCAACGCGTGTGGACAGGCGATCACCAGCACCGTCGCCACGCGTGCGATCACCTCGACGTTGAACCCGATGGCAACCGTCCAGGCGATGGCCGTGACGAAGGCGACACCCAGCGCGACGTAGAACAGCCACCCGGCCGCCCGATCGGCCAGCACCTGCGTGCGGCTCTTGCTCTGTTGTGCCTGCTCCACCAGGTGCATGATGCCCGCCAGCGCCGTCGCGTCGCCTGTGGCCGTCACGGCCACGCGTAAGCTTCCATCACCGTTGATGGAGCCGCCCACCACCCTGTCGCCGGCGTGCTTCTTCACTGGCCGTGACTCGCCGGTGAGCATCGACTCGTTGACGTCCGACTCGCCCTCCTTCACCACGCCGTCAGCGGGGACGCTTGCGCCCGGCCGTACCAGCACCACATCGCCCGCGCGCAGCCGGCCCACCGGCACCGCCTCGGTCCTGCCGTCGGGCGTGACGCGCTCGGCCGTGTCCGGCATCAGCCTGGCCAGCTCGTTCAGCGCGCCCGATGCCTGCCGCACACTTCGCATCTCGATCCAGTGCCCCAGCAGCATGATGTCGATCAGCGTGACCAGCTCCCAGAAGAAGCCCATCTGTGTCGGGATGAACAGGAACGCGATCAGGCTGTAGAGGAAGGCTACGCTGATGGCCAGCGAGATCAGCATCATCATGCCTGGCTGATGGTTCTGCAGCTCTGGCACGGCCATGCGCAGGAAAGGCAGCCCGCCGTAAACGAACACGATGATGGCAAAGACGGGCACGATCAGCGTGCTGCCTGGGAACGCCGGCATGGTGAAATGGAAGAAGCTCTGCACGGCATCGCTATAGAGCAGCACCGGGATGGAGAGCACCAGGCATACCCAAAAGCGCTGGCGGAAGAGCTGTTCGTGGCCCGCATGGTCAACATGCGCCGCATGGTCGCCATGACCTTCGTGCATCTCATGGCTGCCGTGCATGTCGTGGTCATGCAGTGGTGCGTCCGTCGCCTGTTCATGCGGGTGCATCTGTGGCGATGCGCCTTGCGCTGGTGTGGCATGCTCATGTCCGACGTGATCCTGATGTGCCATGGTGCCGGCGTCATCATGCGAGGGGTGGGTCATCGGTTCCATGGGGTTGTGATGATGCTCCGCATGACCCTCGTCCGGGTGGTGGGGTTCCTCCCTCTCGTTCATCCCCTGTTCGTTCACGTCCATGTTTCGATTTCCTCCTGTAGAGAGCCAGACCCCGACGATCTATGAGTGGCACTCCACGTTCAGAACTCACTCAACCTGTGCGGCGCACGTCACGATGAGGCTCATCATACCTCCCCACCACCTACCCGTTATGGCCCCTCCACAGCATGACTCCAGTGAGAAATGGCGCGCCAGTGGTACGATCATCGAGATTCGCGAGGATTTTACTTGTGGCAAATGCCAAGATACTTGTCGTTGACGACGAGCCGTCCATCGTCGACACGCTCAGAGCTTACCTGGAGCAGGAGGGCTACGCCGTCTTCACAGCTGCAGATGGCCCTGCTGCGCTCAAAGCCGCACGCACGTTCAGGCCGGACCTGATCGTGCTCGACGTCATGCTGCCAGGCATGGATGGTTTGGAGGTGCTCCAGCAAGTCCGCCGCGAGTCGGCCGTCTATGTCATCCTGCTCACTGCCCGGTCGGAGGAGACGGATAAGATCGTGGGGCTATCCGTCGGGTCTGACGACTATGTGACGAAACCCTTCAGCCCTCGCGAGATGGTTGCGCGCATCAAGGCTGTGCTGCGCCGGGGTCGTGGCGACGCCCACCGTGACCCCGTGCTGGCCTTCGGCCGCCTGCGCATCGACCCCGGCGCTCGTCAGGCTTATCGAGACGACGCCCCCCTCGATCTGACGGCCATCGAGTTCGACCTGCTCCACGCCCTGGCGCGGCATCGCGGGCTCGTGCTCAGCCGCGAGCAACTCATCGAGCAGGTGTGGGGAGCGGACTACTACGGCGACGAGCGTGTCGTGGATGTACACCTGGGTCACCTGCGTCGAAAAGTGGAGGATGATCCGGCGAACCCTGCGCTCATTGTGACGGTCCGGGGCGCGGGGTATCGCTTCGAGGACGAACCGGTATGAAGTTGCTCGCCATCCTCCGCCAGCGTCTGGCCTGGAAGCTGTTTCTGTCCTACCTGGTCATTATTCTGGTTGGCGCGTTGATACTGGCTCTGACGGCCACGCTCAGCGAGCCGGATATCCTGGGCCGCCACATCAGCTATATGCAGACCGTAATGGGCATTGCCAGTCAAGCCGGAGCCGGTCAATCCGGTGCTGCGCTGGCCAATAACCTGCGCGACAACTTCGTCGCTGCCATCAACGAAATCCTGCTCGTCGCCACGACTGTCTCGGTCATGACCGCGGTGGCCGTGAGCCTCTTCACTGCAAAACGCATCGTGGGGCCACTACGCGACATGACAACGGTCAGCCGGCGTATTGCTGCTGGGAGCTATCACCAGCGGGTCCAGATGCCAGGTGAGGACGAACTGGGCACGCTGGCGCAATCCTTCAACCAGATGGCCGAGACACTCGAGCAGACCGAACTGCGGAGGATGGCCCTCATCGGCGATGTGGCACACGAGCTGCGCACACCTTTAAGCAGCATCCGCGGCACGATGGAAGGCCTGGTCGACGGTGTGCTGCCGGCTGAGCCATCCACGTTCCTGGATGTCCAGCGCGAGGTCACCCGCCTGCAGCGGCTGGTACATGACCTTGAGGAGCTGTCACGCGCCGAGGCGGGTCAGATCCCATTGGACTTGCACCCGGGTGACCTGGGCGCACTGGCCCGCGCGGCTGCCGACCGGCTGCGGGTGCAATTCGACGACAAAGGCGTCTGTCTGCAGGTGGATGTCGCGTCTGCCCTGCCGCCTGTGCGCATGGACGCTTCTCGCATCACGCAGGTGCTGGTCAACCTGCTGGGTAATGCGCTGCAATACACGCCCACCAGCGGCTGTGTGACGGTGCGGGTCTGGGCTGGCGACCACCAGGCATTCGTCGCGGTGCACGACACGGGGCTGGGCGTCTCCGCCGAACACCTCCCGCACTTGTTCGAACGCTTCTACCGCGTGGACCGCTCGCGCTCACGCGCCGGCGGCGGAAGCGGCATCGGCCTCACCATCAGCCGCCACCTGGTTGAGGCTCATGGCGGCCGCATCTGGGCCGAGAGCCCCGGCGTGGGGCAGGGCAGCACTTTTACATTTACGCTTCCGGAGGTCATGCCGCACAGCAAGAGAGCTTCGTGACGTCTCTGCTGAACGCCTGGGCGGCCAGCTTCAGGCCCTCAACCTGAGTCAGGTAAGGAAACAGCGTGCCGGTCAGATCATCAATGCTCAGGCCGAACTTCACGGCGAGGGTGGCTGTCTGGATCACTTCGCCCGCTTCGGCCGCCAGGATGTGTGCACCCAGCAGGCGACCATTCGACGCATCGGCGACGAGCTTGATCAGGCCGCGTGTGTCGTGGGCTGCTTGAGCCCGTGGGACATGCTCCAGGCCGATCATGCTGGTTTTGGTGGGGTACCCCTGGCTCCGGGCCTTGGCTTCGGTCAGCCCCACGCTGGCAACTTGCGGGTCGGTAAAGATGACGGCCGGCATGGCTGACAGGTCCAGCACCTGTTGATGGTCTCCCAGCGCGTTGCGAGCGGCCAGGGCGCCACCCATGGCCGCGACATAGACAAACTCCGGGTTGGTGGTGACGTCTCCGGTCGCATAGATGGTCGGGCTGCTCGTTTGCAGGTATTCGTTGACGGCAATGGCGCCGTTCTCGTCCAGCCGTACACCGACGTGTTCCAACCCGAGGTTGCGCGTGTTGGGTTGTCGCCCTAATGCCATTAACACCTGTTCAGCCCGGTACACGCGCGTCTGGCCCATCACCCGCACGTGCACCACCCGCTCCTCGCTCTCGCGGCTGAGCCGGATGACCTGTACACCGGTGAGGACGCCGAGGCCATCGTGTTCGAGGTAGTCCTGGATGGCACGGCCGACCTCCGGCTCGTGGTCGGGGATCAGGCGGGCGCTGCGCTGCAGGATGAGCACCTCAACCCCCAGCCGGGACATGGCCTGCCCCAGTTCCAGCGCGATGGCGCGCCCGCCCAGAACGATCAATGAGCGCGGCAGTTGCTGCAGGTCCATCAGCGTTGTGCTGTTCAGGGGTTGAGCGTCTTCCAGTCCGGGCAGGGGCAACATACGCGGCTGCGCGCCGGTGGCGATGACATATCGCCTGGCTGTGTAGCTCTTTTCGCCGACTCGAACCGTCCCGTCCGCCTGGAAAGTGGCGTGTCCCTCGATGAAGGTGATGTCGGGGTAAGCGGCCAATACATCCACGTATTTGCCCTGGCGCAGGTGAGCGACCAGTTCATCCTTCTGAGCGCGGAGCATGGGCCAGTCCAGCTTCACCTGCTCCGTTTGCGCGCCTAGAAAGGGGTGATGGCCGGCGGCATGCCACGCGCCAGCGGCTCGGACCAGCGTCTTGCTGGGGATGCAGCCGACGTTGACGCAGGTGCCGCCAATGGTGCCCGCATTAATCATGGCCACGCGGGCCCCCAGGTCGCTGGCAGCAATGGCCGCCGCGAACCCGCCGGAGCCGCCGCCGATGACTAACAGATCGTAGCCGGCGTCATGGCCTGCCGGTTTCCCCTCGATCGAAGCAGAAGGGTGCTGGCTTTGAACCGTCGCTGTGTACCCGGCTGCCTCGACCGCCGCGACAAGGGCTTTTAGGTCGACGCCTTCATCGGCGGTTACCGTGGCGCGGGCAGATTGCCACCCTGGCACATCGACCTGATAGACGCCGGGTACGGCCTGAAGCGCGTGGACGACGTGCTGCCGGCAATCTGGGCAGGTCATGCCGCCGATGCGGAACTCGATCCGTTGTGACTGGTTCATACTCACCTCATTGTTCTCAGTCTACCGCCTCTCATCGCCAGAAGGTCAAGCGGCGGAACTGGCTGGCTGCATGCCAGGGGACCGATTTTCATAGAATCTTCACACAAGTGACAATCGCCCGTTACCGTGATCCGCTACGATTCTGCACAGATAAGCAGAACATGCAGTGAGCTTCGGGAAGCGAAGCTCCTGCGGGAGAAACAGACATGATGGGTTTTGGCTTTGGTTTCGGGTGGATCATGATGGCGATCTTCTGGGTGGTCGTTATTGCGTTGGCGATATGGCTGTTGAGCCTGCTCTTCCCCAGAGCGGCCCATAATCCCTCCGCCGGCGAACCGCTGCGCCATGCCGGCGCATCCGAGTCACCGGCAGAGATCCTGAAGCAGCGCTACGCGCGCGGCGAGATTACGAAAGACCAATACGATCAGATGCGCCATGACCTTGAGTCCTGATGCATGCGCGCATGGGTGCACATGGCGCTCGTATCAAACGATAAGGAGTTGGCTATGAAGGGTACGTTTCGCCGGGTACTGTTGGTGGTAGCCGTGGTGATCGGAGCCGGCCTGATTCTCTCTGTGGGCGGCAACGCTCTGGCCAGCGGGGGTGGCCCATTCGGCTGGCCGTACCGGATGGGTGGGGGCCGTTACAATCCCTCGGCCGCGGGCCTGAGTGCTGGGGGGCGCTACACTCAGACGCTGCCTTATGGCCGTTACGGCAGGGCCGGGATGATGGGCGGCGGTGGAATGATGGGCTTTGGATACGGCTTTGGCGCGGGCGTTCAGCAGAACGTACAGCCTCTCTCGATCCAGCAGGCCACCAGCGCGGTGAACAGCTACCTGGCGCAACTCGGCAACCCTGACCTCGTGCTGGCCCATGTAATGATCTTCAGTAATAACGCCTACGCCCGGATTGAAGAGAAGAGCACGGGCATCGGTGCGTTTGAGCTGCTGGTGAACCCCGTGACGCTGGCTGTCACTCCCGAGCCGGGTCCTAATATGATGTGGAATACAAAATACAGTCCCATGTACAACGTAATGGGGTGGAGGATGGGCGGTTCGGCGACTGAGGGGCCCAGCGCCGTCATGCCCGTGAGCGCGTCAGACGCGCTGAAGAACGCTCAGAGTTACCTGGACCAGGTTTTACCGGGTACCCAGGTGGCGGGAGATGAGATAGCGCATTTCTATGGTTACTACACAATTGACTTCATGCGCGATGACAAAACGGTCGGCATGCTGAGCGTGAACGGTTATAGTGGTCAGGTATTCTTGCATACCTGGCATGGCACCTTCATCACCGAAAGCGCGAATCAGGCTGGTTAGTGCGGCTTGCGATTGAACGCAAGGTAGATGGTTCGACAGGCTCACCATGAAGGCTCACCATGATCATCCTGAGCTGGTCGAAGGATGCGGCCCATGATGGTTCGACAGGCTCACCATGAAGGCTCACCATGATCATCCTGAGCTGGTCGAAGGATGCGGCCCATGGTGGTTCGACAGGCTCACCATGAAGGCTCACCATGATCATCCTGAGCTGGTCGAAGG
>JAJYKL010000113.1 GCA_021788625.1 Chloroflexota bacterium
GAGCGACTTCCTGTATGATGACAATCAGGCCTACCATGCACACTTGCTGAAGAACAGGATTCCGCACATTTATCGCCGCTTCGATGGCGCGCACGACTGGGGCTATTGGGACACACACATCCAGGATGCCCTCAGGTTCCACATGAAGGTCATGGCGCTGATGAAGCGATAGATGCGCTAACGGTAATTTTCCAACAATTCAAGGACCACACCCAGACTGGAGGTGCCGTCGAGATAGGCGTAACACCCACCAGTGTAGTCGCCTCGCTGAACGAGGGGGACGCCCTTGTCTGCCAGGTAAGTAATCCGCTCGTTCATACCCTTGATCTCGAAGGCAATATGGTGCACACCCTCGCCATGCTCATCAAGGAAGTCTCTCCAGGTGCTGGGCCCACCGATAGGTTCGATAAGTTCGATGGACACCTGACCTGCTTTGATGAAAGCCAGTCTGGCACGTGCCTCAGAGGGCTGGCCTTTATATTCTGTGTGCGCCTCGTCAAGGCTGCCAGTAAGGTTGGACGATGGGACGGGAATACCAAATACTGCAGCGAAGGCACGCGCAGTTTGTTCAATATTGCGTACAACCAGACCCACCTGCGTGATGGTAAGAGTACCAATGCCTGTTTCATTTGCTGGGTTCGTCGCGGCGATGTCTGACATGCCATTCCTCCTCTGGACTTCAGTTTGATAGTCCGCAGCGATTATACTGAGTGAAGCCATGCTGGATAACCTTCGCCGCTTACTCAATCTGGGTCGCTACAGAGAGACTGTGAGTATCCTGGCAGGCGGTCATTTAGGTACAGCGTCCGTATGTCCAGTCCACCATAAATGCAGACCTGGAGATCTTGCAAAACCTGGCTGCCCGCGCGCAGCGCAGACACTTGGCGAAGTGTACAGCCCCGTGGATGTTGTATCTGAGTTCGCCTACACCATGCGGAACGAGCTGGACTATCGCCATGAAGGCCCTAACGCCGACCGGTTCCGAGCCAAATTCGCCAGCGCGACCAAGCTTTTCGTCCCCAACGGGTACTGGCAGTACACCCCGCATCGTGGATTGGTCATGGAGCTAATCCACAGCATCAAGATAAACGACCTGGACGCCCTTGAGCGAGCCCACTATGGCGGGCACCATCTGCACTTACCTGGCGATTTGTGGCTGGTCTCAAAAACGATGGGCATGCTGGAAGGCTTAGGCTAATCGCTGGACCCCGAATTCAATTTTATCGAGGTGTCTAAACCTTTTATTGATGACCTGGTGAGGGAGCTGTGGCCACCCAAAACGTGGGGGCCAGGGATGCTTTCTGGGATGGAAGCGTGGGGGACGTTACTGACTGACATTCCATTCGTGAGCGTGAACATGATCCGCGATATCGAGCGCTGCGAACTACCGGTGAGTTTGCGTATAGAGCTGCCCAAACAGATCATGGATCGCGTGGACCGGCTGGTTACCAGACTGTCACTCAGCATCCTTCTGGCCACACTCATCTTGGGCATTGCGTTGCCAGTACTGATCGCAGTCGGTAATAGTGTCCTGCTTATCCTGGCAGTGGTCGGCTTCGCGGCAGTGGTCATGCTCGGTGCATGGTTGGTTATATCCATCGTGCGTTATTATTAAAATGACCCCACACCCGATAACAAGCCTGAGGTCTGGGTATATCTGGTGAATCAAATGCTGCCGGCTCGTTGTAGGCCGTGTATCTATCTAAATTCCGGAGTGTGTTGGGGCATGTTCTGGCATATGCCATCCCATTGCACTAGCTTCAGACAAGACTGAGCCATATCAACTGGCTTGACGGAACCGTATATGCGTATATAAATAATTACAATCTCGTAACTTGCATCCGAAACCGGTTTGGGGCACAAAGGATAGGGATAACATGGGACGCAAGAATTTTGTTCATCTTTTCCTGGCTTGTATTCTGGCAGTGGCGGTTTTTGCTTGGGCTGCACCCGTTCAAGCAGCCAGCGGAAAGATCATCATCGTGAGTTTAAGGTGGCAGCGGCTTTATGCTTATCAAGGCAACAGGCTGGTTTATTGGGCACCTGTAAATGCCCGTGGCACACGCATTGGCACTTTTCGCATTCAGAACAAGCTAGGCCTGGTTGGTTCCGTTATCCCAGGATGGCGCCTGTCTTACTGGATGGGTATTTACTATGTCGGACGGATACAAAACGGCATTCACGGCCCTGAAATTGGCCGCTACGGGAGGGTTATCGCTACAACATCCCTCAGCTGCGTTGTAATGAGACGCTATGCAGATGCAGCTTGGATTTATCGCTGGACAACCGTCGGCACGCTGGTTTCCATCCGCCGGTAATCCATACAGGCAATCAGATCCGTTACGGCACATCGGGCACAGGTTTTGTGCACGCTCTTCTGGGTTTGACCTGTATAACGCCTTTCGTGTGCGCTTTTCGATCCTTTTTCGCCTGGACTTGAGCTGCTCCAGGTGAAGACTTCTGGTGTATATTTGTGTTGCGTCAGTCGAGCTAAGGGTAACAATAGTGTCAGCTTTTGGTATGGAGCCAGAAGGTACATGGATAGCAACATTGAAAGTGCCCTGATCATTGCACTGGTTGGCGGACTCCTCAGTGGATTGTTGGTTGCTGTATTGAGCCATTTACTTACTCGCCGCAAGACCGAAGCCGAGATTCGGCAGATGGAAGCCTACACAGAGAAGACGCAACTGCAAATCGAGCGCATGCGTACCGACAGTGATGATATTCCGATGGAGTCGCGAGTCATCGATCGGTTAAGACTTGGTAATAACAGCTCCATGGTATTACGTGAGGAACACAAGGTGCTGGGGGTGCGGAGTGAAAAGGACTAGCCTTCAGAACCGTGATACTGAGGAAGCAGTCGCCAAGATTGACGAGGCCATCCGCATGCGCTACCCCGAGGTGGACGATGCCCAGGCGGAACAATTACGCGGCAAGGTTCTGAATTACGTGGGCAATGGTCTGGCCGAAGGCTATGACCTGGCTTTGATCAAGCGCGGGGGAGCCAAGACAATACTGAAGGTATTGAAGCTGATTAGAGAGGACGACGAACTATGAAACCTGTGCAGACGCTGCTTAACATCATCGCACAAAAGAAGCCCCAGCGTGTATTTAGCGTTCCAGCTGGTAACAAGAGGATCACGGCAATCGAACAGGAATTCATCCTCTCATCTTCCGATGAGCACGGCCGCAGCCGGGATAAGGTGCATCTACAATACGTCGGCAGCTCACGCATGCTTGGAACCCAAAAGTGGCACTATATTTCGGTCAAATCTGCCAGTGACCGCTTCCGCGTGCCAGTGCGCACAATCCAGCAGCTCTGCCACGACGGCAGGTTGATATGTCAGCGCCAGGGCAGTGGCGAGAACAGCCCTTGGCTGGTAGCTGAAGAATCGATACGCGCATATTGTGCAGCGCAGCGAACATAAGTTGTTGCGTGTGACCTACTGTGTCCCGTTTTTTGCATAGGTTCACTCAATATAAACCTGAGACGACTTGCAGTTAACTGCAAGGTTCCCAGCCGCCATGTGGCAGTCATGGTGAGCTTGCTGTCCTTCGACAAACTCAGGATGATCATGGTGAGCCTGCCGAACTATCCTTCGACAATCTCAGGACAAATGCCCCACACCTTTGTTCACTCGCAAGCTGCTTCAGTCCGGTTGGCGTAGCCGAATTGTCTGCTCTTCCAGCACCCACAATGCCGACGCAAAACGCTCAATAAAGGCACGGTCGTGAACCGCCACCAGCACTGTGCCAGGGAAGGCATCCAGCGCCGCCTCGAAGCGCTCGCGTGAGGGAATATCCAAATGGTTCACCGGCTCGTCCAGTAACAGGCAGTTTACTCCGCTTACCACTAATCTCGCTAAAATCAGGCGCGCCTTTTCACCAAAGCTCAATAAACCTGCAGGTGTGAATACATCATCGCCTTCAAAGAGGAAATAGTGCAGAAAGTTGCGCGTCTCTGTCTCGTTCATGGGTGATAATGCCTGAATACTGGTCAGGGCAGTGGCGGCTGGGTCAATTGTTTCGTGTTCCTGTGGCATATATCCAATACGTACTCCAGAGCCAATGCGCACATAGCCTTCTACAGGCTTAATTTCCCCGACAATCGAACGAAGGAGCGTAGTTTTACCTGTGCCGTTTGAACCGACCAGTGCTATGCGATCACCGTGACGAAGCACTAAATTCACATGATGGAACAGAACTTTCTCCCCGAAGGCATGCCCGACATCTTCCAGTGCGACTACGATCTGACCGCCGCGCGTCATCTCGCCGAAGTCCAGCTTCATTTGCCAGGTGCTCTTGGGCTTGTCAACCCGGTCCTCGTTAAGTAACTTATCGATACGCTGCTCGATGCGTTTAGCCCGGCGAGTGGTCTCCAGGCCGCGGTTGGCAAAAAAGCCGTGTTTACCCGCGGCAAATTTATCGCCGTGCACAGTCGGGTCAGCTTTGCCCCCTTTACGATAGGTGGCCAGCCCACGCATATGACGCGCTGCCGCTCTCAGGCGCGCTATCTCGTCTTGCTGATCCTTCCATACCATCCACTGGTGGTCTCGCTCAGCCGCTTTGGCCAGCTCAAAATCGGTGTAGTCACCGGCATACTCAGCCAGGTGGTGCGTCTGTGCATCGAGCGACAGGATACGCGATACAGTGTTGTTCAGGAATGTACGATCATGTGAGACGACCAGTGACGCGCCACGGTATGTTGCCAGGAACGACTCCAGCCATTCCAGTGCTTCGATGTCCAGGTGGTTGGTGGGCTCGTCGAGAAGCAGGAGATTAGGCTCGGCAACCAATAACCGGGCCAGGCCTAATCGTGTGCGTTGCCCACCGCTGAGTCGTTGTACAGGGATATCTGGATTCACACCGGAGAGACCTAAACCAGCGAGTATGGGACTGCTGCGTCGTTCTATGTGGTACCCCCCTAATGCTTCGAAGTGTTCCATGGCTTCACCGTATTCACTGAGAATCTGGGTCGAGGGATTCTCAGCAGCCATTTGCTCAACCAGTCGTTCGACCCGCTGCTGGGCTGCTTGTAAGCCATGGATGCCAGATACGATCACCTCCCGCAGGGTGTTACCAAAGGCAGGTTCCAACCCCTGGGCCAGGTAACCAATCGTCACACCTGTCTCGACTGCAATATGACCCGCGTCAGGCCGGTCCAGACCGGCGATGATGCGCAGAAGTGTGGTCTTGCCACAGCCATTCGGCCCTACCAGACCAATGCGATCGCTCGAGTTAATGATAAATGAGACATCTGCCAAGATGGTCTGGATTCCATAAGTCTTCGAAACACGATTCACATTTAGCATGGGCGTTATAGTTCCTTACGGTTCATACAGGTCACTGCTCCATGCCTCAAGCCTTTTGCGTGTTATTTGCTGCGTGGTGGGATAAAAAAGGCCGTGGACAGAAACAGTGCCCACGGCCAAAAAAATAGTTCTACAGAGCGTATCAGTCAGGCAACAGGCATGCTCCTTCTGTTCGTAAAGTTGTATTGAAAGCGTATCACTGCTTATACCTCGCCTGATCGTTTTTTCGGATATGCTCCTTCCATTACGATCAAAGACCTTATATCATGCTGCCATAAATCAGTCAAGCCAATGCCGGAATAACGCATCTCCTGCTCCCGTCCCTCATTGCTGAAAGGCGCGACACGCTGTCCAGACATCTAGGAGACGATTATGGAGTCAAGGATGGGTGCCTCACGCAACAGGCCACACGTCAGAAGCTCGCTTGGGGAAGAGTGCGTCGGTGAGTACACGCATCGCGTTACCGCCAGCCCAACAGTCGGGGAAGGCGTCGTTTAGTTCGTCCAACGAGCGGTATCCGAACAATATCTGTATGAAGGTCAAGCCTGGAAAGGCTGCATTGCCACCGTCATCGGCCGTTGGCTGCCACGGCTCAACAGTCCTGATCTGCCCGCCTTCTAGAACCAGGCTCACTCCTGAGCGGTAAAAGCTCAGTTTATATTCACCCGTGTAATGGACCGCCACCGACCTATTC
Organism: Chloroflexota bacterium; assembly: GCA_021788625.1. Classification (GTDB taxonomy): domain Bacteria; phylum Chloroflexota; class Anaerolineae; order J036; family Brachytrichaceae; genus CAIXPS01. Next base: position 6,007 of record JAJYKL010000113.1, read on the forward strand.
AGGTTTCGCTCCAGGGCTGGAATAATGTGACGCAGGAATGATGTGATATCTGGCACCCGGATGTACCAGGCATATGAGCGACCCACGTTCGGCAGGTGGTCCCGCATTGCTTTATAGAACGGATGCTCCATCCCCAGCTCGAAGCGGAACTCGGAAACCCCATCTTTCCCATCGCGTGTGTTGTAAACCTGCCCGGTGTTCCACAGGTAACGGATCACACTGGGTGATACGTCCAGCCACGACACACCGGGTTCTAGCTCGTAACCCTGTGCCGTAATCGTCTGGCCCCATTGTGTGGCACTATGCACCAGCATGCCCACTGGCTGGCGCTGAGGTGTTTCGATAATGCGAAATTCCAAACGGCTCACATTCTTCTCACTTTTGCCAGTCAGTTCGTAGCGCCACTGGTTCTCGTCGCGCACGCAATCCAGCAGGTACCGTTCGGAACGCTCGGCATAAAGATGCCTGATGAATGGGATATCATCCAACTTGGCCGGACGCAAGACGTAGGGCTCAGCCTGGTCTTTCTTCAATGCCGGTACCTGCGGCTTGTAGCCGGAACGACCTGCACCGAGTGTAACGGCCATCTCATAACCGAACTGGCGATAGAAGTAGGGGATGCCTGTAATGACCTGCATCAGCTCGCCTCGTTGTGCGCTCCACTCATGGGCTAATTGGAACTGGGCTCGCATCAAGCCACGGTTGCGATAGTCGGGATGTGTGCCCACCATCTCCGGCCGACCTACCTTAAAATCAATCCCATAGTAGCTCCAGACTTGTGAGATCCACACTAGCGAGGAGACGATTTTGTGCGCGCGGATGTCTTCAACGACAGTGAAATCGCCTGGGCAGACGCTGATGTGATGCGTCATTAAGTCGCGCGTCCACCACGCCAGCCGATCAATGGGCTCGTTCGTTTCGCGGTTCCGAAAAATGTAAGCATTGAAGGCAGCCAATTCCTCAGTATCTTCGATGCGTCCAGGCCGCAAGATCAGTCCGTCGCCAAGCTCGCGTATTGTGGTGAATGGTTCGGCTATCATGAAAAATCCTCGTTAGGTGCCAAGTATGGCATTGATTCTTCGGTCATGTCTGCTCGCAGATTTACCTCTTGCCACTCCTCCGCATGACGCCGGTATCTTGACAGGCCAGACAGACAGGCATGTGCGTGCCCCTGATTATCTGACACTAACTCAGTTCACGCATGGCGACCACAGCAATCGTACAATTACCCCAGCTTAAAAAAGGACATTGGATCAATATGTATGATGCGCGATATGACAGGATGGCGCAGGTGATCGTTAACTACTCCATCGACATGAAACCCGGCCAGACGGTCTACGTGTGGAGCTCAGGGTTTGGTGCACAACCCCTGCTGCTGGCGCTGTATCGGGAAATATTGAAAGCCGGTGGCAATGCCTTTCTGCGGGCCGATGTCCCAGGTGCAAGTGAGGTTTTCTACAAGTACGCACACGGTGAACAACTGGACTTTGTCTCGCCAGTGGACCGCATCTCTGTCGAGCAATTCGACGCTTATATCCGTATTGGTGCGGATAGCAACACCCGCCGGCTTTCGAGCGCTGACCCGTCCGCTGTGGTGCGTCAGCAAGCCGCCCAGCGACCAATCCTCAACAAGCGCATGGAATTGTCAGCGGAGGGTAAGTACAACTGGTGCGTCACCCAGTTCCCTACCGATGCCTATGCCATGGATGCTGAAATGAGCCTGGACGAGTACACTGAATTCGTATTTTCAGCGTGCCTGGTTAACGCTCCCGACCCCGTCGAGCGCTGGCGTGAACAGGGTCGCCTGCAACAGCGCTACGTGGACTTCCTGCATGGCAAGCATGAGGTGAAGGTTCAAGGAACAAACGCCGATCTGACCCTCAGCATCGACGGGCGAACCTTCCTGAACGCCGATGGAAAACGCAATCTACCCGATGGTGAGATATTTACTGGCCCGGTGGAAGACTCAGTCAACGGCTGGATCCGCTTCTCCTACCCTGCCATTTACAATGGTCGAGAGGTTAGTGGCGTACAACTGTGGTTCGAGCACGGGCGCATTGTCAAAGCCACTGCCGAGAAAAACGAAGCATTCCTGAACAAAGTGCTGGATACCGACTCTGGTTCGCGTACGCTGGGTGAATTCGCCATCGGCACCAACTATGGCATCCAGCGATTTTCACGCAACATTCTGTTTGACGAAAAAATCGGCGGCACCATTCATCTGGCTGCCGGCTCAGGCTACCCCGATACAGGTGCCGTCAATAAGAGCGCCGTACATTGGGACATGATCGCCGGCATGCAAAACGGCATCCTAAGCGCCGATGGTACCGTGTTTTACAAGGACGGACAGTTTACCCTCTAGGCAATCGTAGAAAACTCCATTTAGATAATCATGAATATTCCTGGCCTCATTCTCCTCTTCGTAGCAGCTGTGTTAGGTGGAGCGATCAACTCCGTGGCAGGAGGCGGCACACTCATCGCGTTCCCTTCATTGTTGGCCTTTGGTGTGTCACCCGTGATTGCCAATGCGACCAATACGGCAGCACTGCTACCCGGATCCATCAGCAGTGCCATAGCCTATCGGCAGGACATTCCCGACCAGCGCAAGCTACTTCTCACTTTGACGGTTCCCAGCATCGTCGGTGGGTTGCTTGGAGCAGTGGCATTGATCGCCGATCCGCAGGTCTTCGGGATCATTGTTCCCTATCTGGTTCTGTTCGCCACACTGCTTTTTGCAGGGCGCAGCCTGTTTAACCGCCTTTCACGGCAGAACGGCGACACCGAAAAGCCAGTCTCCTGGGCAGGCAACATTTGGGGTGTGCTCTTTCAATTGATAGTGGCTACCTATGGGGGCTACTTCGGTGCAGGCATTGGCATACTTATGTTAGCTTCACTCAGCATAATGGGACTACACAATATCCATCGTATGAATGCAGTCAAGACCGCCCTTGCAGCAGCAATCAACAGTGTCGCGCTTGTATATTTCGTCCTCCGAAATCAGGTTAATTGGCCTCTTGCAATCTTAATGGCTATTGGCGCGGTTATCGGGGGGTATACGGGTGCCCGCCTAGCCAAGCGCGTCAACCAGGATTATGTGCGCGGTTTTGTGGTTATCGCGGGGCTTATCGTATCAGCGTGGTTATTCATTAAGCCACTTTAGCCGTAACGAACACCACGCTATGGGGTTTACAAACCAGTAGCATTTGTGCTGTTATTCAGATAGAATAACAGCGTGCCAAGGTGTCAATTGGGCTGCCACAGTTGACGTTCAATCTATCATCTACAGCAGGTTTCGATTGCAGGAGGTCAGAAATGCAAGCGCAAGCGCAACAGACGTTGATGAACCGCCTCGTAGGAATCGTAACATTTAAAGCACCTGTTTATAAGGAAGTGGCAGAGGACAAGACTGCAACGACGACTGCCCTGATAATCGTTGTGGTCATATCGGTTGTCACGGGTCTGCTCGTGGGAGTGATCAGCGGGAACCTTATATTCGAACTCGTCACGAACATCGTCATTCAGTTGGTCTTGTGGGTTGTTTCATCCTGGGTATTGGCGTTCGTTGCCAAACAGCTCTTTAAAGGTGACACAGATACGTCTGAAATGCTCCGCGTGACAGGTTATACCAATGTCTTCCGCATTCTGGGTATCATTCCCGTCATCGGCAGCCTCATCGGCGGAATCCTGCAAGCCATCGCCAACATCATCGGCATCCGCGAAGCAGCTGGTTTTGACACAACAAAGGCACTGATTACAGCGATCATTGCATGGATCATCGGCTTCATCATCGCTGCGATCATCACTGGAATCTTCTCAGCCATCTTCATTGTGCCAGCGCTCATCAACACAACCCAGTAAGCTACTCAGTTATTTCAACGAATAAACGCCGAACTGAAACGCTCCCAGGAGGCAGTCACCTGGGGGCGTTTCCTTTTTTCCAATCAGGATGCCCCTAATCTACGGAGATATCGGATCTAGACAAGTTCAATAACCGGAGCCCAGTGGGTGGGGGGGGGACCACCGGGCTCCGGTCTAGTGCAGACCCTACTCGTCACAATACGCCACAGTCGTTTTACAACCAACCCATACAAACCGACGCGGAGAGTCGTTGACTAGCAAAACACCGTGCTCATGCCCATGCTGTAACCTGACCAATCGGGCGAGCACGTGAAAATGTTAATGACGTACTACACAGGCACAGTGCAATAAACCTTTATCGAAAAGCAGTCGAATATGCCTATATGATTCCACCTTTACAGACATGACTATCGCGTAGGATCAGGTATGTACGATTCACCAGAGTGCTTCGCATGGGGATTATCAGGCTGCCATGACCCTTCCGTGTTGATTCGCATAAACCCTCCACCACAGATGGCTTCATAACAGACTTGCGTCTTGAACTACCAAGATCAACCTGTTTACGGCGATCCAATATGTGCAAACCATGAGGTGAACGAATAATACCACCAATACGACATGCCCCGCCTGAAAGGTACTAGACATGCATTCTTTAACTGTGAGGTGGAGAATTAACGATAGTTGGCCATGCCGAGTGAACGGCGTACCAGCGCTCCCAAGCGCATATCATGCACGTACGCGATTCCGTCTGCCAAGCGCATTGGTTTTATTCCAAATACAGACTCGATCGTGTTCATGGTGGCCACATTGTCCACACCCAGTTGAGCCAGCAGACTGGGTGTGACAGGCGCCCTTGGGAGCAGCTTATCCATTGCTTGTACAGCGACTCGCAGCAGGCGCACAGGCACATGGATTTTCACCCGCCTCAAATTCAGCTCCCTTAGGATCGCATCAATGATAGCCTCGAGTGTCAGCACTTGCGTACCGCAAATCTGCTGTTGTGTCCCCAGTACGGCCTGATTATTCAACGAGCGGACCACGCACGCTGCCACGTCCTGCACTGCGATGGGTTGGAACTTCGTCCTGCCGTCCCCTGGCACGATCACAAAGGGTGGGATACGTGCCATCCCTGCCAGCGTGTTGATGAACTCGTCCCCTGGGCCAAAGATGACAGATGCCTCTAAAACAGTATACGGCAGGCCGCTATGCACCAGATAATCAACGCCCACCCCCTGCGTTCTGGCCAGAGGATATGTTTTCGTGGCATCCGCGCCCAACCCCACCACCGTGACCAATTGTTTAACGCCGGCACGCCTGGCCGCATCAACTACATTTATCGTACCTTGTGCGTTCACCGCATTCATGGTACTTCGTCCTCGATCACGGTTGACGGCTGCCAGGTGAATGACCCGGTCGACACCTTTAAATGCAGCGTCCAGTGAGGACGTGTCTGTGACATCTCCCTTCACTGGTAACGCGCCCAGGTTGTGTACCTTATCGAAGTGTGCCTCACTACGTACCAGCGCTGACACCGATTCGTTATTAGTCCTGATTAGCTGCTGTAGCGTATAGGTGGCCACATAACCATTACCACCAGTGACGATGACCATAC
>JAJYKL010000019.1 GCA_021788625.1 Chloroflexota bacterium
GCGCTGACGCAGAATATGGTGATGGTGGAAGGCAGCGAGCGCTCATCCCGACGGTGCCGCCAACAGCTTCGAGCGGCCAAGCTCGACATGCGCCCTTCATGTATAATCCTGAAGTTTAGCTCGCCAGTTATAGGAAATGGTTTAAATCGCTGCTCGTTTTTCCGGCTGGGCCTATGCACTTCCTGGCCAGTGCCATCGAAGCACAACTGCATCGCGAGACTTATGTCGCGCTGTTGAATAGTCTCCTGCGTGTTCCGGGCAGTAAGCATGCTTTGGCTCAGCAAGCTCAGATCAGCGCGCCGTACCTGAGCTATCTCCTCAAGCTGGATCGTGACCAATCGGACGCGAGCATCGCGCACACGCCGTCAATGAAGGTGGCGGAGCGCATCGTGGCGTCTCTGGATGCGTCGCCGGATATTCAGGCCAGCCTCCTGGAGCACCTGACGCTTGCTCACGAAAAGCGGCTGTGGGCCGCGCAAGTGGCACACCAGGAGCTGTTCGACCGCCCGCTCAGTGAGGTGGCCCAGGAGATCCGGGCTATCCACAGCCAGGCCATGTACGCCTCCACCGCGACATGCGCCAACCACTCCTACATTGCGGCCGTCAACGCCGCCAAGCTGGCATTGCGCGCCGCCCCCGCAGACACCAGTCCCCTCGCCTACGTGGATCTGTGTGACTTCGTCACCGACTGCCAGTTGGTGCTCAACCGCGCCGACGACGCACTATGGCACGCCAAGCTGGCCGGTGCCGTCCTGGATTGTTACGAACCCTTGCCTGCGGAGCGCGAACGCTACGAATTCCTCGTCATGAATATGCTGCGCCAGCAGGGGGTGGCCTATTTCAACCTGGGCCAGTATCGCGAGTCGCTGCGCGTGTACACGCAGGTGGAGGCGCTGAAGCCGGTGGGCCAGCTCGGTGGCATAGTGAAGAGTCTCCTCCTGCACGACAAGGTCAAAGCCCTCGCGCAGACGCCTCGCTTCTCGATCACCGAGGTCGAGAACATCGCCGATGACAACCGTAACCTCATCGAAAGGGTGGGTGCTGTCGACGGGCCGTTGCACCTGTGGCTTTTGACGGAGGCGCTCGCAGACGCCTACATCCGGCACGCGAACTACAAAGACGCGCGGCGTGTCTTGGACCAGGAGGCGGCGCGGCTGAGCGAAATCCGTGCCATGGGACCGCTACACCACGTCCTGTTCCTGCGCCGGTACGCCACGCTGAGCCGGCACACCCAAGACCTGACCGGCTGGCACCACTTCATCGGTGAGGCGCGCCAGATCGCGCGCGAAGCGGGCTTGAGCCACCAGTTAGAGGGAATCGAGGCCGAGGTCCTGGCGATGGAGAGCTCCAGTGCGCTGGTGGATATTTAGCTGCGCTGGTATTCGCAGGATGCTTTGGCTTTCTGCGCCAAGGCCAGCCCCATTCTCGCTCCGGTTGGGGCGGTCATCTTGCGGTTCCCGTGGTAGCTATAGATGACGCCCAGCATATCCACCAGGCTGAACTTGTGGTGCGCGTACGGGCGCGGCACACCCTTGTTCTGCCCCAGCCAGTGCATGATACGCACCATAGCATTTATACTCGGAGGGGATAGCCGTCCAATGAGAGGAAGACCGTGTCGCTGTCTTCCCGCATGGGCTTGGGCCGGAGTACTTGCACGTATCGCAGGAGCGTCCGCTGCGCGGTCGCACCGAGAGGAGGAGGAAGAGGTGCTCCTTAATAAGGAAGTGTGCCGTTATTCATAAAAATGAGTGCGCCGTGATGGAAAGGCACGAAGAAGAGGCTGTTTACCTTCTCAAATGGGGGAAAAAGCGCACCCAACCGCCTGCATTCGACGGATGGGTGAGGGAGACGACCGCTTTACGGTCCTGCAAGCGGGCGACGGGATTTGAACCCGCGACCTTCTCCTTGGCAAGGAGACGCTCTACCACTGAGCCACACCCGCGCATCAGCGCACGACTGATCAATGCCGACGAACAGTCTCGAACTGTTGACCCCACGATTTTCAGTCGTGTGCTCTACCAACTGAGCTACGTCGGCGTCGGCCGAAAGCCGCTTAAGCCGCCATGGTTCGAGCAAAGGAATTTTACTGGAGACAGGCGGATTGTCAAGCGCTAAACGAGCGGCGCCTCACAACCCCAGTTGCCTGATTTCCTTGCAATGCTCTGCTTCATGGTCGGTGACCAACAGCATAACAAATTCGCCCATGCACTTGCCACGCAACCAGTGGAAGCGAGCTTTATCGAATAGGACATCTTCCTTCCATGCATCGAGCCGGCGCAGCAACTGTCGCTGCGCTCCGCGATAATCCGCCAGGACACGATCAAAAGGTCGTTCCTTCTGTGCCTGGTAATCCTCGGCGTTCAGTGCATCATAGCGGTCGAACATGGCGTCGATATCTTCGGGATCCTGACCTTGCTCTGCATTAAAGAGCACGGTCACACAGCGTGATGTCCATATGGCCAGATGGGCTACAACATCCTTCACCGACCAAGTGCCGATTTGATCAGGTTCTGTTACTTGCCCGGGGGTGAGCGCACCAATCACGTGCTCAAGGTTTTCACGCTCCCGGTTGATCGTGGCGATCATTTCCTGTTTATCCATGGCTCGCTTACCAATTAATTACGCCGAGTTCATATTATTGCGTCCCAGCTTTGCTGGCAGCATCGATGAACGCGACGAATAAATTCAGCATTTCCTGATGAGACTGCGTCATTTCCTCTGGATGCCACTGTACGCCCACTACAAAGCGTTTCCCTGGTAATTCGAGCGTCTCGATGATGCCATCCGGTGCACGGGCTGTAGCAACCAGCCCGCCAGCCGGGTCCTTCACAGCCTGGTGATGAAAGCTGTTAACACCAACCTGGCTACCGCCCAGTATATGAAATGCTCGTGAACCAGGTACTAATTCAATAGTGTGCAGCACTTCATCGCGTCTTGCTCCGTTATAGTGGCCGTTATGGTGGATGGCATTTTGCCATTGGCTGGGTATATCTTGTACCAAAGTGCCACCAAACGCCACGTTTAGCGACTGGATCCCCCGGCAGATGCCAAAAAGTGGTTTGTCTTCATCCACCGCCCAGCGTGCCACGGCGATCTCAACCTGGTCGCGTGCCCGGTCAATGTTGCTTGTTGCCTCGTGCACAGGTTCCTGGTATATCAGTGGATCAATATCTCCACCACCAGCCAGCAGTACACCTGCACACTGGTCAAAGAGCGCGCGCGTTTCATGCTCGACCAGGGTGACCGGTACCATCACCGGGACTCCACCGGCTGCCATCACAGAATCTATGTATCCCTTACCCATGCAATACGAACGACGTTGTTCATCCTGGACAGGTGTTGGAATGAATATCAGGGGTTTACCCATATTAAGGGCATATTGTAATGAATTTGGCACAAGCGAATACGAGGCGCAGGGCGGGCAGTAGTAATAGTTGGATGATAAGCCCACAACGAGATGATTGACAGGATGATCAGTGCTGCCGGCCAGATAATGGATTGAGACACCAACATGTGTAATAGAGAGTAATTGGCCAAGCCACAATCCTGGCAGATTTCTATTGTCGCGCGCACGATAGCTGCCATGACCAGTGGTGCCATGTGCGATATGGCATCGGGTGGCAGATAGAGCATTGACAGTTCGCAAAACCCCACAAGCATCAACACCGTGGCAGCCAGAGTAGCCAGAAAGATCAACGTCCAGGTTTTATAGCGCCACTCCCAGCCATATGAGCGCAAGCGTGTAAAGGCGTGAACATAGGCCTCTTGTGCCGCGTCCTTCGCATGCTCGTTGCCAACTATGCGCAGCGCCAAATGTAGACCACCGACTGGTATGCATCCACCAGGTGCTGGAGCACGTCGCAGTTGCCAGCCTTTATCGCATCTATACTGACCAATTCGCTACGATCTTGAGCTTGCGACGCTGACCTCACCGCTTTGGGCGTGGTTTGGTTTTTCCAGGTACTACCGCTCGATCGGCGAGCATGAACGCCGACTATTGCCACCTGCATAATCATGGGGGTACGCAGCACTTTCGTCAACGTGACATTCGTACCACGAATCTCTCATCCCAAAGTAGCAACAGGACTGGGTAACCACGTGATTTGTCGCACGTCGTTATAGCAAACAACGGTTATTGAACGCTGATGACCTCGACGAGTACGCTGTTTACCCCGGCTGGTTGGGGTGGAGTATTGCCATAATCCTGAACAGTTAAGCGGCCCTGATCGTCATAGAGCCCAATCTCAATGCGATAACGGCCTGCAGCTATGTTCGCGGGTAGGTCGACTTCATATTGATCGTTGACAACGGTTCCCGCGCTCCATGAAGATGTTGGCGAAGGTACACCGTTATTCTCCGGGGTGCGGTCGGCATGAGTGATGACACCTTGCACCGGCGAGCCGTTCATGTTTAGAAAGTGCACAAACACGCGGTAGTCATGAGTAACTCTCGCCACAGCGCGCCACTGGACACTGAACTGGATCGGTTGACCTGGGTAGTAAAGCGTTTGCCTGAAATGGGCATTATCGATGATCACCGGATCCATGTTCACGTTCAAGTCTATCCTGCCACCTGTGCTCACAGTTACCGTGAGATTCTCACCCAGCGCCAGCTTTGAGCCTGGCGGCGGGTTCAAGTTGATGATGGTGTTTTCGGGCAGTGTGTTGAATGTCTCATCACGGACCACATTCCAACCCACTGTGTGTAAGGTCTGGCTTAAACCGTCGGTAAGAATCTGTCCGATCAGATCTTCGGGCACCGTCTGTGACTGAGTGGGTTTACTGACCACCAGCTCCACAAAACTACCAGCCGAAACCTGAGTTCCGGGGACTGGCCGCTGCTCGAGCACCAGCGTCTCGGTAGCATTCACGTCCGGGCGTTCTTCAACTACTCGATCCTGCAAGCCTAATGCCGCTAGTTCCTGGTTGGCCTGTGTCAGCGTCTTGTTGGTCAGGATAGGGACTTTCAGTAGCCCATTGCTGCTGGACTGCGTAGTGTTGGTGATAACCGTAAAGGTCGGCGTGGATATACCAATCGTGTTGCTCGAGCCGGTTGGCGTGGCGCTGTATGCTCGCCATACAGAGAGCCATAGCGGGATAAGCCCGAGCACGCATAATACGGCCAACCCAGCCAAAAGCCACAGCAGGATATCAGTGTTCCCCTGTTGTGCCGAACCAGCGGCGCTGACAGGTCTCGATGCACCCGTTGATCCCACCACGCCGGTTACCGGCATCCCACCCGTCCGGTTGACAGGGGTAAGGGGTGGAGTGACAGGCCTTAATGGGAGCTGGGATGTCCGGTTCACCGTAGTGGGTCGTGTCGCTGAGAGTTGTCCGCCTGCCTGTTCAGGTGGAACGAAGAAAGGTTGGCGCAAGGTCTGTTCCTCGCCCTGTTGCAGGTAAGCCGACAGGACGCGTGCCAATTGGTCAGCGTCGCGATAGCGAGCAGCTGGGTCCTTGGCCAATGTGCGTCGAACGATCGACTCCAGCTGCAATGGCACGTTCGGATTCAACGCGTGCAGGGCAGGCGGCTCAACCGTCATATGCAAACGCGCCAGTTCGCGCGAGTCACGCGACTCAAATGGCAGATGCCCACACAGCATCTCGAACATGATCACACCGATGCTATATACGTCGCTGGCGGGGGTTGGGGCGACTCCGGTGGCCTGCTCAGGTGAATAGTACTGAGGTGTGCCCCACACAACGTCCGTGCGCTCTGCCACCATGGCGGTGTAGGCCCGTGCAATTCCGAAGTCAGCCACCTTCGCGCGGCCTTCCGGAGCGAGGATCACGTTTTGCGGTTTCAGATCACAGTGCACCAGGCCGTGTCGATGCGCGTACCCCACCCCTTCACTGATCTGCCGGGCAATGTTAACGGCTTCATTTATCCCCAGCGGCTGGCCGCTTATTGTGCGATCCCGAATCACCGTTTTCAGGTCCTGACCTTCCACGAACTCCATGACGATGTAATAACGCAGGACGCCATTCGTTGTGTCGCTGCCCACATCGTAAATCGTAACAATGTTGGGATGGTTCAGGTTGGCGGCGGCCTGGGCTTCCTCGCGAAAACGCTGGACGAATTGTGGATCGCGAGTGAAGCGCTCACGCAGAGTTTTGATCGCCACCACCCGGTTGAGCAGCGTGTCCTGTGCCTTGTACACAGTCGCCATGCCGCCGCCTGCGACGATTGCCAATAGGCGATAACGCCCGTTGAGCAGAGCAGCGCTTTGCGGATTGGTGGGTTGATCTGTCATAGCCTTACGCTATCTGTTGAGCAAGGAATATTCTACGCTATTCGGAAGATTGAAGCGGAACCTGGTTGTAGTTTAACCGCCAACGCTACGACCATATATCCTTACCCAGGTCCTCGCGTATGAAGTACTACTTAGGCATCTTCTTCAATGCGTCGTAAGCCGGGCGTGTCTGGGTGTTGGGATATACAGGGTCAATGACAGCCCACCAGTACTGCTCATTACTGGGTGTCCAGTCGTATTCCGGTATGGATAGAGCGATCATCGGACCGATCCATGGCCGCCAGTGCGCTTTGGCCCACTCGAAGGCGCGTACCATGTAGTCAGCTTTTGTCTGTTCGTCCACCGCAAACCAGGCGTAGTCTTTATGAATGGGATCCGTGGTCCAGCCAAACTCCAAAATTGCCACCTGTTTATCAGCATCGCCATGTTGCACCATGATGGCACGCATATCTTCCACATGGCGAAAAGCGAAAAAGCGTTCGCCTCCTAATGAGGGCGTCCGGGCTACTTCGTCAGGTGAAAGCTCTGGTGCCGCCTTGAAGCCGGGCGCGTTCACACCGAGTAAATCAAAATACGGTGCTGCACCCGCCTGATACATCTGTTCCAGATATTGCGAGTCAGGAACGGCTTCAGGCAGGCCATTACCTGTCGGTGCCAAGCCGGCACTGATCACCAGGGCATTTGGATCAGCCTTTTTAATGGCGGTGTAGCACCCACGCAGCAAGTTTACGTATTGGGCCGCGTCTGGAGGCTGACCGCCCCATTCACGCGCCAGGTTCGGTTCATTCCACACCTCGTAGGCAGCCACCTGCCCGCGGTAGCGGGTTGCGAACACTCCACAGAAATCGAAAAATTCCTGTGGATTTTTTGGGGGTCCGTCGGCGATTCCTTTTCCTTGCGGATATTCGCGATCCCAATATGGATCACGGTCCAGACGAACCAATAGCTTCAGATTAAAGTGTCGCACCAGCATCACAGTCTCGTCGGCGTGGCTCCAGTCGTACTTATCCTTTTGCAATTCAATATCACGCCAGGCGAAGGTTTGCTTCACCCATTGAAAGCCAGCACCACGGATCAGGCCCAGGTCACGTGTGGCGATCTCAGGTTTCCACCACAGATAAGCTTCGAAACCATACCCCGGTGATTGGAGGCGCACTCGCGGGTAGGACGTAGCGGATGGCTCAGGGGTGTGGATAGTGCCCTGCGCAATGGTCGTGCAGCCCACCAGGAGGAGGGTAAGCAACGTGACTCGCAGACGTTGTACGAGCATTACGGCTTGGGCATATTCGCGATCGCGTCGAAGGCGGGCCGCGGCGAGCCGTCGGGATGAATGATGCTGTAGGTGGCCGGATCCCCACCGGCTTCATTGGGCTTCTGTCCAATCTTTTGTATGTAATCCAGATTGAAGACGATGCCGAATTTCACAAAGCCTGAATCGCGCATGATTTGAAAACCCTGCACGATCCAATTCGCCTGATCCTGTTCGGTGTTGTCCAGTGCAAAACCGAAGTCGGGTGGGGTACCCTGCACTCCAAGGTTCTGCATGGAAGCCCAACCGAACTCGGTGACGCATTGTGGCTTGTTGGTACGTTGATAGTAACCGTACAAAGTACTCTTAAATGACCAGGAGTGGTTGGGGTTATCGAACGGACCGCGGAATGTAGCTTTGGGATTGTTGTATCCCTGGTTCCACGCTATATCAGGAGGCAAGTTATATCCGTTTAGGTGGACACCAATGCAATCCACCAGGGCTGGTCCACCACCTGCTACAAACTGATCCATGTAGGTAAAGTCATCCAGTGACTTTCCCGGTGCGCTATAGCCAGTTGGCGCCAGGGCTCCCATGATGATCACAATGCTGGGGTCCACAGCCCGAATAGCTGGCACCACAACCTTGAGCATTTTGATATAAGCGCCACCACTGATGTCACCGGAAGGTGTTGTCCACTCACGGTCGATGTTCATCTCATTCCATACCTCGACCGCTTGCACACAACCCTTGTAGCGCGCTATCACCTTCTGAAAGAACTGGGCCGCCAGGTTGAGGTCATCAGGTGGACCGGTCTTGGCTGGTACGATCACTGAGCGTGACCACTTGGGTGCGTCGATGATGCCGAACAGAATATTCAGGCCTTTCTTGTTGGCATCAGCCGTGAAGGCATCCAGTAATTGCCAGTTGGTCCGTGCCTTGGTCCAGTCATTCGGGTCGGGCTGGAAGTCCCTCCAGCGTACCTGAGCTTTGGTCCAGTTCAGTTTCAATTTAGTTGCCATGACGCTGTTCCAATAACCGATGTCGCCCACTGGCCAGTCGCTCTGAATGCCATACCCGAACTTGGTTGGTGCGGTATGAGGCGAAGGGCAGACAAAATCGGCCAGACCAGGCAGCGCGCCACGCGGGTCGGTAGTTGCCTGCGGCGAGGCGGTGTTTGTTTCACCTGTCGGTTGTGTACCTGCGGGGTTGGTTGTGGGCTCGATAGCAGCGCCGGCCTGTGGAGTGCCATCTGACGAAAAGATAGTGACCGCCGGAACGAATGGCGTTGCCGGAGAGCTTTGCGCGGTGCTGCCATTACCTGCACTGGTTAAGCCTCGAATGCCAAGGATGAATAAGGCAGCGCCTAGGACAAGCAAAACAGCGAGGGCCAGTGCGCCAATGAGCGTACGCCGTCTGCTGTCGTGGTCAGGGTCTATTTTGGGGCTGAACGAATAGCGACTCATGTATTTGTAGATTATTTCCCGTTACTTTGATAGTTTCACACACCCGGTATGTGTTGAACGGCTAAATGGTGGATGGTTTCACAGGCGAACGATCCTAATGCACCATCACTGGAGCAACGGATGCTGTGCTTGCCGTGTATTTCGCTAGCTGGAATTCCATCGACTGGCGCTACAAGTACTCAGGCCCGCGATAACACTCATCTCTGGCCTGACCCATATTGCATTCGCATTGTGCTGGCACAACATAAAACATAAACAAACTGAACTGCGCTGGTAAAAGCCAATGCAGTAATGAAGACCCTATGATAAGGCATGTTCCTAACGCCGTCGCTAGATGAGCTGCAGCGAGAGTATGACCTTCATCACAAAGGATGTCCATCTTTACTGAAAGGAACGCATCCCTGGCATGGGACCTGTAGCGATGATTCATGGGCCACTGGTCACCGTCGGTGTAATGTTGTTCAGCGGTGCCAGCTCCACCTGTACTGTAGCCGGTAGCACACTTTGTGCTGTGATTCCCTCGGGCACGCGTACCACGGGTGTGAGTTGATGCACACCCGCTTGCAGACCTGTCAGGTTCAGCTCCACAATCACATCGGTTTCCGTTAACACATTGAGTTGGGGCAGTGGTCCGTTGAGCAATATGTCAACGGAAGCGGGTGAAACGGTAACACTGAAAGCCTGGCTCAGGCCGAGCAGTACGGGTGTGCGCTTCACCGTTCGTGAACCAATCAGTGGCTGTACCCTGATGTGCACATGTACGCTGGTTTGTTTCTCCGACACTAATGAAACTCCGGTCGGTACGTCGATGCCGATCTGTTCGTCAATGTCACTCTTGGCACCATCGATCATAACGGGAAGTGTTTCGATATAACCTTTTGTGGCTTGCACAGCAGCGACAGGGCCGTAGATGGTTACGATGACCGGGTCAACAGTTACGTCGGTGACTGCGTAGCCTTCTGCAGGCTGTCCATGAAGCTGCACAAAAACCGCCAGGTCGCGGTAGTTACTGAGTTGCTCCAGGGGGACTCGCACTGAAATGTAATCTGGCACCACGTGCACTTCGCTCACCACCTGACCGCTACTGTCACGCGCAAAGGCACGCACTTCCGATTCCACAGAAGCCCGTGCACCGTCTACCGAAACAACGGCATTCACGCTCTGAACGCGTGAAATGACATCTTGAGTTCCTGAGACGGTTACCTGCAGCGGGATGGAAGTGGGGGATCCAACCCGGAAGCCGAGCGCTGGAGTGCCGATCAATGTAATACTGACCGGCATTTTCACAGACAGGACTCGTTCGATGGTCACCACCCCCGTAACCGGTTGAACCGACAGCAATTCAACTTCTCTGGGTGGCAGCGTGGGTGTAAGTGATATTACGTGAGATCCTAAGGATAGTTTAGCTAAGTCCACATCAACCGACAGCCCCGATGAGTTCAGGCGGTTATAAACACTACGAGGTCCACGTATGCGAACAGTGACCGACACGGGCAGTGTATCGCTCCAGGTGGCACTCCCAATTTGATTTTCACCCAAAATGACTACTTTGGCTGACAGGTTTTCGTCAACGATCGGGTCGTCCTGGAGTGTCGACAGCGTCCATGCACCAAAGCCGAATAGCAGTGCCAGTACTATCAGTCCCAGGTTGTTCACCAGCCAGCGTAGGATCGTTCCCATGTGAAGTAATTCTCATTATAGGCGCTGAGGCAGAAACAACCCTGTGTACCACGCACGATTCGCTGACGACGTCTTGACGAAATTGGCGGGCGTCATATAATACGCCCTCGTAAGTGACCCCTTTGGATTACTTACCATGCACGTTTTAAGAACGCCACCCAGACGTGATGGTTTTCGCTCTATCTGAAAACCATCACGTTTTTTGTTTTCTGGGTGGTGCATAGAGTACGATCGGAAGATTGCGGCATGTAGACGTATATTCGTGCTAAGTGGCATTGTTCGCAATCCAATGTTCCATCAAGCTCTTTGGAATAATAGCCCTGGGATAGTAAGGAGAAACATGAGCGAAAAATTGACTGTACCAACTGAAAGCCTGCCAGGAGGCGGGTATTGTCCCGCATCCACTCCCACCAGTGGCGTCGAAGCGTTGGAGTTCGCACGCGCCCGAAAAGTGGCTCAAGTGGATCTGAAGTTTGTGGACCTGCCTGGCCAATGGCAGCATTTCACGGTCCCCATCAACATGCTCGATGAAAGTGCCTTTGCTGAAGGGGTCGGATTCGATGGATCATCGATTCGGGGCTTCCAGGCTATCCAGGAAAGTGACATGCTGCTTTTCCCCGATCCCACCACAGCCGTTATTGATCCCTTCTCCACCAGTGTACCTACGCTGTCGTTAGTTTGTAACGTGAAGGACCCCATCACGGGTGAATCCTACACGCGCGACCCCCGCTACGTGGCACAGAAGGCTGAAGCATACCTGAAGAGCACTGGTATCGCCGATTCATCCTATTTTGGACCGGAAGCCGAGTTTTTTGTGTTCGATTCGGTTCGCTTCGATCAGAATCAATATAGTAGCTACTACTTTATCGATAGTGACGAAGCTATTTGGAATAGCGGTCGCCCGAATGATGGCAAGATGAACCAAGGCCATCGTCCGCGTTACAAGGAGGGTTATTTCCCTGTTGCGCCGCTCGATACCCTACAGGATCTGCGTACCCAGATGACCATGACACTGGTGTCATTAGGTATCGACATCGAAACCCATCACCACGAGGTTGCCACTGGCGGGCAGTGCGAAATCGATATGCGCTTTAAAACGCTGACCGCGATGGCCGACCAACTGCTAATGTACAAGTATGTCATTCACAATGTGGCATCACGTGGTGGAAAGACGGCCACATTCATGCCCAAGCCACTCTTCGCAGATAACGGTTCCGGGATGCATGTCCATCAAAGCTTATGGAAAAATGGCAAACCGCTGTTTTATGATGCGAATGGTTATGCCCTGATATCCCAAACGGCCAAGTATTATATTGGCGGTCTTCTGAAGCATGCCCCCGCACTGCTGGCACTTACCTCGCCCACGACCAACTCATACCGGCGATTGGTGCCAGGCTACGAAGCACCCGTAAACCTGGTGTACTCACAGCGAAATCGCTCGGCGGCTTGCCGCATCCCCATGTACAGTAAGAGTCCTGTGTCCAAGCGTATTGAGTTCCGTTGCCCGGATCCACAGTGCAATCCATATCTGGCTTTCAGTGCCATGCTACTGGCTGGGATCGACGGTATTCAAAACAAGATCGATCCGGGCGAACCCATGGACGTAGATATCTTCGAGCTTTCACCCGAAGAAATGACGAAGATCCGAACAGTGCCAGGCAGTTTGCAGGAGGCGCTGGATGCTCTGGAGCAGGATCACAGTTTCCTGCTTACGGGAGGCGTGTTCACGCCGGATCTGCTGGAAATGTACCTGAATCTGAAGCGCAGCCGCGAAGTGGATCCTGTTCGCTTACGCCCACATCCCTATGAGTTCTATCTGTACTACGAGCTCTAGCCAAGTGCCAGGGATTTGGGCTGATTAACGAAAGCACCTCATGCCCCCGACCGATACAGTCGGGGGCATTGCAGTTAGGCCATGGAACGATTCGGAGCGCACTAAACTTTCGCGAAGCGGTACTTAATCAGTGTGCGAACGGCCGGCCAGCCATCCAAAGGCGAGAGCTTCTTCTGTTCATGACGCGCGGTATAGCGAATGGGCACTTCGACGATGCGGTACCCGCGTCGTAGTATTTTCGCCGTCAATTCAGCTTCTACATCGAACCGGCGGCATACCAGACGCATATCCTTAACCACCTCGCGTGCCATGGTCTTGTAGCATGTCTCCATGTCCTGAAGTGTCGCCCCATAGAGCAGATCTGTGAGAAACGTCAGAAAGCGATTACCAAGTGCCATGTACCATTTCTGCGTTCCCAGATTACGCACTCCATAAACCACCTGGGTCTCCCCACTTATGATTGGAGCGATAAGCTTGAAGTAATCGGTGGGATCGTATTCCAGGTCAGCGTCCTGGATGATGATGACATCACCCGTTACGTGTTGCAAGGCTGTCTGCACCGCCGCCCCTTTACCACCATTCACTTCATGAGTGATGATCTTTAGGTTCGGAATGTGCTGCTGCTGCAGGATCTCGCTGGTTCCATCTTTCGAGCAGTCGTCCACCAGAACAATTTCTTTCTCAATCGGTACGGCCGAGACACGCTGAAGTATCTCTGCAATGGTCGTCGCCTCGTTGTATACCGGCATGACAACTGACAGCTTCATAAACTCATTGTTCCTCTCGTTTGTTGTATCGTGCTTCTCGGCCGCTATCGTGCGATGGATTTCTCTATGTTATCAGGTAACCTGCTATCGCTTCATTCTGAAGAACCAGACTGCGCCGGCCAGCACGATTACACTCTGCACCAAGAGATAGACAGGCAACCAGTCTGGTAGCGTGATGTCTGGTCGTTCGGCGAGCAATGTGCCCTGCATTGGCTTTGGCCGGACAGGGACGGTTGCGGCTGCACGTGTAGGCGTTGCCATCGGTAAAGCAGCGGTGA
The DNA here is from genome assembly GCA_021788625.1 of Chloroflexota bacterium. Lineage (GTDB taxonomy): Bacteria > Chloroflexota > Anaerolineae > J036 > Brachytrichaceae > CAIXPS01. Next base: position 13,528 of record JAJYKL010000019.1, read on the forward strand.
CCTGAGCCACTGGAACACGCTGTGCCTTATTCACTGAAGGAGACTGCGTCAATGCAACAGGCGTTGTAAACGCTGTTGGAGGAGCACTACTGGTGGCTTCAGTGGTCGTCGCGCCTGTGATCTGTAAGCCTGGACTCATAGGTGCCACCTGAGGAGTGCTATTCGGGTCGTACTGAACACTGGCCGCCGAGATCGCACTACGCCCACCGCCATCGCGCATCTGAACGTACACGGTTTTCAAGCCCGGTGTGGTGTCAAAAGTGAATGGGACCAGGGCTTCCCATTTACGCCAGTTGATTCCCTTGAACGTATAGTCAGTTGCCACACGCATCTCGACAGCCCGACCCATGGCATTACCCTCGCCACCTGGCATGGCGTCCTCCTGAGTCAGGTGAAGGGCAACCTGCGGGACATTGATGAGCGTAACACCATCATTGATAAAAATGGGCAATACGTTTGGCTGAGATCCGAAATCGAGTGTCCAGTAGGTGGTCTGAACCCCGGCGCTATTGGTGGCTGTCGCTATACCAATGCCAATCTCACGGAAACGATTGGTGAGCAGCGTACGCCTTTGCGCTTCATCCTGCAGAATAGAGTGCAGCGCTTCGTCGAAGCTTTTCTCACCGGCATAGACGAGTTCGCCCCAGATACGGGTGCTGGACCAGGCAGGATACCCGGCCAGACTGATCCGTTCCACAGGAGTGGAGCCATCTGAACCGGTATGGTCCACAAAGCCTTTATGGGCCATGTCGTCGCTGTGTTTCTGGGCCGCCGTCTCCAGGGCTGGATTCACCGCCAGGGGTGTCAGCCCACTGGAAAGCCGTGCACCGTTTACCAGTGCCATCACCGCAGCTTTGCCAGCTGACTGTGAATAAACAAGTGCCGGTGTTCCGCCGCATACCAGAGCGACCAGCAAAGTGACCGACAGAAACCTAGGTAGGTGCGTTGAAAACATGGTGGCTCAATGGCCCCGCATGACCATGGGAATGTAGTTATGATACTTCCTGGGCAGATCCGGTAGATTGAGCGTGCCCAGATACAACAGCTCGTCTTTCGCAGGCTTTCCGTTTTGTTGCGCAGGCCAGCGCTCTTTTGTAAGCCGGTCGTAAACACCCGCATAAAGTGTGTAGGTACCGCCAGGTGCACCTGCGGGAATCACCAGACGGTATATCTGATTGATGCCATCTCCGGGTCGATATGTCAACGTGGACCGCGCACCCTGTTCAGGGGGGTTGTCATCTTGTGCCACCATGACACCATGGGGATCCATGACGTGTAGAAAAAGCACGCCGTCACCTTTTGGCTGCATCTGTACCTTCCAATATAGTTCGAACTGGAGTGTCGCATTACGTACAAACGGCTGGTTCAAGGAATATCCGAGTAGCGTGAGATCACCTGCGCTTCCATGTACTGCAACCGGGATATTCTGTGCTACGGGGCTGGGAGGATAGTCCTGTACCTGGACGATTCCTAGTAAAAAGCCGTCAGTATGCTGCCCCCCTGTAAATTCGCGGGTCAAGGAAAGGCGATAGAAACCTGGTTGGATGGTATAAGGCAATTGCAGTGCATGGATGGAGCGCATGGGCTGCCCCACAGGCCAAGATGACAGCGGAGGTTCACGGGTGCCCGTAGGGCTGGCTGCTTCGACCACCATCCCGCCCAGCAGACCATCCAGATGCAAAACCGTCTGCCAGTCTGATGAAGGACGCCTGGTTAGCTGCCAGGTCAATATGACGGGTAAAACCTTGCCAGGATAAATCGTGGTTGGGAACTCTACTGCGGATACGTCGGCACCTGCAGCGTGCCACACAGTAGTCTGAACAGATGCAGGGCTGCCTGCAGCGGTCCAGCGTATGATGCGAACGCAGCAGTCCACCTGTGACAGGTCGAGCGAGTCAGAAACTGAGCGTACGACCTCGGCTTTATCACCCTTCGTAAGGGTAAGCTCCAGCTGGTATTTTTGTCGAGGCAATCCCAGCGGCAGCGGGATAATGTAATCAACCCGAAGCAATTGATCAGCAGACCACTCCTTGGGATCATCGACCAGGTTAGCCGGCATAAACCAATCAGCCCAGTCCTGGTGTTGTGTATCTACGAAACGCACTGCCAGGCTGTAGGCTGATGGAGAAAAGCTGCCTGTAGGACGACGCCAGTAGAGCGACAGGCGAGCGTTGGGGTGTTCATTATAGGGATTGCCAGGCATTAACTCGTAAGCCACCATCTGCGGGTCTGCCGCGCCGGAGGGGTTGGCCTGGATAACTCGTGCAGCCGGCGGAAGGGCCACTGGGAATGGTGAAGTCAGATCGAACAACATGAGGGCCAGAATATTGGTTTGACTTGGAAAGTGGATCAATAGCCGCCGGTTGATTGGTGCCAATAAGCGTCCGGCGCCTGTATCGGCATATGGCATGTCTCCCCCCGCGTTGACATACCAGACGCGCCGGTAATCGCTCAGGAACTGCTTGCGGGCTGCGTCATCCAGTGGAATTGTGGCTTCGGGCACTATTTGCACGGGCAAGTCGCCCAGGTAGTATTTAAGCGCATCGTAAGGAGTGAGCAGGTTGATGATAACCACGTCACCGTCCTGCCAGTTATTGCGGATATATTGTGCCATTCCCCGCCAGTCATCCTGCCACGATGGAGTACGGATAAAGGTGAATGCCAATCCGAAAAACTGCGCCGCGAACACCGTGCCAGCAGCGATGATGCCAAGCCCTTTTAGTATAGTGCTCAAGCGAGGGCGCCATGTGTGCAATGTGTCAAGCAGGTGAGGTCGAAAAGATAATGCCGTAGAAAATACCTGCGCCAGCATCACCTGCAGCATGGGGACGACTGCGATGGAGTAGCGAAAACTGGGTTGATGTTCAATTGTGAGTGTCAACACCGACACCAGTCCGATCGGCAAAACGGATAACATCACGATAAACAAGCGCTGCCGAGACGTGGACTTTCGCTTTCCAGTCTGATCAGCTGCATTCAAGGGCAGCGCCAACCCTGCGGCAATTACTGCAACCACAAACCAGATGAAAGGACCATTCGTCGGGTCGCTGGCGTTCATGCCAAACAGCATGGTATTGACCACGTTGTAAATGATGGCGGCCGGATGAAGCCAGTCAAGTTGGAAGGTACTTAACCCGGAGAGGAATTGGCTAATGCGTAAACGCACATCAGACGCGACGCCAATCATGATCCCGGCGCCGATGACGGTGGCCAGGAATCCTGCCAGCATGATCATTTCCCTGCGGGTAACGCGTGGATGGCTGCGTAGTACGATCACCAGAACAAATAACATTTGCGCTCCGGCCACCACGACGAGGGAGTAATGGGTCAGCACAGAGACGGAGGACACGGCGATCCAGAAAACCCACAGAGCAGACGAAGTCCGTTTTGCGTTCACCCGGCGAAAGACCAGATAGCCGGACAATACGGCCAGCAGCGCCACAAGTGGGTACATGCGCAGTTCATGTCCATACCATTGATATGCTGGTGAGGTGAGGGCTAGTAACGCCGCAATATATGCTGCACGTCGTCCGAACATCTGGTGAGCCAAAGCGTAGGTCGCTGGAATAAGCAGTAGCGAAGCGAAAGCCGGGATCAGCTTTAGCACGAATTCGTAATCGCCACCTGCCATGCCCCATAACTTTGTCAGTGCGAAGTAAAACCACGGGTGCAGATCAACGGTATGGATACCCTGCAGGATGACGATGTTCCGGAACATGTCGGGCCAGGAACCAAACACGCGAGTTAAGGTTATCCCTTCGTCGACCCACATGCTACGGCCGGTTAGGTCAGCAATTCGCAAAACGGTTCCTGCAAAGGTCAGGGCTACCATCTGCCACAAATCTCGACGTGAGGTCTTCATCGCTATCGGTTTCGAACGTGTAACGTGCCCAGGATGACAGCATTGCTGACCACGGGAAGCTGTTCCGACCTGGCGGATAAACGCAGCATCGGAGTAGCTGGGTCATACACTCCGGCAACGACACGATAATTACCTGCAGGCAGATGCTGTGGAACGACCATGGCATAGGCGTCGCGTTGCAAAGCGCCCGGTTTCCAGGTAGAGGTTGGGAGCAAGCTATTCAGAGGGAGATGATCATCCTGGAATGCAACATTGCCACGCGAATCCCACACCTGCACGAATACTTTATAGTTCGTATTCAGTTTCTCGCTTGGCTGCCAGGACAACACGGCATAAAACCAATCTCCGGAGTAAGCACTCTTGCGCATCCAATATGCCACCAAATCCAGCTGATTGCCAAATGTAGCACGGATGGGTTGCAACTTAAGTGGCTCAACTGGGGATGTCTGCAACTGATAGAGCGGTAACCGGATTTGCCCAAGGTCGAGTTCACCCATCTCATACCCATTTGCCCACAAGGTTGATTCGACAAATCGCTGTGGGTCCACTACATCATCCTGCCATAAAAACAGTCGGACCCGTTTCACCTGGCGTGCGTTAAGCTCCTGAACAAGCTCCGTGTCTGTCTCCAGCAGACCGTGCAGGCCTTGCGGCAGCGCGATGAAGTCTTTTACGAACGTTGGATAACTGGTATGCAGGTAATAGTGCACAGCATAATTGTCGCGCGACATGATTACCAGGTCGCCAGGTTGCAGCGCTTCGACTACATGCTTTACGGCATCTCGTACATCGTCCCGCGCAACGCTAGGATCGGTATACATCGCAGCAAGAGCAGGTAACCATAATATACCGATCAGTACCAGTGCAAGAATGCGCAATGCCTGGCTTGAAATGCCGCGTATGCCCCATCTATGGCTGTCAGGCACACCTGCGACGAGAACACTGGCGATCGGCGCAACATAGATGAGGTAGCGAAAGTGGTATACCGAGCGATAGGGGTACACCACCCGTACTGCAATGGTTGCCGCAAGTAATGCCCCACTACCCAGCAGCAATAAAAATCCGCCTTCTCGCCAGCGATGTGCCAGCGCGAAACTGAATACGCCAAACAGCGCGGCACCGCCGAATATGAACACCCAGCCATCGGGTTGAGCACGTGCAAGTCCACCGCTGGCAAAGGCCGTCACCCACTCCCAAAGGCGACCCGAAATGGTATTCAAGGGGAAAACGAAGCCATCGTCATAAGCAAAACCGCCGCGCGCGTAGATAAGCCAGGGCAGCAATACCACTCCTACACCGAGCATGGCTACTACCCAGCGCGGATAGTAACGTAATCTCAAAAGCCTTTCCTGATGATCAGAGGGAAACTTCACACTGGCTGATTGTTCACCGCGGCCTGATATGCCATGCCGAAACAGCATGACGTTCGCAACGGCAAGCCCCTGGGCGGGTATCAGAAAGATGGCATAGTAATGCGTGTAACATGCCATGGCTAAAAGCGCAGCGGATATGACCAGGCGTCGGGTTTGGCGAGGTTGCATTAGCCATCGCCACAGCCAATAACTGGAGGCCACACAGAGCGTAGCCATTAGCGCATACATGCGTGTTTCTTGGGCGTACCATACGGCCAGTGGACACACAGTGTATAAAGCACCGGCCAGCCACGAAAGCCTTCCACTACGACGGCTGCCTGAAATACCTAATGCACTTGCCAGGGCTATAACCAGGGCGGTGGTCATCACGTCTGCGCAGACCGAAAGGTAACGCATGGCAAACTCGGTCTGGCCCGTCAGCATAATCCAGCCATGTAGCAGGGTGTAGTAAAGGAAGGGACTACGGTCGTCGGCCGTAATGCGAGCCATCTGATCCAGCGGCAGTCTGGCCAGGTACCATGACCAACCTTCGTCAAACCACACACTCTGCGCACCCAGGCGATAGACGCGCAGGCCAAATGCCAGCAGCACAAGGCTAACCGCCATTATGGCAGTCGCCCAGGAGCGTCGCTTCATTCTTCGAACCCCAATCCGCGCTCTTTCAAACTCACAAAGCGGTTTTGAGAAATGACGATGTGATCCAGCACATCAACGTCCAGTAGCTTTCCAGCCTGCACCAACGTTCTGGTGACACGTATATCTTCGGCAGACGGCGCCGGGTCTCCGCTGGGGTGATTGTGAGCCACGATGATGCCCGCGCTATTGGTCCGAATTGCATCTTTGAATACTTCGGCAACTCGCATGCTGGTGGTGTTCAGACTGCCGCGATAGATCATCGGTATGGCCAGCACACGATTGCGAGTATCCAGCAGTAACGTTCGTACTTCCTCCTGCTCCAACGTCCCCATCTCTAGCATTAGGAGTTGTGCCGCGTCGGCTGGAGATTTGATTTGGGGGCGCTGCTGGTCGGGGGCGCTCATAATCATGCGTTTGCCCAGCTCCAGTGCCGCTTTCAGCTCAACGGCTTTCACCGGACCTATCCCTGGCACGCTCTGAAGATCTGCCAGGTCAGCTCGAGCTAATCCACTAAGACCGCCAAACCGGCTCAGCAATACATCGGCCAGAATGAGGGCACTTCGACCGCGTGTACCGATACGCAAAAGAATGGCCAGGAGCTCTCGCTGTGAGAGAGCTGGGGCACCCACAATACGCAATCTTTCACGCGGTCGTTCACCTTCCGGGATTGCGCTCATCAGAGCGCGGTATTCCAGATGCATGGTGTCACGATTATCACCAGTCCGGTTAACATCAGGCTGGCTATTGTTGCTGGTGCTGTTTGTGGTTGGTCTGGGAATTATTCCGTTCATGGTGCTGCCATGTGACGTATCATCTCGGTGCCTGCCAGTGTCCTGAACGTTGGGTAGCAGGTTCATTTCATCAAGGTTCGTCCAGTATAATCGCGGCTGATGGAGAACATTAGCAACTTGATCGTCACGGTCGTCGCGATCATCGGTGCAATCACGGCGGCTGTTCTGGGTGGCCTTGCAATCTGGACCTTCCGAGACATCCGTTCCCGCTCGCGCGATATCCTTGCACAGGTTTTAGCCACTGTGATGGTGGCTGTCGTCCCTGTTGCAGGCATCCTGGTGTACTTTATGCTGCGTCCGCGCGAAACCCTGGCTGAGGCTTACGTCCGTGCTCTGGAAGAAGAGTCGCTTCTGGCCAGTATTGAGAATCAGGAGTTTTGTCCTGCCTGTGGGCGGCGCGTAGACCCGGATATGGTGTATTGCCCGTCGTGTCATACAAAGCTCCGCAATCCATGCCCAAACTGTCACCGCGCAGTTCACCTGTCATGGGACATGTGCCCTTACTGTGGGGAAACGCTGCAACCCGAAATGCCGATGGTCGGCAGGGCCAGGCGCCGGAATATCTCCAGTGCTCCGGCCCGGCCAGCAACTCCTCTACCCGCCACACCACCGAAACCAATCAATACGTTACCGGCCGCACCCAGTGAATCTTCTGCCCCAAGCAATTCACCTATGGCCAGTTTCACTAATGTGCTCGATCGAATTGGCGGAGCAGTCGAGGGACTGGTTGATCACCTAAGCTCGCACGACGACGGAACAGCTTCCGTCGCAAATCCAAGCTCAGCCGAAGATCCTGCCCAGACAGAACCAGCAATCCAGCGTACGGCGCATGCTTATCCGCACCAGTCACCAAACAGTAACGGCCATGGTGAAGGTATAGCCCCTTCATCCAGCGGCATCAAACCTCTTATTAGCCGCGATGAACCGCAACAGTAATGTACGTTTGCTAAGGTGCGCGAGCGGCAGAGCTCCAAGCGATGCCATAATATTATGGTAAGCCCACGGCCGAAATCCATCGCTCCTCGATGCCGCCAGGTGAACGTTATATACGATGTACTTTTATGAGGTTGGTCGTGCCAGCACCACTACCGAGCGGAAGGCCTGCTGTAATAACAATGCATTCGCCTGATTTCGCATATCCTTGCTGGACAGCCAATTGACAGGCTACCTCGAACATATCGTCCATTCGATCGAAACCCTCCACTTGTACTGCGCGTACATCCCAGATGAAAGCAGTGAGCTGGTATGTGTGCCGGTTAGGGGTCATTGCAATGATGGGCGTGCGAGGCCGGTGGCGCGCCACCATGCGTGCGGTGTAGCCGGACGTGGTGGTGCATACGATCACTTTCGCAGCCACATGCTCCGCAATCTCCACGGCCGCGCTGGTGATGGCTTGCGTGGCCTCGTCTGGAGAGGGGATATCCTGTCCGTCCAGGCCGATGCTTGATAATATTGCTCCGGCACAGCACTCGGTTTCAGCCCGCTCGGCGATGCGTGCCAGTGCCTGTACCGACTCCACAGGGTAGTCGCCCGTGGCAGTCTCGGCACTGAGCATAACGGCATCGGTGCCATCCAACACTGCATTGGCGACATCGCTGGCTTCGGCGCGCGTAGGCCGGGGTGCGTGAAGCATGCTTTGCAGCATCTGCGTGGCGGTAATCACCGGCACTCCAGCCCGCAAACAACTTTGGATGATTTTCTTCTGATAGAAAGGGACTTCCTCGGCCGGGGCTTCCACACCCAGGTCTCCGCGAGCCACCATGATGCCATCGACTACACGTAGGATGGATGCCAGGTCTGACACCGCTTCAGGCTTCTCGATCTTCGCCACCAGATATTGTTCGCCACCCTGCGCACGGATCAGATCGCGTAGCTCTGTTACGTCAGCAGCGCTTCGAACAAACGACTGTGCCAGAGCGTCCACCTGCTGTTGCAGGGCAAACTGGATATCGGCACGGTCCTTATCAGTAATAGCCGAGACAGCCAAACGGGCACCTGCTACAGAAATGCCCTTGTGCGATAAGAGCGTGCCTCCGGTAATAACGCGACACTGAGCCTGACCTTTTTCAGGCACGCTGACTACGCTCAACTCCATGGCGCCATCGTCAATCAACACTCGCATATCGGGCTGCATGGCGGCAATGAGATCGGCATGCGGGAGAGGGATGATGGTTTGTCCGTCCTGCGTTGAAAACAGATTACTGGCTGCCAGAGTGATGATTTGTCCGGATTGGAGCAACGTGCCCGTGCCGGGAATATCGCCAATGCGGTACTTGGGGCCCTGTAAATCGCCCATAATGGCAATAAGTTTTTGCTCCTCCTGTGCCAGGCGACGTACGAGGGCGATGCGATGAAGATGCTCGTCATGGGTTCCATGTGAGAAGTTGATGCGTGCCACGTCCATGCCTGAACGTATGATCTGCCGCATCACTTCGGGTGAATCGGTGGCGGGTCCAAGTGTGCAGACGATTTTTGTGCGCATAAGTTAACTGATATAGGCAATGCCGACCGCCCCTGGCCCTGAATGAGTCGAGACAACTGAACCAGCTTCGATGAACAATGGGTTTGGGATGGCCTTTTGCTTTGTCGTGATGGTCATTAATTCCTTTGCGTAGTTCAGTGCCGCTGCGTGCATAAAGCAAACTCGTGGGTCGGTCTGGCCTTTAATATCCTGAAGTGCGATTTCGCTCAGGCGCGTAATTGCCCTTTGCATGGTACGCACGCGTTCCAGTGGTTCCAGTCTTCCATCTTTAACCGTAATGAGCGGCTTAAACTGCAGCATGCTTCCCAGTAACGCCTGTGCGGCGCCGATCCGCCCACCTCGTCTTAAGTTCTCCAACGTATCCAGCGCAAATATCAGTCGCGTGCAAGGGGCCAGTGCTTCGATGCGCGTTTTTATCTGTGCTGGGGTGGCACCAGTTCGCGCCAGACTCGCAGCGGTGGCGAGCAGCAGTGTCAGACCTGCGTTAACGTTGCGGCTGTCTATCACAGTAATGTCACCACCGACCAGATCGCGCGCAGCTTCGGCTGAAGCAATCGTGCCGCTTAAGTCTCTCGAGATATGGATGGAGACGATGGGATCCCCGCGGAAACGCTCGTAGATTGTAGTGAAGTCACCGACTGACGGTTGGGAGGTGGCGGGGAAATGGGGGTCGGTCTTAAGTAGGTTGAAGAATTGTGCAGTGTTGATGGTCTTGCCATCTTCATAGGTTTGCTTACCAAAACGCACATAGAGTGGGGCGATGGCATCAATACCTAATTCACTGGCCTGTTCGTCAGTTAGGTCGCACGTGGAGTCTGTGACGATTCGTACCATGATGACACCTCTGTGAGCGGTATTTTAGAGCAGCTTGTAGTAAACATAGTTCCCGACAGTCATGGTGAACCTGTCGCCCTTCGACAAGCTCAGGGTGACCATGGTGAGCCTGTCGCCCTTCGACAAGCTCAGGGTGACCATGGTGAGCCTGTCGCCCTTCGACAAGCTCAGGATGACCATGGTGAGCCTGTCGCCCTTCGACAAGCTCAGGGTGACCATAGTGAGCCTGTCGCCCTTCGACAAGCTTAGGGTGACCATAGTGAGCCTGTCGCCCTTCGACAAGCTTAGGGTGACCATGGTGAGCCTGTCGCCTTTCGACAATCTCAGGAATAATGCCCAATACTTTGCGTTCTATCGCAAGCTGCTACACAAGTGTAAAGTTGAACGCGGACAGTTACCAGAACAGGTACCATACTGACAAGGTTTTTACTGGGCCGTTCAGGTCATAATGCCCAGGGTTTGAGTTTTGGCCAGTCGAGCCCCAGCCCTATAAATCGGTGCTTCGAACAGGTTGCTCAAGGCAATCCCTGCAAGCTGGATCAATGCTTCGACAGCCAGGCTAGCTACTCGTACGGATCATTTTCGCGGCGATATCGCGCTGGAATGGCGGGGCTGTTATGGTCAAAGTGCTGGTCATGACCTGAGCAGTAGCTGATAGTACGAGCTGTCCGTTACGCGTATCGAACCACTGTACCCGATAGTGACCAGGAGCCATCTCGCTTAATGTTACGCTCGCCCCCTGCCGTTTTTGAAAGGTGAGATGCCAGTCCGAATCCTTCATCCCGCCAAAAAGAGTAGCTTGTTGATAGGCGAACACCGCCTGCTCTACAGAATAGTTGGCATCTCGCAGCCACACCAGCGCCTGATCGTCGCGTGCCAGTGACATTGCCTGCACGGTAGTGGTGTTCACCTGTGTGGATGTGACATGGAGCCTGGCCACGTCCTGGTCAGAGAGAAAACGGCTCAAGCCTTGCAGATGGTACCAGTAATGGTTTGGATCAATATAGGTGTCCCACCACCAATACAGTGCGGCATTGGCAAACCCACTAAATGTGGAAGCCCAAAGTGCATTGTGGAACTGGATGCCTTCAGGGTCGAAGCGGGTAGGCTGCTCTCCATTTGCCGAAGCGCCGAACTCTCCGAAGAGGATGGGGTGGGTAGATGGTTGCGTGCCATATCCAGTAAGCGTTGCGTAAGCTTTGGGCATGCTGATCATCGGGTCCAGGGCGGTGTACTCGTGACGCTGCCACAGGTCGATACCGGGCAGGTTCATTATGCGTGGGTCAGTGGTGCTGGCAAAACTGATAGTGCTCAGGTGATGGTATGGGTCGACACTGTGCATATACGCAGTCATTTGAGCCAGCCAGGGTCGCAATACGTTCAAGTCACCGATGGGAGTAAGGTCCACCTCATTCCACCATTCCCAGGCCAGTAGGTTCGTTGCGTAGCCCCAGCGCGCTGCAATGTAACGCAGGCGCTGCATGAACAATTTCTGCGCCTGTGCGTTGGTGGCGAAATCGACCGGTTGCTGACATGGGCCCCCCAGTGCGGCATTGTAGGGATTCATATTCCACTCCGGGTTCACCGTAATGTTGAATGCACCGTGATTAATGAGCACCAGGATGATGGAGATACCACGCCTGGCGGCCATCTGCATTACCTGATCCAGTTGCCAGGCACGGTCCAGCCGATAATGCCCCAGTCCGCTATCGGACCACTCGATGCCAAAAGCCCATGACGCCATCCAGATGCGTGTCACACTGGCACCGTTCGCCTGCAAGGCGTTCAGCCAGCGCCGATAGTCTTCCAGCGGATTGGCATGTCCCCAGGCCAGATTCAATCCAACCGGGAAATAACTCTCACCATTGTCATAGGCCAGGTAGCGATTGTTTTCGCGGCTCACACGTATGAACCCTTGCGACACAGAGGGGGTGACCTCAAAACTTAACACAGCACTTTGCAGGGTAAGGGATGGTGTGTGCAATGTGGCGATTGCCGTCCAGGTGCCCTCACTGACAGGAGTGAAGCGTGCTTTCCACTTTTGCGGCCAGAGAGGCTGGTACGTGACAGGGTTAAAGTCCTGGTAGAAGAAGGCTGGTATGTTATAGCGCTGACCAGTTGGTGAATCGAAGTGAACATCGATGGCAATCTGGTTCGGGTCAAAAGGATTCTGCGATGCCACATTCGTGTCCACATCCAGTTCCAGCAGATCCATGCGCGCAAGCGAAGTGTGTGGAGTGCGCAGGGCAACATAAGGTGATTGGCTGTGCGCCTGCAGCGGCGACGGTGAAACCTGGGCTTCACGCATAGCCAGCAATTGATCAACGTACACACTACCTGCCCGGACTGGATACACAATGATGGCGAGTTGGTGTACTGCATTGAGGTGCGACAGTGTTGTGCTGTAGTGCCACGCTGCAGTCGCGGTCTTGTACTGTTTTGTTGTGAGGTCGAACTGGAGCGCGTTCGGTCCTGGTTTCAGTGGCAAGGGTTTGCTTTCCTGCCAGGTCCACTGGTCACCAGTCCTGAGTGCAATAGCCAGAGAGCCGGCTGCGCTATCTTCGTTATACACGTCAAAAGCCAGTGCCTCGCTGGTATTCAGTTGTATGTCGCGCTGAAATAGGAAGATTGCCTTCGGTTTATCGCTCAGGTCGAACGAGAGGCGCAGGGAGTACGTGCCATGCGTCGCATGCACCGTGGATTGTTCCACACGCAAGGCGCTGGAATCCGAAAAGGAAGGCCATGTTCCAGCAGACCAATCGGTAATGGCGCTCTCAAAGTCGTCGAGTAGTGAAGTCCGTGCGATGGAGCCCGTCGGAAAAGGCTGTAGTGGTTGCTCAGGCTGCACCAGCTGCGCGTCCCGCCGGCAGGCGCCCAACAGCAAGCTCATTCCAAGGAGAGTGATGAGTATGTAGGCGAGTGGCCGGTGCATTTAGTAGGGCAGGTGCAGCTGCGCTGTCAACCAGGCGCGCACAAAGTCAATCAGCGCAATCTCACTAAACATGAGGCATGCGCCAGCCAATAAGGGGAAAATCAATTGGCCCCATCGTTCGTAGTGTTCTTCGCGTTTCATCAGCAAAATAATCAGCAAGGTATTCACCACCATAAGCATGGCGAGTATGCCGAGTGTACTGATGAGCGCAATGGGCCCATAGAGGAAAGCAGGTTGCCACAGCACAACCACGATAACGCCCAGCGCTATGAGAACCAGCCGCAGCATGGTATGCCATGAGGACACACTGGGCTCGTTGGAGGCCAGGTTTGGCAGCCATACGGCAGAGTTAAAAAGTGGAACCACAAAGGTACTGAGTGTAATGCCCATAAACGCTCCGGTGACCAGGCGGAGTGCGTTAGCGGGCATATAAATGAAAACGCTGCCACGCAGGAGCTGCATATAGGAGTTGAAGCCATCAAATCCCCATAATAGAAAGAATGCAGCTAAAAGATACAGATAAGGCCGCTTTGGGAACTGCGCCACCCGCTTGTGTTGCACAACGGCGTAGCTGACGATGCCCAACAATGCTCCGCTGAAAGTACCGGTATCCCGGGCGCACACTGGCAACTGGATGTTGTCTATAAAGAAAGAGTGGGCAGGGATGCGGTGGCACACGGCATAGCCTATCAAGTCAAGGGGCTGCAACAGCGTTTTGGGGACCAGGGCAGCAACGACGGCGACAACACCCAGTGCGATCACAGGCCACCAGCGATAACCTGCCGGTTGTGCCGTAGCATGCGTAGTTATCACTTCGCTCATATACGCGTTACGGTCCTCCAGGGCGCGAAACCAGGACAATGATCAAGATGACAATCACAGCCCATAGTAGCGCACCATCACTCTCCAAAAAGATCACGATACCACGCAAAGGTTTGGCCAGGCGGTCGAGTGCACCCAGGAGGATGTCTTGCCACCACCCAAACGCACCTGCCGTTAAAACCGCGGGGCGCACGCGGCCAAGCAACCTGAACCAGCGTGAAAATAGCCACCACGCAGTCGCACCCAAACCTGTAGGTATGAGCCACGTTAGCCACCCCACCGTGCCCATATGGCTGAGTTCTTCAGCAAATGTAGATGCACCGGCCAGGTTAGGTGCCACACCGAAAATAAGCACATGCAGACTCAAAACGCCGGCTGCCACCAAAGGCAGAAATATCTCAAGCTGAAGGTCAAGCGAGGAAGTGGTGTGGCCGCTTATGTGAGGAACTTCCTGCCACTGCCATAAGCGAAGGACACACAGAGTAAGCAGGAGCTGTGCGATAGCCCAGGTTGCTAATAGTATGGTTCCATTCGTGCCACGCCCAGCCCATAGTGAAGCCACACCAACGCGACCGACAAAACCAGCGGTTAATGGCAGACCCATCAAACACAACGCGCCAAGTAAACTCATGCTGCTGGCCACTTTCTTTAGTGAAGCAGACTGATCCTCGGGACGTATCTCAAGTAATGAAGTGCCCAGAAACCACGCCGTGGCAGCGAGGATAAGTGTAGCGGGTTGCCATACCACTGCCGTCGTGAGCGCAAGCATCAATGAACCGGTATTCACACTCCCGCGTAAGGTTGATCGGCTTGTGGTGAGCGTGCCAATCACAAGCGCAGCCAAAGCCGTAATAAGGGCCAGTCCAAAGAACCACGCCCGCAGTTCCGGCGCGCCTAATTGCGCCAGGCGTGCCATAACTGCCAAACCGGCCAGACTGCTGGCTTTTAGCGTCCAATGACTTTCAGATCGTACATCGGCCACTCCTCGCAGGGGCAGGAAGTAGAAACGTAATACCAGGGAAATCGTAATAAACGGCATCACCTGTGGCGGAATGTGCGCTAATGGCAGGTATAAACTGCTGCCTGACACGTCGTATAAAGAAATGCCAATAATGAGGAACGTGAGCGAACCGACTAAAAAGAGAGCATCGCGGAATACATGGTCATACGAGCCGCCGGTGGAGTGGGCGTCGAGTGCAGCGTTCAGCACAGCCAGCATATCGACCAGCCCCAGGCCCACCAGGATGGTAACCATGCTGTTTGCTAACACGGTCATGCTCAGTGCGCCGAAGAGCAGTGCTTCGGCTGCCGCCCGGGCGGGTTTCATCCCTTGTGATTGTTTTACCGGGTCTGCCATCATCACGGCAGCCAGGGCGATAAGCACCACCATTCCGGAGCGGTTGGTATCAAGTATGAGAGGAATGCCCGTGAACGAAACAGGCAACCAACTGCCGACCAACACCTCAACATGCGAGGGGCGAAGCAGCCATGATAAAACCAGCATGATGCCGGCTGCCAACACGTGTATCAGTAGCTGGTGATGTAAAAGCAGTGGGAAGCGGGGAGCAGCCAGAACTAGCGCTGTGCCAGCGAGTGGCAGTGCAAGTAGCGCAATGAGCAAGTAATACACAGGCAGCATTGTAATGCCACGGGTAGGTACGTACCGTAAAGTGGAAGCACTCTTGTTGCGAACAGCATGACCATTCGGGATGCCACGGATCGTCAGTCAACTGACAATGGGATACAACTCCATACGGGCTGCTTCGTTGCACCGCTGCCAGGGTGCCACCTGCACATCAGGCGCATGCGTACGGGTTCCGCGAGGCGCATGCTTGCAAGAGCGAAGATAATACCTGCCTGGTTGCATACAGGTGTATGTCCAACTCCCCTACATCGCGATTCGGTTCACGTTTGCATGTTCCCCAATGCAGCTCCGGGGCACTGCGTCTGACCGTGCCAGAGGGCTGCGAGTTCACAGGCGAGGTCTTTTGATCTGCATAACGCACAACATAAATAGCACGGATTCAACCAAATTGGGTTTATCTCAAATCGCAGTCTGGGGTGCAACCTTGGTAGTAGTATACGCACATATGTTGAGTACAGATTCGGGTGATGGAGGTTCACAGCACAGCCATCATAGAAGTATTGCTGATATCGTGCCGGGTGTGGTTGGGCTATTTGATCGGCGATCTGGGCGTGCCCATGCACACGTACCGACCCAACCCAGACCGCGCCGTGCACCTGTACCGCGTGTGCCGGCGAACGCTCTATATCACATCATCATTCCAATCGCGATTGCAGTAGTCGTACTGCTCATCATCGCCGTGATCGCCGTGGTCATCCTGGCGACAGTCACACCATTACTACGGTAGTGAGCCCGAAGAGCCGGGCTAACGAAAGCCGCCGGTCACATTACCGGCGGCGTGGACAATCGAAGCCGAAACGTTACACAGCGGGCTGGGTGGGGGATGCAGTTTGAGCGGGCGCGTTGGTTTCTTCAACAGGACTCTGGCCAGGCTTCCGGGCAGTCATATTCTTTGCTTCTTCAGTAGCCTTCTCCAATCGTATGCGAGCCTCTTCTGTCATGGCTTCAGCACGAACGCGTGCATCCTCAATAATGCGCTCGGCTCGACGTCGTGAGTCGGCGATAGTCGCTTCAGCCCGCTCGCGAGCGTCTTCGATGATGTCCTGCGCTCGGTCGCGCAGGTCTTCACTCGTCTTGGTCAACTGTTTTCGCGTCTCTTCACCCGATTGCGGTGCAATCAACAATGCCACGGCAGCACCCACCAGCCCACCGATTAATACTCCCGCAAAAAAAGCACCCATTTCGACTCCGGAATCTTGCTGTGTCATATACCGTTCTCCTTATAGAAACCAAATCCAGAACTACTATTGAGCGAACCCGATTTACTTCGGTGTTGCTACACCCGAGTGATTGGTCGGCTTATTCATCCTGCCCATAACAGCCTGTTGGGCTCCCTTCACACCGGCTATAAAGCTGGCGATACTGATGGTAGGGCGGACCAGGTTATCGCTGACAAAAACAGCGGTACCACGGACAGTGCTGACAGTCTGATTTGCATTATTAAGCATAGGTTTGATCTCATTGCGTAAGAGTGAAATCAGCGCCTGTAGTTGGATGATGAGGACGACCATAAACAGGCCAATCAGCATGCTCGTAAACGCCATGGCGATTATGAAAATATCACGGATGACAGCTGTGGAACCGGGGTGTGTGTAAAGGAAATATACCGCAAGAACGATCAGCACTGCAATGACGAAGACCACTACCAGAACGACGATGATGAACCGGGTGCTGTGATTACCTGGTTCAGCTTTAGCGGGGCTCGATGCAGCAACCAATCCACCTGTTTGGGTTGGCCCTGCTTTTGACGATTCATTTGGTGTCTGTTCGCTCATTCAACCCACCCTTATGATTATAGCAAACCGGGCACGCTCTCGAGGTTTACTGATATTCAACATGTGAAAACAAAGTGGAAGGCGCCCAACCGGAGCGCCTTCACCATGTATCCAAACTACTATAACACAGCGCCATGTTTACCAGCCACGCCGCCGGCCACCCATGCCAGTGAGCAACATGACGTAATAAAGCATGGTCAGGATGGACTGCAATGCGGCTGCTACGTAAGTCAACGCTGCTGCATCCAGCATCTTGCGTGCCCCGACCAGATCGTCCCCGATGAGAATGTTGCTGGACTTTAGCATGTGCATGGCACGACTGGAGGCATTTAGTTCCACCGGTAACGTTATGAGCGCGAAGATGGTAGTAAGACCAAACGCTATCACACCAAGCCAGGCTAATTGGGTGATACCAATGAGAATGCCAATAAAAAACAAAATCGGGCCAACCCAGCCGCCAACCTGCACAGCGGGAACGATGGCACCGCGTAGCTTCAATGGCGCGTAGTTCTCAGCATCTTGTTGGGCGTGGCCTAATTCGTGCGCGACTACAGCCACGGAAGCAATTGAGTTCTGGGTGGAACTGTCCGAGAGGTTGATCGTTTTACTTCGCGGGTCATAAAAATCGGTAAGTTGTCCACGGGTTCCCTGGACGCTAATACCCATGAGGCCATTGTTGCGCATCAGTATTTGTGCTGTCTGTAAGCCATTCACCTGTCGACTGGTCTGCACCTGTGAGTACTTATTGAAGGTGCTCTTTACTTTGGCCTGCGCCCACAAGGCCAGCAACAGCCCTGGCAATGCAAACAACAAGTACATCGGGTCAAAAAAGAACATGTTCGCTATCCTCCGGGTCCCAGCCATCACCATAGACGCCATCTGAGGGCCCGTATTACATCATAACAGCTATGATATGAGCAATATGAGAATAATTGTAGAGAGTGGTTATATGGAAGTTACGATAACATGACAACAAATGACCGTCTATATCATATCGGTTTTGGAAGGTCAGACTTGGGCTTTTTGCCTCCAGCCATCGCTTTTCTATCGGGTGATCCCGAACGTGCGCGCCTCATTGCAGAGGATTATCTTAAGGATGTCCGTACACTATCAGAACACCGTGGACTGAACAGTTACCTTGGAGTATTGCCTAACGGGAAACCGGTGTTATCGGCCACCAGTGGCATGGGAGCCCCTTCGTTAAGTATTGTGGTCAATGAACTGGTGCAGGTGGGAATAAAGACCGTTGTCCGTGTAGGTACCACGGGATCCATACAGCCAGAAATACAAGCGGGGAGTGTGGTGATCTCTCATGCTGCGCTCTGCCGTCAAGGTGCAGCTCACGATATTGCACCCATGGAATACCCGGCAGTGGCCGACCTATACCTGACCATGGCACTGGTGAACGCGGCACGACAGCTTAACGTCGATTACCACGTAGGCATCACAGCTTCGGTCGACTCGTTCTATGAAGGTCAGGAACGCGACGAAATCTCTGCTAATCATTCACTGTTACCTCAGTTACGTGGACAGACCGAGCTATATCGGCGGCTGCATATCCTCAACTACGAGATGGAGTGCGGCACGCTACTAAAAATGGGGAGTGTTTACGGGTTTGCGGCCGGTTGCGTTTGCGGTGTGATTGCCCAGCGGTCCACAGGGGAGAATGTAATACTGGAACAGAAGATGTCGGCAGTCGACAACGCGATTCGCGTGGCATTACAAGCTGCACAACAGTACGGTAGCTAATATGTGAGCGAAAGATAGCTGCAGTATAGGGTTCCGTTGCCCAATCACAGGATCCGAAACCTGATGATAGTTCTGGCACGCGAACCCTGATACGTACTTCGGTTTGTGGTAGTCAACAGCTCCTGCCAGTCAGGCCACACTGGCTCCAGCAATGGTCTATGTATTTGCATGTTCGCATAAGTGTGCATCGGATGCGGACGAGATAGACCTGATGCATTGCAGGTAATCACGAACGCGCCAGGGTATGCGGGTCCATCCTGCATGCGTCGATGCTGGCTTTCCCCGCCAACAAAGCGAAGCTTTCAGAGTACCTAGGCAGAATGTCTATCTCAGCGCGGCTCAACCGTGAGCTTCACTGTCGTGCGCTCCGCTCCTTCGATGTCAACTTCGCCGAACGACGGGATGAGGATTACATTTATGCCATCAAGAAGCAGGTACCCCCGTGCGATTGCTGCCGCTTTTATCGCCTGATTAACAGCACCGGCGCCAATGGCCTGCACCTCGGCACGACCATGTTCACGGACCACGCCGGCAATCGCACCCGCAACCGCAGTAGAACGAGAGTTTGCTGAGACCTTGATTAGTTCCATTGTCGACCTCCGGGTCGATATCGTGTTGCTCTCGTCTTGCCCTATAAGCAGCGAAGACTTGTCAATGATGTTCATAACATAGTGTAGCAGGATTTTCGTTAGCCATGATTTGTTTTTCGAACAGTGCCTGATAATGAGTGTCTGCCGCATTGATGACGACATCTGGCGAATCTTCAGCTACTTGATTGCATAACATGCTGACTGCAAAAGGACTATTGTTATGAGTGGACTAGCACCGCACGTGTGTGTTGTCGGAAGTACCAACATGGACCTGATTGCACGTGTGCCTCATATGCCTCAACTTGGCGAGACGCTTCACGGGACCTCCTTCCATTTAGGGTATGGTGGAAAGGGAGCAAATCAGGCTGTGATGGCTGCAAGACTGGGTGCAAAGGTCACCATGGTCGCGCGTGTCGGACATGATGTTTTCGGCGAAGGTATGTTGCGTAACTTCGAGGGATCTGGAATCGACACCACATTCATTAAAGTCGACCCGGAGTTATCTTCAGGAGTCGCCCCGATTTTTGTAGATGACAACGCTCACAATGTAATCGTCATCGTTTCAGGTGCTAACGGAGCCTTATCGCCTACTGATGTACACGCAGCGCGGGAGGCAATACGGTCGTCCAGTGTTGTGGTATGCCAGTTGGAGGTTCCCATTGAGACCACACTGGAAGCTTTCCGTGTTGCCAAATCTGGTGGTGCCCGCACAATCCTGAACCCGGCACCCGCAGAACCTCTACCTGCGGAGCTGTTTTCATTAACGGATATTTGCGCTCCAAATGAGACGGAGGCGCAGGGGCTTACCGGATTACCAGTGCGTACAGTCGATGAGGCAGAGGCAGCTGCACGCAAGTTATTAGGTCATGGCACACGCACTGTAATAGTCACCTTAGGCGAGCGAGGAGTACTCTACGCCGATTCAAATGGGGCAAAATACCTGCCTGCCCGGCAGGTGAAAGCCGTGGATCCCACTGGTGCTGGCGACGCCTTTATTGGTAGTCTGGCTGTGTTCATTGCAGAGGGCTTGCCGATGTCGCAGGCTATTGGGAAGGCTAACGCTGTAGCGGCACTATCAGTTACCCATCTGGGCACACAGGTGTCATATCCAACGCGTAGTGAGGCTGACGCATTTATTGACCGTGTTGCGGGTCCAGCGAACTAAAGTAGTTACGCACATAGTCCTGTAGAGCCGCAGGGATCTGACCATTTTGGAGGGCTTCGTCAGCAGTCCTGGCATACTGCGCGTATACCTGCTGATATGGAACGGTTGCCTGATTGGAGATACCTGGGTTAGTTGGTGCGTTGACGTTGGTTACATTTTGGCCTGTATCATCAGGCAGCACGACATTTTGCCCGGCATTATTGATTCGCTGAGGAGCCATCACACTCGAGTCGGAACCAACGTCCTCGTGGTGCTGACTGGAAGTAGCCATACTGTTACTGTTCTGAACAGCACCTGATTGCTGCGCACTTGCATTGTTACTTTGCTGGTTCGCCTGTGACGCCTGACCACCATTGGCATTTATCTGCTGGTTTCCTGGTTGGACCTTTTGGCCTTGTAACCCTTGCGAAGTTCCTGATTGATTTTGCAGATCCTGTTGCCCGGCAGTACCATTTTGTCCAGACATACTTTGTTGACTCGCCGAGTCCTGCGCCAGTCGCTCGGACTGTGCCTTGGCGTTCTGATCCGCTTCCGTAATGGACTGGAGCGTGTTCTCCAAACTGGCTTGGGTATTGGTCAATTGCTGCTGAGACGTCTGTTTTTGTGCCAGTTGGTTCAGCTCATCCGCTACCTGGTTGAGTGACTTTTGTGCCGCCGCATCCTGCATGTCACGCATTTGCTGGGCGGCCTGTTGCAGCTGACTGGCAGCGACTTTATTGGAGTTCTGAATATTCTGTGCGATCTGGTCAAGCTGGTTCGCCAGTCGCTGTCGTTGGCTGTTTGTCAGGGGCTGACCATTATTCTGAGGCAGGTCGCGTAGCTGACTGGCTGCCTGGGCTGGATTCCCGTTTTCGAGCGCATTGGCGAGAGGGTTGGTGAGCTGGTCCGGTGCGAGTGACTGGCCGGCGCGCTGCAGGTCGCTAACCTGGTTTTGTGTGGACGGGTCAGACAAGTTATCAAGTTTCGATTGCGCGTCATGGATCGCAGCCAGCGCTTTTTCAGGCGAGGTATCAGGTTCGCCTAATGTTTTCTGCGCGTTGTTGAGCGCCTGCTCAATTTGTGTCTTCTGTGCATCAGTCAGAGATTGCGACTGTTGCACCAGCTGCTTCGCTGACTCCAGCTGTTGAATCTGCTTGTCAATGACCTTCTGTATCTGGGCGCGATTTGCCAGTACCTGCTGTTGTGGGTTAGGGAGCGCCGTGATGGCTGCCAAGACCAGTGCGATGGCTATGGCTAAAAGCACATATCTCGTAGGCAACTGCAGAGGAACCAGTTCGTTAATATCGAGTTTCAGTGCTGCCTGGGCGGCGTCCTCTTGTTGGAGGCGGCGCAGTGGCTCATATTGTGTGGTGACGATACCCTCACGTAATTCGAGTGCAGTAGAAAGTCGTTCTTTCAGATAAAACTGCTGGTCAAATTCTCGAGCCCACTTTATGGAACTGGTGCGTGCGGTGATGATCCAGGGAATGCTAAAAGCGGCCAGGGCACTGCTCAGAGCGCATCCAACGGAAACGACCACTAACGCGGGGGTACTGAGAATAGGGAAGAGTCGTGCCGCAAAAGTGATAATAAGGGCTATAGCCAGTCCACAAGCCAAGCCAAGGAAGAGCCAGTGGAGACCTTTCTGCAATCTGACGCGTGACGTCCATCCGTGGATGAGTTCAAGCAGTTCATCCATGTATTTAGTCTATCACGGATGTTTTGTCTTTTGATTGACTTCACATCAAATGTGGAAGCAGATCGCACATACAAAAACTTGGTTAAGCCTTGCGAGGTTGCTGTGTCAGGAGTATGATCTGAGGCAGATAGTGGGATAAAGTGGAGCATTGTGGAGTAAAAGGAGATGCTCCAAGAAGTACTCGGCAGCCTGGCTTCATGGCATGTTTCTAGGTGAATTCCGGCATACACTGGACGAAAAGAGCCGCGTAACGCTGCCGGCCAAATACCGCGCGCGCCTGGCACCCGGAATTGTAATGACCCTGGGAACCAGGCGCTTTGTGATGGTTTTCCCCATAGATGAGTTTCGACTGCTGGCCGAGCGCGTGAGTGCCCTGCCATTGGTCGCCTCAGAAGCGGCCATGTTACGGCGGCAATTATTTGGCAATGCTATTGATCTTGAACCCGATAAACAAGGGCGTGTCGTGATACCAGAATCATTGCGACAATACGCAGTGATTAATCAGGATGCCATCATTGTCGGAGTAGGCACTCACATTGAGATCTGGAGCCCCGAGGAGTGGCAACGCGAGCAAGATGAAATATCCCGTGCAGCTCTGGATAATCCATGGGCTAAGTTAGGGATATGAAAAACGAAGATGGTATTGGCAGCGAACGTTGCAGAAGTTGGTGATATCGACAGCCCGTAAAAGAATACCTTATGCATACACCGGTAATGATCGACGAAGTCTTGACCGTGCTTCGCCCCAGGCCAGGTGGAAGCTACCTCGACGGCACTGTCGGTGGTGGAGGGCATAGTGAAGGGTTGTTGGATCACAGTTCTCCCGATGGCCGTCTGTTATGTACTGATGCAGACCCAGACGCGCTGGAGCGAGCGTCAAAGCGTCTGATTCGTTTCAATGGACGGGTGATCATGCGGCAGGCATGGTTGGATGAGGTTCCGGCTGTGGCGCATACGCTGGGCTACACTCCATTGGATGGTGCACTGGTTGATCTGGGTCTATCTTCTGATCAATTGGATAACGCAGCGCGCGGGTTTTCGTTCATGCATGATGGACCGCTTGATATGAGGTTTGACCCCACGCATGGCTACACAGCAGCCCAGTTGATTAATCAGTCGGATGTCGCGTACTTAACTCACATATTACGCGAATACGGCGAGGTACTGCGCGCTGGCAAAGTAGCTGAGGCCATTTGGAGCGCCCGGCCGATCTCGACTACTTTTCAGCTGCGTGATGCGGTGGCTGGTATCGCACGCAGCAGAGGTCGTATCCATCCCGCCACTCAAGTGTTCCAGGCACTGCGCATTGCGGCAAATGACGAGTTACGGCGACTGAGTGATGCCCTGCCACAACTGGTGGACTGCCTGGCACCTGGCGGGCGCCTGGCGGTGATCACGTTCCATTCACTCGAAGATCGTATTGTGAAGCAGGCATTCCGCCGATTTGCAACACGATCTGATATGCAACCTGAAGCGGAGATATATACAGCACTCTCCAACGTAACCGTTCGGCTTATAACTCATAAACCAATCATGCCCTCCGAGGCTGAGGTAGCGGCTAATGCTCGAGCCCGGAGCGCCAAATTGAGGGTTGTGGAGAAGTTAGGTTGAAGGTGCTAAGAAAACTGCATTATCCGAACGACCGTCATGCCATCGCGGCGGTAATCGCCTGTGCCGTGTTGCTGGCTATTCTGGTGGTCATGTGGCTTGCCGTGGCGACTAATACTGCATTATTGAGTCAACAGCTCGATGATAACGAGACCACTCTGCGCCAGCTGACGGAAGAGGCAAACCATCTCTGGAAGCAAATCGGTGATGTTACCTCACCCGCTCAGATGAAGCATCGTATGCAGGTGGCTGGCTTCGGGCCACCGACGGAGATGCAATACCTTTTGATTCCTACCGCTACCGTACAGGTGAGTACCACGCCAGTGACCAGTAGTAAAAATGCATCCGCTACACCCGAGGAGAGAGGCCAACCATGATCTCTTCGAGAAGGCTGGCCGTTTTGACAGGTTTTATCGTCCTGCTTGTGGTGATGATTCTGGGCCGCACCGTGGAACTGCAGATTGCACCGCCTGGCCAGTCGGGAGAGTTTATGCAAGAGGCTCTCGGGAAACAAGATGTCACCCTGTTGCAGGCAGCTCCGCGCGGCACGATCTTTGACAGTGATGGCAACGTGATGGCAGTCAGTGTGCGGTCTTATTCGATCAGTATTGATCCGCAGGTCATCAGTGCAACACACACCAGTGCTGATGTGGCTCTTATACTCGCTCCAGTGGTTTCGCGTACTGTGAAAGAGGTGCAGGCACAGGTCAATAGCGTCATCCGCGACAGCCAGCTGATGACGCGTACCATACCAAATGAGCTGTACCAGGATGTCTCACCACAGGCCATCGAGCAACTCACGACCACCATCAGTAAATATAGCAAGCTCTACAACAAGAAGATTGATGGCATCCGCTATGATCGTTCGTGGAAGCGTGACTATCCGATGGGGCCGATCGCAGGACCGGTGGTGGGCTACACCGGCGTACAACAGCGTGGCTTCTCCGGTCTGGAAGCCTATTATGACATCCAGTTATCACCTCAAATAGGTGTCCGCAGGGAGCGCTACCCGACCGTGTTGAAGTCGATCACTCCCACGCTGCCAGGGGCAGACCTGGAGACGACTCTGGTGGGACCATTGCAGATATATGTCGAGGAGCGCCTGGCGACTGCCATTAAGGACACGGGGTCGGTGGCAGGCAGCATAATCGTGATAGACACACATACCGCGGCCGTTCTGGCAATGGCCAGCTACCCCTCATATGATCCGAACAATGCACAGACCATGCTGGACCACAATCAAGCCAAGGCGTTACGCAATCCTGCTGTCAGTGATCTATATGAACCGGGATCAGTGATGAAACTCATCACCGTCATGTCAGCATATGACACCGGGACCATGACGCCCTACAACACCTGGAATGATACGGGCCGCTTTACAACGGACGGCATGACGATCCGTAATGCAGATTTGCGGGCGCATGGGGTGGTGACCACGCT
The DNA here is from genome assembly GCA_021788625.1 of Chloroflexota bacterium. Taxonomy (GTDB): domain Bacteria; phylum Chloroflexota; class Anaerolineae; order J036; family Brachytrichaceae; genus CAIXPS01. Next base: position 38,910 of record JAJYKL010000019.1, read on the forward strand.
CGGCATGCTGGAATGGTCGTTGAACGTGGTTGCATCACAGGTGTCCAAAGCCATGGGCCCTGTTGCTTTTTATAAACATATGTCGACCTTTGGCATTGGCTCGCCAAGTGGAATTGACCTGGCGGATGAGTACTCAGCACCGTTGCGCGACCCATCTTCTGCTGACTGGCGTCCTCTCGATATGGCGGAACAGAGCTTTGGTCAGAGCGTCCAACTATCACCCTTACAACTGATCAATGCCGTCAACGTGATGCCAAACGATGGAGTATTGATGAGGCCATATATCGTCAAGCGAATTCAAATGGCCGATGGACAGGTCGTGGAGCACAAACCCCAGGTGGTTCGCCGGGTGGTCTCCGTGGATATCGCTCGCACACTACGTGCAATTGCCGCTCAGTCCACGCGTACCGCAACTCCGAAAGCATTACCGGCCGGATACACTGTAGCGGGCAAGACGGGGACGGCGCAGTGGTTCAAGAACGGCGAAATGCAGAAGACCACCCTGGTTTCGTATGTTGGGTGGGTTCCATCAACCGAACCGCGGGTGACTATTTTGATAAAGCTTGACCAGCCAAAGAAAGAATCACTTTCTGCGCCCAACACAATACCCGTCTTCCATGATGTGGCTGAACGGGCCTGTCAGATTCTAGGTGTTCCGCCCGACATCATCAAGGAGAGTAAGTAGCTGCTTGCGAGAACGGACCAGTCTGACCTGATTCACTATGATGAAATTCACTGAACTATTCGCAGGACTGTTACGACCAATAGGTGAATACCCCAGCGGTGATGAACTGCCGCAAGGCCTCGCCGCGATGGTCCAGCCTCTGGAAACGATCCCATTACATGAAGTGGTCATCGATTCCCGTGACGTGGTGCGTGGTGACTGCTTCGTGGCTCTACCGGGCGAACATGTAAACGGGCATGACTATGTGGGTCATGCTCTGGGGCGCGGGGCGCAGGTGGTATTGATACACGAAGATTTGCCACGCGATGATTATCCTGATACCCAATGGCTGGATTTGCGACCCGCCATTGAGAACACGCATCCCCTTGCCCTACCAACACTGAATAGTCGCCCCTGCGTGATTCGAGTGGAAAACACCCTGGCTGCGCTGCAACGTTTGGCGGCGTTCTGGCGAGCCAAGTACCGCAACCTGCGTGTGGTAGGTATAACGGGTAGTGTGGGAAAAACATCCACCAAGGAACTGCTTGCCCAGGTGTTGAGCCAACACTTTCACGTGTTGAAGACTGAAGGAAACCAGAACAATGAGATTGGTGTGCCACTTTCATTACTGAAGCTGACTCCGGAGCATGAATACGCAGTAGTGGAAATGGGTATGTATGCCCGAGGAGAGATAGCGCTGCTGGCCCGACTTGCGCAGCCGGTAGTGGGTGTGGTGACCATGGTTGCCCCCGTTCACCTGGGGCGCCTGGGTAGCATCGAAGCCATTGCGCAGGCCAAAGCCGAACTCATCGAGGCATTACCTCCGCAGGGACTGGCTGTTTTGAATGATGATGACGAGCGAGTGCGCGCGATGCGTGCTGTGAGCAAGGCACCCGTGATGACGTACGGTTTGACGCCCCATGCTGATGTGTGGGCCGATGACATTGCCAGCTATGGCCTGGATGGTATCGAGTTCACGGTTCATCAGGGACAGGAGGTGCTGCCAATGCATGTGCCTTTGCTGGGGCGGCATAGTGTCCATACGGCGCTGGGTGCAGCACTCGTGGCGCGCCACGCTGGGCTGGACTGGGCAGAAATACTGGAAGGGTTCCTCATTCCCTCACCCCAACTCCGGCTGGCTGTGGTGGATGGACCGTTCGGGTCGCTGGTGCTGGACGATACATACAACGCCAGTTTAGAGTCTACGCTGGCAGCACTAAACCTGTTGGAGGAAGTCAACGGTGGCTCCGGGAATGGCACCTCCAACGGGAACAGCACACTCCCCCATCAAAAACCACCACGGGTTGCCGTACTGGGTGACATGCTGGAACTGGGTGAAACCGAGATGGAAGCGCACCGGGAGGTGGGCTGCCGCGCCGGTGTGGTGGCACAGTACGTCGTCTGCGTCGGCGAACGCGCGCGCTGGATTGCGGAGGAAGCGATTGCTTGCGGAGCCAGCCCCGATCACGTGTGGCACGTGGCTGACAATGCTTCCGCATTGGCTGTTCTCCATGAACTCTTACATGAGCGATCAATCATCTTGGTGAAGGGATCACGCGGGATGAGCATGGATGAAATTGTGACTGGGCTGGCCACCATGGCAGATACCAATATGGAAGACTGAGGATTGTATCGAATATTATGGGTTTATCTTTGATCATGACTAGTTTGGCGTCCCTGGTGGCCATCATTTCAGGCAGACCATTGATCAAGCTGCTAAAGCACTATCACATTGGCAAGCAGATTCGCATAGATGGTCCATCCACGCATCAGGTGAAAACTGGCACACCGACGATGGGTGCCGCCATGATCGTGGTGCCCGTACTGGTCCTGGTTTCTGCCATGTACTTGTACACCCGCATCGCCGCGCGTGTAGGAGTCAATTTTGGCGGGGTTGTACTTATAGGCCGCTCTCTATCGATCCCGATGATGGTGATGCTGTTGTACTCCATTCTGGGTGGGATTGATGACTATATGGGCGTGCGAGGTGTGCGGCGTGGTGAAGGCATGCGCGGGCGAAGCAAGGCAATAATCCAATTAATGATTGCGATTGTCGCCGCCGTGGTCATGAATCTGGTATTTCGAATCAGCCGGGTAGGTGTTCCAGGACTGGCGCAACCTTTTGATCTGGGCTACCTGTGGATCCCCATTGCGGTCTTTTTCATCATGGGGTGGGCGAACGCGTTTAATTTAACTGATGGTCTGGATGGCTTGGCAGCACTGATCAGTGTAGTGATGTATGTTGCGTATGCCGTGATTGCATACATGCAGGGTCAGACGTTCCTAACCATGTTTTGCATGGTGGTCGTCGGAGCATTATTGGGATTCCTGTGGTTCAACATACACCCGGCAGCGCTATTCATGGGAGATATGGGAAGCGAAGCGCTCGGCGCCACACTGGCTGTTGTGGCGCTCATGACAGGCCAGTGGTTATTGTTACCCATTATCGGTATAGTTCCAGCAGCCGAGACGGTAAGCGTGATGTTACAGATCGTCTATTTCAAGTATACAAAACGTAAATACGGGGAAGGCCGGAGGTTGTTTAAGATGTCACCCCTGCACAACCACTTTGTTCTGCTGGGCTGGAGCGAGCCACAAATCGTACAGCGTTTCTGGCTGGTGGCAATTCTCAGCGGCCTGGTGGGAGTCGGGCTAGCGGTGTTAGGTAACCCATAAAGGACATGACATGACGTGGTCCGGCAGGCATGTGGTGATTTTAGGGATGGCGCGGCAGGGGACAGCTCTGGCACGTTACCTCGCCGTGCAAGGTGCCATCGTGACACTCAGCGATATGAAGAGCTCTGAGGCATTGGCTGCAGAAATGACAACACTGGCCGATGCCCTGGGACCAGCCGCTCGCTCAATCCGTTACGTTCTGGGTGGCCATCCCGAGTCGCTCCTGAACGACTGTGATATGTTATGCCTGAGTGGTGGAGTGCCGATTGATCTGCCGATTGTGCAGCAAGCCCGGCGGCGTGGCATTATGCTCAGTAATGATGCACAGGTATTCTTTTCGGTCTGTCCTGCACCCATCATCGGCATTACGGGATCGGCCGGCAAGACAACTACCACAGCCCTGACAGGTGAGATGTTAATGCTTTCATTCGGTAACGAACCCGACGGAGAGTTGCCTGGTGCGCACGCTTTAACGCACTCTACGGTGAATAAAACACCACACGCTGCTGAACACAGTGCTGTTCGAGTGTGGGTAGGTGGTAACATCGGCAACCCGCTGATTGCCTCGGTGGATGACATCCAACCGACTGATCGTGTGGTGATGGAGTTGTCATCGTTTCAACTGGAACTCATGACCGCCAGTCCCCATCTGGCATGCGTTACCAACATTACTCCCAACCACCTGGATCGGCACAAAACAATGGAAAACTACATTGCGGCTAAACAGCATATCCTGGATTTCCAGCATCCCGGCGATTGGGCGGTTTTGGGGTTGGACAACGATGTAACGGCACAAATGATCACGGCAGGCCGCCGCGTAGTGTTCAGTACTCATGGCGAGCCAGTGGGCGACGCGGCCTGGCTGGACGCCATGGAGAATTTGCGGGTGCGGATCGGAGCCATCAGTATGGATGTGTCAATCGGCAACAGGCGCGAGTTGCTTCTATTAGGCGAGCATAACGTACAGAATGTATTGGCCGCGATGGCGATCAGTGCATTGGGTGGAGCGACGCCTGACGCCATGCGCCAGGTAGCGACAACATATCGCGGCGTGGCGCATCGGTTGCAGTTTATCGATGAGATCCGAGGTGTGCGCTATTACGACGACTCCATCGCCACAGCTCCGGAGCGCTTAATGGCGGCACTGCGCTGCTTCGCTCAACCAGTTGTGCTATTGTGTGGTGGACGCGATAAGCATCTACCTTGGGGTGATGCTGTACGCATGATGGCACAGAGATGCCGATGTGTTTTGTTATTTGGCGAGATGGCCAAACTCGTAGCCGACGAGGCACGAACCCAGCAAGTCGCCATCGATTTCACTGCCTGCGATAATCTGGATCAGGCAGTGCATGAAGCAGCAGCCAGGGCCAGACCAGGTGATGTAGTGCTACTCTCGCCAGGTGGAACCAGCTTCGACGCGTTTAAGGATTTCGAAGAGCGCGGTGACGTCTTCGTTCGACTGGTCCATGCAATGGAGGAGCCACACAGCACCACCGGAGGAAACGCATGACAGCACAAATGACGTCCGGGGCGGAGCATTCCATAAAGACTTCGATCTCTAATATCACGTCCAGGGCGAACGTTACCGAGAAGCTGTCCATGGACTGGGTGCTGTTTGCTGTAGTGATCGTACTGACCCTGGTTGGCTTGGTGATGAGCTACAGCACGACGTTTTATGCCTCGGCTGCTTTGAGGAACAACCCGTTTGCACAATTTGAAAATCAGTTAATCCATGCGGGCATCGGCCTGGTTTTGCTGGTCATCCTTAGCCGCATCGATTATGGATTCTGGCATGGGGTGTCGCCTTATCTGGCAGTCTTGACCATCGTGGCGCTGGGTGCTGTTCTGGCGTTTGGTGATGCTCGCTTTGGAGCCAAGCGAGCATTCTCTGAAGGCTCAATCCAACCCAGTGAAGCGGCAAAAATAACCATCCTGTTGTACGCCGCCACATGGTTGTCTTCGCGACGCGATGAACTGGGCAGTTTATTGATGGGTGTCGTACCTTTCGTCATTATTCTGGCTATTGGAACGGTAACGATATTATTCGAGCCAGACCTGAGTACGACTGTGATCATCCTCATCGCTGCCTTCGCGATGTTTTATGTGGCGGGAGCCAGGATTCACCATCTGCTCATTGTTCTTGGCATCGCCGTGTTGCTGGCCACCACGATGATGAATGCACCCGTATTCACGCACGTTGCAGCGCGTATGCGCGACTACCTGGTTTCGATGCAAGGTGGCATCCCACACCAGCAGATCCAGCAGGCCATGGCAGCCTTCCGGGAAGGCGGTTTGTTAGGGGTGGGCGTTGGTGGCGGTTTCGCAAAGTACTTCTTGTACACGGCGCATACAGATAGTGTGTTCGCAGTGCTGGCTGATGAAACGGGACTGTTGGGCCTTGCTGTAACACTCGGCCTGTTCGTAATACTGGTATATCGTGCCTTTCGCATCGCCCAGCGTGCCGATTCCTATATGGGTGCATATTGGGCCATCGGCTTGAGTACATGGATCATTATGCAAACGTTGTTGAACAGTCTGGCGATGGTGGGTTTGATTCCCTTACCCGGCATACCAGTACCGTTCCTGAGTATAGGTGGTTCGTCGCTCATCTCGGTGCTGTGTGCGTGTGGCATCCTGTTGAGTATTTCGCGCGGTAGCAACAAGATGGCACGCGCCGAAATGGAACGATCCATGCCTAAAAGGAAGAACGAACTCACTGCAGGAGGTAGAGCGAATCACGGTGCGAGTTCTATTATCCGCCGGCGGTACAGCAGGTCACGTACTACCCGCCCTGACCGTTCTGGAGCGGCTGAAGATGATGGTAACACCCTCATCGGCCGCGATGTCAAGTTTAAAACCAGCCTCGGCAAGAGATCGGCAGGATCCGCCCAAACCCGGCTTTCAGGCTTTATTCATAGGCGGGCAGGGCGGAATGGAACAGGATCTGGTCAGACGCGCGGGCGTTGACTTCGTCAGCATCCCGGCTGGTGCCATGCATGCGGTCGGTGTATGGCGTATGGTGACTGGAGCATGCAAGCTCATGCGAGGAGTGGTACGCGCCTGTATCCTGATAAGTCGTTTCCACCCGCATGTCGTACTTCTTACAGGTGGGTATGTAGGTGTTCCGGTAAGTATTGCGGCGTGGTTGCACCGTGTGCCGACCGTTGTGTACCTGCCCGATATCGAACCAGGCCAGGCACTGAAAGTGATGGCCATTCTGGCGACTAAGGTGGCCACGACGACGGAGGAGTCATCACGCTACATTAAGGCTGCGAAACTGGTGGTGACGGGTTATCCTGTACGCCAGGCATTCCACCAGGTAAAGCGTGATGAGGCACGTGCGCATTTTGGCATCGGTCCCAACGACTGGATATTGCTTATCTTTGGTGGTAGTAAAGGGGCGCGCAGTATTAACCGCGCGGTGACATCGAACATTCAGGCACTTCTGGAATTGCAGAAGCAGGGAGAGGCGTCGAGGCATGCCGTCTCACGAGTGATACACGTGAGCGGTCAGGATGATTGGCCAGAGGTACAAGCTGCATGGGAGCTACTGCCAATGGAGCAGAGGAGTCGATATACGGTTTTCCCCTACCTGCACGAAGAAATGGCATCGGCGATGGCTGCCGCTGACCTGGTGGTATGCCGGGCTGGCGCGTCAGTACTAGGGGAGCTGCCGGCGGTGGGTTTACCAGCAGTTTTGGTACCGTATCCCTATGCGTGGCGCTATCAGAAGATGAATGCCTCGTACCTAGTGGGGCGGGGGGCTGCCGTGATGGTAGAAGACGCCCAACTGAAGGATGAACTGGTACGTGTAGTCAGTCAATTATGGAGTGACCCCCAATCGCTGAGTGTAATGCGGCAGTCCATGCAAGCTCAGAGCGGGCGTGATGGGGCTACCGAAATCGCTCAGTTGCTACTGCGGGTTGGAGTGGGTGCAATGGGATGAAATCCTGTGACCTTTGAGTGGCTGGTCACAGATGAATAATCAGGAACAGCATGATCAACGCTAACCTAGTCTTCGTATTATTCGTTGTCGTCTTCGGGTTCATAGGTGCCATGCGTGGCTGGGTGCGTGAGGTAATCGTCACAGCCAGCCTGGTTTTAGGGTTGTTTGTGCTGAACCAACTGGGTGATCGGTGGGATAGTGTGGTGAGCGGTTTCGCAGCGCAGCATAGCACCGAACAATGGTTGTTACGAGCCGCACCATTGTTCTTCATCGCCTTCTTTGGTTATCTGGGTCCGGCAATTGTGCGGAGCCGATTCGAGCAGACACCGCGCGGCAGGATCGAACAGGGTATGTTGGCGTTCATCATTGGTCTGGTGAATGGCTATATTCTTTTCAGTACCCTGGCATTCATCGCGTGGCGGGCTGGGATTCTGGATAAACCGCCCCAGCCTGGCCTGGGACAATCGCCTTTGTTTTCAGCACCACTCGGCGGGTGGGGTGAAGTCTTTTTTATCAAAAGCGCGGCGATGTCGCTGCTGCAAGGTTCGACACTGGTGATCGTGTTGATTGCCGTGTTTCTGTTTGTGATCGTGGTTATCGTATGAGCTGCGATTACCCAGGTATTTGGGCGATGGAATGAAGATTCATGTTATGGGTGCAGGTGGTTCGGGAATGCAGCCTCTGGCGCGCTTGCTGCAGGCGAGGGGCTACACGGTTACAGGTGATGATCGCGAGGCATCACCTGCTTTGGAAGCATTGCGTCAGGAAGGTATTCAAACCTTTGTGGGGCACGATCCTTCGCATCTGCAGGGCGTGGACGCTGTCGCGCCTTCATCGGCTATTCCGAAGAACAACCCGGAGTTGGTGGCTGCGCATCAGTTGGGCATACCGGTCTGGCATCGCGGCGATGTGCTGAACCGGCTCATGCAGAGTCGAGAAAATATCCCAACGGTAGGCATTGCGGTGGCGGGTACGCACGGCAAGAGCACCACTACTGGCATGATCGCCACAATCTTGGTCGATGCAGGGTTGGATCCGTCCTACATCATCGGTGCGACGCCTGCCTCTCTGGGTGCCAATGCTCATTCAGGCGACGGACAGGTGTTCCTTGTGGAGGCCGATGAATACGATCGCACTTTCCTGCGGCTGGAGCCCAGCATCGCTGTGATCACCAACATCGAATTCGACCACCCTGATACCTACCGCGACCTGGATGACACGATCAACACATTCATGGAGTTTTCACGGCACTTGCCAGCCGCAGGTGCTCTGGTGGCCTGTGCTGACGATGATGGCGTAACCGAGATGCTCCGACGTGCTTCACCCTTGCAGGCGCCGCTACTGGACTACGGTTTCAAGCGCGGAGCGTGGCGATGCATGAATCCCCATACCAATCCTGTCGGAGGGCTGGACTTCAGCTATAACGGACCGGGTGGCCAGTCTGGCGTCTGCTCGTTGCGTGTGCCGGGCGAGCACAATATGCTGAATGCATTAGCAGCGCTGGCGACGTCGGACGCAGTGAATGTACCTCTGGATGACGCCGTTGCATCCCTGGGGCGGTATACCGGTGCAGGTCGACGATTTGAGCTACGTGGCGAACGGCGAGGTGTTCGTGTGATTGACGATTACGCACATCACCCGACTGAGATCCGGGCCACTTTGAGTGCTGCGCGAGAGCGCTTTCCGGTGGCCAATCTCTGGGCAGTGTGGCAACCTCACACTTTCAGCCGCACGGCGGCTTTGCTGGATCAGTTCGCCCAGGCGTTTGATGACGCCGATCAGGTTATTGTGCTGCCTATTTATGCTGCACGAGAGAAGGCTGAAGATTTCAATGTGGCGGGTCACACCCTGAATCCTATTGCAATCTCGCGTCAGATTAAACACCGTCATGTGTATAACGCAGCTTCTCTCGGTGACGCTTTGGGTATGTTAGTCTCTCAGGTGCGACCAGGTGACGTGGTGATTACGCTGAGCGCCGGCGACGGTAACCTGGTGGGTGAACGATTGCTCGAAATGCTCAGGTAGCCAGGTTTTTGCTCACATTGATGAAGACGATGAGTGATTTTGACGAATTCAAAGAACGCGCCAAACCCAACGAGTTCATGGCGAAACACACCACCGCTCGTATTGGTGGTCCGGCGGATTTGCTGATTGAAGCCCGCACTGTAAGTGAGCTGGTGGCGCTGGCGCAGCGAGCCGACCAAATCTCATTGCCCTATCTGGTGCTGGGCGGCGGCGCGAATGTGCTGGTGAGCGATGTGGGTATACGAGGACTCGTGATATTGAACCGCACCAAGGAGATCAAGATCACCATACGTGATATCTCGGCGCAGGTTGAAGTGGACTCAGGTGTAGTGCTGGCGACCCTGGCGCGGGATTGTATTGAGCGTGGGTTGGCTGGGTTTGAATGGGCTATTGGTGTACCCGGTACCGTAGGGGGTGCCATCGTCGGTAATGCGGGAGCACACGGTGGCGATATGGCGGCGGCCCTTAAGCTGGCTAAGGTCATGCGACGAGGTTATCCCTCGGAATATTGGACGCCACGCCAGTTGGCGTTTGGATATCGCCAGAGCGCCCTAAAAACTTATGGCCCGCTCGAGAGGCCCATCGTGTTATCCGCCATTTATGACCTGCGCCGCGACCACCGTACCAATCTGGAGCGACGTGCAGCGGATATGCAGGCCAGGCGTCATGCCAGCCAACCGCCTGGAGCATCGATCGGCAGCATGTTCAAGAACCCGCCCAATGACTTCGCTGGCCGCCTGATTGAGGCGGCAGGCTTGAAAGGAGTGATGCGAGGTGGTGCCATGATCTCGCCCATCCATGCGAACTTCTTTGTCAATGCTTCGGGTAGCGCCAGTGCGGCTGATGTAAAAGCTCTTTTGGACCTCGCACATGATACGGTGCTCAAGCGTTTTGGGGTGAGTCTGGAACTGGAGATTGAGCTACTGGGTGAATGGGGTGCGAACACACCGTCGATCACCAATTCCGAAGCAAAGGTGTAAGGTCTCAACCAAATCCAGGTGATCAAACGGGAACCAGTATGACGGAAGAGATACAAGCTGACTCAACACACGCAGGTGCAGTAAGGAAGCTGAAAGTGGTTGTGCTCTACGGTGGACAAAGTGGAGAGCATGAGGTCAGCTTAATGTCATCCGCTTCGGTATTGGAAGAATTGGATGAGGACAAGTACGATGTAACGCCAGTATTCATCGACCCACAAGGACATTGGAGCGTGCCCATTGAGTCGCTGCGCCAATACGATGTGGTATTTCCAGTCATGCATGGTCCGATGGGTGAAGACGGCACCGTGCAAGGTTTGCTGAAGCTGCTGGGTGTGCCATTCGTTGGGGCAGAGGTGGTAGGCTCAGCGGTTGGTATGGACAAGTGCATCTTTAAGGATGTCATGCGGGCACATGGCTTACCGGTCGTGCGAAGCCTGGTCATTCGACGATACGAGTGGACGCGTGCGAGCCCGGAAGAACATGCGGTTATCATAGAGCATGTGGGGTGCGAGCTGGGCTGGCCTGTATTTGTGAAGCCTGCCAATATGGGCTCCAGCGTGGGTATCAGTAAGTGCAAGCAACCTGAACAGATGCCCACCGCAGTGGAGGAAGCATTCAGGTGGGATCGCAAGGTACTGGTGGAGGCTGCTGTGCCCTGTGCACGTGAGTTGGAAGTGAGCATTCTTGGCAACGATGAGCTGCAAGCTTCGGTTGTGGGTGAGGTAAAGCCACACCGTGAATTCTATGACTATGCAGCGAAGTACTTGGTAAAAGGCGAAGAGGAGTCTGAGCTGATAATTCCAGCTTCCATCCCAGCCCCGTTGATGGAACGCATTCAGCACCTGGCTATGCAGGTGGCGCGGCTGGCGGAAGCGCGTGGCATGACTCGTGTCGACTTCCTGCTGGAAGGCGCGGGTGCCGGGAGCGCGGGCGAGCCCGGGTTGTTTGTGAACGAGATTAACACCATTCCCGGCTTTACGTCCATCAGCATGTATCCCAAGTTGTGGGAGGCGACTGGGTTACCCTATTCGAGTCTACTCGACAAGCTTATCGAACTGGCATTGGAGAGATAACGGGTGCAACAACGGTATCGACCAAAACGAGAGGCAAGACCTCGCAATCGCTTTGACGTGGCGAACAGCTACGGAAAGGCTTTACGTGAAGGGATGTCCATGCCTCTGCCCGTTGTGAACCGCGCAGTGGTCATGGCCATTCTGATCCTCATCCTGCTGGTGGCTCTGGCCATCTGGTTTATGAGCGACGAGTTTCACATTCATAATGTACAGGTGGTCAATAATCAAGGAGTACCCGCGTCACAGATAATCGCTGCCAGTGGAATACAAGGCGAGCACTGGTGGTTCGTAGACTTGAACGCAGCAGCCAGACGCGTGGGTGAATTACCAGGGGTCCAATCGTCACGTATTACCTGTGTATGGCAAAGCGGCTGCACGATACTCATCCAACCGGCTCCCGCGCTTGCTGATTGGCAGAACGTAAACAACTCACCTGAGGTATGGATCGATCAGCAAGGCAAAGTACAACGCGCATTAAATGACGTGCCTGCAATACTGACCATTTTCCAGGAGTCAGGTGAGTCGCCTGCTTTAGGCACACCTTTGGATGACAAAA
>JAJYKL010000114.1 GCA_021788625.1 Chloroflexota bacterium
GCCATCGCTTGCGTACCTTTACCGGAACCAGGCCCGCCCAGCAATATGATGCCACGCCATGCGTTCGTCATGTTACCGGATGAACCCCTCATAGCGCCGCATCATTAACTGTGCTTCCAGTTGGCGCATCGTATCGAGTACAACACCCACCACGATGAGCAACCCCGCGCCTGATATCAATTGCGAGTTTCCACCCAACGGAGCCAGGAACTGCAGGCCATTTATGGTTGAGATAATGTCGACCAGATATGGCACTATGGCAAGCAACCCCAGGAAAAGTGCCCCAACCAGCGTCAGGCGCCGCATAATACTAACGATGTAGTGTTCCGTTGGCTTACCTGGCCGGATCCCCATTATGAATCCACCTTGCTTTTGCAGGTTTTCCGGCAAGTTCTGCTGTTGCATGACTACATCGGTGTAGAAGTAGGTGAAGCCAACCACCATTAAAAAGTAAAGCGTGGCATACACCACTTCCTGAATGGATACCGTGCCACCCGCACGACTGCCGGTGAATAATTGCACCACTTCGTTGGCGAAATTCTGCAATCCAGCGTCCGTGCTGTTGACGAAAAATCCGGCGATTACAGCCGGGAAAACCAATAATGCCTGAGCGAAAATAATCGGGATCATGCCGGTCGAATTGACTTTGAGAGGGATATGCGTCCCTGCGCCGCCCAGAATACGCCGCCCCCGCACTCGCCGTCCATACTGTACCGGAATCCTGCGCTCGCCTTCCTGGATTATGACAATGGAAACAACCATGCCAATCAGAATCACGAAGAAAGCAACCATCGTCAACAGGTTGGTGAGAACATCCGTGCCAGTCTGGCTGATGGCAGCCACGTTAAATGGCATTCGAGCAACAATTCCACCGAAGATGATGATTGAAAGGCCCTGCCCCACACCCTGCTCCGTGATCAGCTCACCCAGCCAGATCGCGAACATGGTTCCCGCCGTCATCGTCAAAATGGTCACCAAGGTCGGCAGGATATTGGAAGCGGGGACAAACCCCCAGTTTGGTAGCACGTGACCCAGGTTTGTTGTTGCCCGCGCTCCGATTTGCTCAAAGATGCTTACCTGGCCGACTGAGTTCAGCATGGCCATCGGTACGGTTACTGCATAGGTCAGGCGGTTGATCTTGCGTCGACCTTGATCACCCTCTTTCGACATCTCTTCCAGCCGTGGGATGATGGGGATCAATAACTGCAGGATCAGTTGTGCAGTGACGTAAGGGTAGACGCCCATGGACAGCACGGAGAAGTTGGCGACAGCTCCTCCCGAAAGCAGGCTCAGAAGGCCAACCAGATTGCCCAACCCGCCGGCAGAACCATTTTGTACGCTTTGTTGGATCGCCCGCAGCACCTCGACATTTACGCCTGGTACAGGAATATGCGACACCAGGCGGAAAATCGCCAGGATGAATATGGTGAATAGGATCCGGTTACGTAGATCCGGTAACACCAATGCGTTTCGAAGAGCTTGCAGCATAACAACACCTTATCGCGGGCAAACGATCATTATCTGGTACGACGGTGGCCGCGGATAACTTCGATAGTCTGCACACTGCCACCTGCTTTCTCGATTTTCTCTTTGGCAGCCGCCGAGACCTTATGTGCAGTTACTTTGAGTGGAACGTTGATCTCTCCATTTCCAAGGATCGCAATGTACAGCTCGCTATTATGCGTAATCCCCGCATTAACCAAAGCCTCTGGATTCACCTCGGCACCAGCTGCAAAACGATGCGAGAGGGTCTCGACGTTCACTGCTGTATAGTCGATGCGATAAGGATTAAAAAAGCCGACACCACGTGCAAAGGGCAATTTGCGCACCACAGGTAATTGGCCGCCTTCGAAATAAGCTTTCTTAACGCCGCCGCTGCGTGACTTCTGGCCTTTCTGCCCCCGCCCGGCGGTGCGGCCTTGATTGGCAGCGATGCCGATGCCTTTACGCTTTTTTGCCTTACGTGAACCAGGTGCTGGTTTTAAGTCGTGTAATTTCATGATTCGCTCCAAATCAAATCGATCTAGGGTTGTTCTTCAACCTGCACCAGATGGATGACTGCACGGATCATGCCACGCACGGCGGGTGTATCGTCGTGGACCACCACCTGGCCCAGTTTGGTCAAGCCCAGCGCCTTCAGCGTGCGCTTCTGACGCACGTTATAACCAATGGCGCTCTTCACCCAGCGGATCGCCATTCGCTTTGGGGCAGTGCCAAGCTCATTGGCTTTCAGTTCGTCCGGCATGACTACGCCTCCAGAAAGGTTCTATCTCCGCGACTGCCTTATTGCGGCGCTTCGATTCCTCGTCGATATTTTTCAAGTCCATGAGGCCCCTGAATGTGGCATACGTGGCATTCATCTTGCTGGATGAACCCAGGGACTTCGTCAGCACGTCGTGCAGACCAACGGCTTCCAGGACTGCGCGTACACCACCACCTGCCTTGATACCTGTGCCAGGTGATGCAGGCTTGAGCAATACGATGGCGCCGCAATGTTTCGAGACGACTTCGTGTGGAATGGTGCCTTCCACCACGTTAACTTCTTTCATGTTGTTCCGGGCGCGGTCCGTAGCTTTGCGAATTGCATCCTGAACTCCGCGAGCTTTGCCGATGCCGATGCCCACTTTGCCCTTGTTGTTGCCAACGACGATAAGAGCGCGAAAAGCAAAGCGTCGTCCACCCTTAATCACCTTTGCTACGCGTGTGACATCTACAATCCGCTGATCCAGCTCTTCGCCTTTATCATCGCGTTGGCGGTCGCCTGGCCGGGTATCGCGCCGGCGGCGGTCAGGACGGTCACTTCGTTCAGTTCTTTCCATGTATTAAAACTCCAGTCCACCCTCACGCGCGCCATCGGCAACAGCCTTCACTCGCCCGTGATAACGGTATCCCGCACGGTCGAACACAACTTTTTTGATTTGCCTGGCCAAGGCTCGCTGCGCGATCAACTTTCCTACAGCCGTAGCCTCTTCCGTCTTCTTCAATCCATCCTGGGTACGGATGTCCGCCTCCAGACTACAGGCCGCCACGAGTGTATGACCCGCCACGTCATCGATCAACTGCGCATAGATATGCTTGCTGCTGCGAAACACGTTCAAGCGGGGCCGGTCAGGCTGACCCGTTATCTTCGCCCTTACGCGACGGCGCCGCCGTTCCCGTCGATCACTGTCTTTGATTGCCATTGCTTCTGTTCCTCATTCCAGAGTTACCGATGCTCCGACCGGCTTTACGACATCTGGTTGTCAATAGTCGATCGTCCTGCCACGCGCCGCCCAAAGGGCACCGCCTACTTGGCACCCTTGCCCGTCTTGCCCGCCTTACCGGGCTTCAACTTCACGACCTCGCCCTGGTAACGGATGCCCTTCCCTTTATATGGCTCGGGCGGGCGTAATTTCCGCACCCGTGCCGCAATTTCACCAACCAACTCTTTGTCGATTCCATTTACGACAATCGTGCGAGTTTTCGGATCCGTAGCGAAAGAGATACCATCCGGCGGTGGGTACTCGATTGGGTGAGAGTAACCGAGATAGAGCATCAGGTTCTTACCCGCCATCTCGGCACGGTAACCCACACTCTCCACGCTGATCTCCAGCACCTTTGAGTATCCATTCGAAACCCCTGCGACCATGTTCGCAAGGAGGGATCGCGTCAGGCCGTGCAAAGCTCGGTCTTCGCGTTCATCACTGGCACGTGCGACCATAAGATGGCCATCTTGCCGTGCAATGCTCAGATGCGGATGGATCGTACGCTTGAGTACACCCTTGGGTCCCTTTACGGTTATCGTCTGGCCGTCGATCGTGACATCGACCCCTTTAGGTAACACGATGGGTTTCTTGCCAATTCTAGACATGTCAACTTCCTGTTAGTAGATGTAGCACAGCACCTCGCCGCCAACACCAAGGCGACGAGCCTGGCTACCCGTCATCACGCCTTTCGGTGTTGACAGGATCGCGACGCCCATCCCACTCAGCACACGCGGGATCTCATCCTTGCCACAATACACACGCTTACCAGGTTTACTCACGCGTCGTAGACCTGCTATGACAGGCCGCCGCTCGCGGCGCTGGCCTATATACCGCAAAGTCAAACTGAGCGTAGAGAGCTGACCCGCGTCGACGGACTGCACGTCTTCCAGATAGCCTTCTTCTTTCAGGATTTCCGCAACGCGGGTATTGAGCCTGGAAGAGGGTACGGCCACCGAGGTATGACCTACTGCCACACCATTACGAATGCGCGTTAGCATGTCACTGAGTGAATCTGTCACCATAATCTAAAACACACTCCGATGGGGCATCACCATGACGCCTTGCGTACACCAGGAATCTCGCCTCGTAGAGCCAGCTCGCGGAATGTTATGCGCGAAAGGCCAAACTTCCGCATATAACCACGTGGACGCCCTGTGACAGCGCAACGATTCCGTACGCGTGTCTTGTATTTACGACGTTGTTCGCGAAACGCCAAGCACTTTCTCGCCATACCTGATATCCTCACTCCATGACGTGGCAATCTGAACAGATAGCCACGTGCATGGGCTTATTGCCTTGCACCTGGTTTTACAAAAGGCATGCCAAATAGCCGAAGTAAAGCCCTGCCCTCATCGTCTGTTTTGGCAGTGGTCACGATGCTGACTTCCATGCCGCGTAGTTTGTCGATCTTGTCGTATTCGATCTCAGGAAAGATCAACTGCTCACGCAACCCGAGCGTATAGTTACCGCGCCCGTCAAAGGCGTCCGCTGGGACACCACGAAAGTCACGTACGCGTGGCAAAGCCAAGTTGATCAGGCGGTCCAGAAAGTCGTACATACGAGGGCCGCGTAATGTGACCCGTACGCCGACCGGTCTCCCCTCCCGCAATTTGAAATTCGCAATAGATTTCTTGGCTTTAGTAATAACTGGCTTCTGCCCGGTAACAGCCGTCACGTCGTTTACTGCAAAGTCGAGCACCTTCGGATTGTCAGCCGACTCTCGTCCGACTCCAACATTCACGATGATTTTCTCGATCTTGGGCACCTGCATCACATTCTGATAGTTGAACTCTTTGATGAGTGCCGGACGAACCTCGTCCATATACCTTTTTTTATAATCCGCCATTATGAACTCCGCTACGCTCTCTTTCCTGCTTAGTCCAGCACTTCGTCGTACTTATTCGAATAACGCTTGAGTACGCCGCTCTCGTCACGGAAATTGACGCGTGTCGGCTTGCCCGACGGTCCTACCAGCGCCACATTCGAGACGTCAATGGGCATTTCCACGTCGATCAACCCCGTCTGCGTCGCACGCAGGTCTTGCCCTCCACGTGGTTTGGCATGCTTCTTGGCGATATTGACGCCGCGTACAATCACTTTGTTGGCTTTTGGAAGCACGCGTATTACTTCCCCGCGTTTACCACGTTCATTTCCAGTCAAAATCTGCACTGTATCGCCCTTGTGGATTTTCATCACAGCACCTCCGGGGCCAGGGAGATGATTTTCATAAAGCCCTTGTCGCGTAGCTCGCGTGCAACCGGTCCAAAGATGCGCGATCCACGTGGATTGACACCATCTTCTGCCAGAATGACGGCGGCATTGTCATCGAATTTGATGTAGGACCCATCGATCCGGCGATATTCCTTGGCAACCCGTACAATGACGGCCTTTACCACCGAGCTTTTCTTCACATCTGCTGTAGGTGTCGCCGATTTCACCGTTGCGACAATCACGTCACCAATCGTGCCGTACCGCCTTTTAGTGCCACCGCGCACCTGAATGCAGAGGAGCTCCTTTGCCCCAGTGTTGTCTGCCACCTGCAGACGGGTTTCCTGTTGGATCATGGCTATGCTCCTGCTTTCCGGACAATTTGCTCCAGCTTCCAGCGCTTGGTGGCGCTCAGGGGACGCGACTCGACAATCTGCACCAGGTCGCCATCGTGTGCCGTGTTCGACTCATCGTGCACGTGGAAATTCTTCCCTCTGCGCAATACCTTCTGATAAAGGGGATGGCGGGTAGTGCGGTCCACCCGTACCACAATAGTCTTGTCCATCTTATCGCTGACGACCACGCCCACCAGCCGGTGTCGTTTCTCCTGGTTCATGCTTCACCTCGCGCTTGTTGCTGTTGCTGCGCCAGTTTGCGCTGGTGCAATACAGTCTTGATGCGCGCGATGTCACGTCGAACGCGCCGCATTGTGTTGGCGTCCTTCAATTGATTTTGTGCACGCTGAAAACGCAGGTTGAAGAGCTCGCGATACGCATCGTCGAGTTTCTTCTCCAACTCTGGCGTGGGCAATGCAATCATTTCGTTAGCCTGCATATCTGTGTCCCTCTGTCTCAGACCTGATCACGCGAGACGACCTGTGTCGGGATCGGCAACTTGTAGGCAGCCTGAGTCAACGCCACCTTGGCTATATCCGCTGGTACACCGGCTACTTCAAACATGACGCGACCTGGCTTGACTACCGCAACCCAGTGATCCACGGATCCTTTACCCTTGCCCATGCGTGTCTCAGCGGGTTTTGCCGTTACGGGTTTGTCGGGGAAGATGCGAATCCACATCTTGCCACGACGTTTCATCTCACGCACGATCACACGGCGCGCCGCTTCAATCTGACGGGCGGTTAACCACGCTGGCTCCAGCGCCTGCAATCCATAATCTCCTTGCTCGATCTCGACGCCGCGCGACGCCAGGCCCGTTCTGCGACCTCGCTGCTGCTTGCGGAATTTCACCCGTTTCGGCATTAACATGATGATTCAACCTTTAAACGATATCCACCCACCACTCATATGCTGCATGATGCGGCAAAGAGTCACGTGAATGAATCCAAGCTATTCGTTATATTTAGCTCTGGGGACGAGCCTCGCGTGATTCACGGTTATCACGTCCTTCCCGTCCCTCGCGTCCTTCACGATACGAGCGTGCCTGACGCGGCGCTTGCTGTTCTTCGGCTTGTAGCTCGGGTAGCACATCACCCTTATATATCCACACCTTCACACCGATCTGACCGTAAGTAGTCAACGCTTCATCACGTGCATAATCGATATCTGCACGCAATGTCTGGCGTGGAATACGGCCTTCCATAATTTTGTCTGTGCGCTTCATCTCTGAGCCGTTCAACCGGCCGGCGCATTCAATGCGCACACCCAGTGCGCCTTTTTGCATGGTCGCCTGTGCTGCCTTCTTCATGGCACGGTTGTAAGGGATGCGGCGCTCGACTTGCTGCGCGATATTCTCGGCAACCAGTTGTGCTGTCAGCTCTGGTTTACTGATCTCCTCGATATCCAATTTCACCCGTTTTCCCGTTATCCGCTCGATTCCCTCGCGGATGCCTTTCACGGCTGCGCCTTTGCGGCCAATCACAATGCCCGGGCGGGCTGTATGTACGGTCACGTGTAATTGATTCGGAGGGAAGCGCTCGATGATCACATCACCCACGCCGGCCTTATCCATCTGTTTCTTCAGATACGATCGCAGTTGGAAGTCTTCCAGTACCAAATGGGTGTATTCGCGTTTCGGTGCAAACCATTTGCTCTTCCAGTCACGAATCACGCCCAGCCGAAATCCGTAAGGGTGTACTTTTCGTCCCATATTTAATGTCCTGTTCTGTCGCAGAGCGGGCTGAGCCCACTCGCGACTCACGCCCCAAGGCTAAGCTCCCTCTTTAGCAGCGGCTTTATTTTCCTCCGCGGTTTCGCTTACGATGACACTAATGTGGCACGATTTACGCTGCAGTGGGCGGAAACGACCACGCGCTGCGAAACGGCGCCATTGCCGGATTGGCCCACCGTCGACCCAGATACGCTCTACAAATAGTTCATTGACATTCAATTGTTTATTCTCAGTAGCGTTCGCCACTGCTGAAGCGATCACCTTGCTCACTGGCTGTGCGGCAGCTTTAGGCGTGAAACGCAGCAGTGTGAGTGCGTCCAAGGCACGCTTGCCTCGAACCAGGTCGACGACAAGTCGTACTTTCTGTGGCGACATGCCAATAAACTTGCCTGTTGCATAGGCCTGGTTCGCCTCCAGGCGGCCAGCTAATTTCACAGCCATTATGATTCACTCCCGGCGGGAGCCTCCACCTTTTCCTTGGAGACATGCCCGCGGAATGTTCTGGTTGGTGCGAACTCACCCAATTTGTGTCCCACCATATTTTCTGTTATGTATATTGGAATGTGCCGCCGGCCATCGTGCACGGCGATAGTGTGGCCTACCATTTGTGGAAAGATGGTCGACGCGCGCGACCATGTTCTTATTACACGTTTTTCGCCGCGCGTATTCATCGCCTCAATTCGTTTGAGTAACTTAGGCTCTACGAATGGACCCTTCTTCAATGATCTTGACATGCCATCCTCCCCTACTTCTTCTTCTCACGACGGCGCACAATAAACTTGTTCGTACGCTTGTTATGGCGAGTCTTATGACCCAATGCTGGTTTGCCCCACGGTGTACGCGGGCCTGGCATGCCGATGGGCGAACGACCCTCACCACCACCATGTGGGTGATCACGTGGGCTCATTGCGGAACCGCGAACAGTTGGCCGCACACCCAGCCTTCGGTTGCGGCCAGCCTTGCCCAGCTTTATGTTGCCGAAATCGATATTACCCACCTGTCCAAGGGTAGCCATACAAGTCTGTGGCACCAAGCGCGTTTCGCCACTTGGCAAACGAATCGTGGCATAATCGCCTTCCTTTGCCAGGAGCTGCGCCGAACCACCTGCAGATCGTACGATTTGTCCCCCGTGGCCTGGGCGTAATTCAATATTGTGAATCTGCGTTCCAACAGGAATATTGGCAAGCGGCAACGCATTCCCAACCCGCGCATCAGCCTGCGGTCCGCTCATTACCTCGTCCCCAACTTGCAGACCCTGAGGTGCCAGAATATACCGTTTCTCACCATCTGTGTAAAACAGCAGGGCTATACGTGCCGAACGGTTGGGATCATATTCGATCGTCGCTACACGCGCACTGACCCCCAGCTTGTTTCGCTTGAAATCGATCACGCGATAGGCACGCTTCGCTCCGCCACCCTGATGGCGCGTCGTCACACGGCCGTGATTGTTGCGTCCACCATGTTGGCGTATATCTGTCATCAGCGATTTTTCTGGCTTTGTCGATGTGATTTCGCTAAAATCGCTGACCGTCATATTACGGCGGCTTGGTGTGGTCGGCTTGTATGATTTCACTGGCATACTTAGGCTACTCCTTCGAACAACGGGATACGGTCGCCAACCTTGACCTGCACGATCGCCTTCTTCCACTTGGACGACCGCATAATCTGGCCAGCCTGAGCACCCAGGATGCGGCTACGCGGATTGCGTCGCCGCTTAGGCGGCATGACCACGATGTTCACACGAGTGACCGTTACATCAAAAGCAATTTCAACTGCTTCCTTAACTTCCGCTTTGTTCGCTCGTGTGTCCACTTCAAAGGCATACTGGGGAGCGTCGTAACCCACCTGCCATTGAGACTTCTCAGTAATGAGTGGCCTTAGTAGAACTTCGTATGGATGCATCTTCCCCTCCTACCCTAACCAGTGCTCAATCTGGCTCAGCGCCTCGACCGACACAACCAGCTGGTCATACTTAAAGATGTCACGAATGTTCAAATAGGTGGCGAAGAGCGACTTGATATTATCGATATTGCGAGCCGATAGCTCCAGCGCAGGGGTTCGTCCTGGCAACACAAGCAGGCCCTTCGTGACACCCAGCGCCATCATGGCTGCGATCAAGTCCTTTGTCCTTGGCTCAGCCATCTCGAACTTATCAATCACGATGATCTCTTGATCGATAACTTTCTGTGATAGAGCTGAGCGAATTGCGGCACGCCGCATTTTCTTGGGCATGTCCTGGTGATAGCTCCGCGGCATCGGGCCAAACGCAACGCCGCCTCCCTTCCAATGCGGCGCTTTCATGCTGCCCTGCCGGGCCCGGCCGGTGCCCTTCTGGCGGAATAGTTTCTTGGTTGTGCGGTCTACTTCAGCGCGCGTCTTGACCTTATGAGTGCCCAAATGAGCGTTCGCATTTTGGCGAAGCAGCGCCTGGTGCATCAAGGGAATGCTGATAGGCGCTTCAAAAACGCTGGATGGCAGCTCAACCTCGCCCACCTGCTCACCCTTTAAATTCCTTACGGGTAATATCATTGTTTATCGCCCTTCCTTGGTCCAATATGCAGGCACCGCTTATTGCTTGCGTGCCTCTTTGACGATGACAATACCGCCATTTGGACCAGGTACTGCACCGGATACGGCAATGAGGTTTCGCTCAGGATCTACGAGCATTACCTTAAGGTAGCTGGATGTCGCCTTACTCGCACCATAATGGCCTGCCATGCGGGTGCCCTTCTCAATATGTCCTGGCGAGGTGCCCGCACCAATGGAGCCGGGAGCGCGCACACGATCGGATGCACCATGTGTCTTCTTCTGGCGATGAAATCCGTGACGCTTAATCCCACCCTGGAAGCCACGGCCTTTCATAATGCCACTCACATCAACCCGTTCGCCAACGCTAAAGACATTTGCTTTGAGCACGTCGCCTTCCTGGTTGGTGACTTCCTTTGACCGTGCCTCGTGCAGATACTTCACGGGCTCAATGCTGTTTGGCGAGCCACCGATCACACGCCGCTTAGGATGCTTCTCGTCCGTTTTCAAAAGACCTAAATGGCCTTGTTGGCCGCGTGTCAGACGGTTTGCATGAACCACCCCGAAGCCAAGTTGCACGGCGTTATAACCATCTTTCTTGATAGTCTTGACTTGTGTTACATAGTTCGGGCCGGCTTCGATAACCGTTACACCTGTGACATTACCCTTGTCGTCAAAGAGTTGCGTCATCCCGACTTTGCGACCAATTAACTTCTTCATAATTTCACAGCTTGATTTCAATGTCTACACCCGCGGGCAGGTTCAGACGCATTAGGGTGTCGATGGTCTTGGAATCCGGATCCAGCACATCAATGAGGCGCTTGTGTGTGCGAATTTCGAAGTGTTCGTGCGAGTCCTTGTCAATAAACGGTGAGCGACGTACGGTATAGCGTTCGATATGCGTTGGCAGCGGCACAGGACCGACTACCGTCGCACCGGTCCGTTCCGCTGTCTCGACGATGCGCTGAGCGGACTGATCCAGCGCGCGATGATCATACGCCTTTAACCGTATGCGTAGTTTTTGCTTAGCCATGTGTTACCCAGCATAAGGCAGCCGGCACCGGAGAATCGTCTCCGAACACCGTATGCCTGAATATCGCTTCTCCCTTACTATTCGCCCACCTTAGTGATGGTGCCAGCACCGACCGTCAACCCACCTTCGCGTATGGCAAAGTGACTGCCGTTCTCCAGCGCCACCGGCGCGATCAGCTTCACATGCATGTTCACGTTGTCGCCCG
>JAJYKL010000115.1 GCA_021788625.1 Chloroflexota bacterium
TGTTCCCGTGCTGCTCGTCGCAGGAGGAATCCTTGCCGCGGTGTTGCTGGGCAATGTCGTCTCGTTTTTTAGCACACGCGCCAACCTCCCTGCGGGCACATTAATGGGCGGAGTGGATGTGGGCGGCCTGAACCTGGATGATGCTGTCAGCCGCACCATTACCACTCTTCAGGCTCCGGTTGCGCTGCGGTATCAATCGACGGTCATCCAGCTCCAACCGACTGATGTCGATTTCCAGGTGAATGATGTCGTTGCCCGACTGCAGCTACAGCAAGTAATCGATAGTCAGCGCTCCGTGAGCAACCTGCCTGCGTACATTTTGCGTCGAGTGACCGAGACACGTCTAGCGGCACCTTATCAATACTCCGACACGAAACTGGACGCGTTCCTGACCGATATTGCGAAAGAATACGACGTGGCGCCACAGAAGTCGTCGTCCAGTACGACTACGCTCCAACTGGCACGTGGACAGGATGGCATGTCGTTGAACTTGCAGGACGCGCGATCTTTGGTGCTCAATGCACTGGCCTCTGCCGCCCCGCGCATCGTGGACTTGCCGGTAGATACACAGCCTGGGGGCGCCAACAGCATACAGGCATTAGGCGACTTGATAAAACAGCGCGTCGCGGCGTACAACAGTAATGGAATGGTCGCGGGTGTGTTCGTTAAGGACCTGCGGACGGGGAAGGAATTTTCGCTTCATGGTGATGTGGCATTCTCCGCGCAAGGATGGCTGAAGCTGGCAATCGTGCTGGAGGCGTACCATGCTCTATCGGGCACGCTATCGAGCCAAACAGCCCAGCAGCTCGCGTCCATCGTCAGCACGGGTAGCAATGGCGATGCCAATGAAGTACTAAAGACGATTGGAGGTGGTGATGCCCCGGCAGGCGTCAATCTGCTCAATGACTTCTTGAAGCGCATGGGACTGGTCAGCACATTCCTGGCACAGCCGTTCGATCAGAGCGGCATGCCGACGCAGTTCATCACACCAGGCAACACCCGCACGGACATCAACGCCTCGCCCGACCCGAACGCTCAGTCCACCCCGGTGGAGATCGGTATCCTGTTGCAGATGCTGGAGCAATGTCGCGTTGGAGGCGGGGCCCTACCGCTGATTTTCCCCGGTGAGTTCCCGGCAGCGCAATGCGAGCAAATCCTGGCGATGATGAGCCAAAATAACGCGAACGTGTTGATCGCCGCCAACTCCAACGGTGCGACGGTCATACACCGTCAATCGTGGGATGCCAATAACCATGGTGATGCGGCACTGGTGCGCTCACCTGGGGGAACCTACATCCTGGTCGTGATGCTGCATGGCAACGGGCTAAACTGGGCTGATACATCGCAAGTGATCGGTGACGTGGCGCGTGCTACGTACGGTTTTTTTAATCAAGGACAGATTCCACCGTCAGTCGCGGCGATGAATACAGCACCTACGCCCTGATGCTGAAGTCGTGGCTTGCCGTGTTCGGACTATGATGCGATTTCACGTTTGAGCACGACCAATGTTTGATCGTCGAAGGGAGGCTCATCGCCCGCATAATCACGCACTGCATCCCGAATTTGGCCCACGATGGATCCGGCAGGCAGGGCGCGCGCACGGACCAATACATCCTGCAATCGCTGTACGCCAAACTCCACATCATCGTGATTCAATGCGTCCGTGATGCCGTCTGTATAGAGCAGCAGGCAGTCACCGGGTAAAAGGTGTGTAACGCTGGCTTCCGGCGCAATGTGTTCCACCACTCCCAGTGCAATGCCATTCGACCGTAAACTCACCAACTCGCCACTGGCACGCACCACCAGAGGCGTGTTGTGCCCGGCATTAGCATAGATCACCTCGCCAGTTGTGGGATTCCACACAGCATAGAACATGGTAACGAACATATCGGAGCGCGCATCCGACAGGATCAACTCATTCGTACGTGATAATGCGTCGGCGGGGGCGCGCCCGGTAAATGCCACGGCGCGCATCAACGTGCGCGCAAGTGCCATGAACAGAGCGGCCGGTACACCCTTGTCGGCTACATCGGCAATCACCAGGCCGAAGCGATTCCCGGGCAAAGGCACAAAATCATAGAAGTCACCGCCTACCTGTCGGGCAGCCTGCCAGGCCGCCGCTACGCTCCATCCTGGGACACGGGGTACCTCGCGGGGCAGGAAACTGGTCTGAATATCACGCGCCAGGGTCAGTTCCTGCTCCAGGCGCTGGCGAGTCAGCGCATCGCGCGAGAGGCGTGCATTGGCCACAGCCAAAGCAGTCTGCTGAGCGATACCCACGAGTATATTCAGCGAGCGCCCTTCAGGCATCTGGTTGGCCTGTAACACGCTGATAACCATTGCGCCGACTAGGTCTCCATTGGCGATGAGCGGTAATACTGCACCATGATGAACCTCCAATCGCTCGGCGATGCCATCGGGCAGTGGGTTCAGATCGGGTAGATGGTGCGAACGTTGAAATTCCAGAAAGTACTCGCGCCAGGAGGCCATCGGGAACTCGTCGCGGTCGAAAAGGGACTGTGCGCTGGTGGATAACCCATAAGCCTGTGACGCCCGCAAGGTCGTGTCATCACCCTGGCGCACGAATACCGCGCACGACTGTACTCCCACCAGGAGTGGAGTCAGGCGGATGACTGTGCTCACGATGGAATCGAGATCAGCGCTGCCAGTGAGTGCATGAGCCACCTGCAGTAACGCGGCCGTAACCCACGACTCTTCCTGTTGAGCTAGATTGGCATTCACCATGTCGATCACTAGAGCTGCCTGATTCGCCAGTCCTGCCAGTAATTCCACCCGGCGATGTGGCAGGGGCTGACCATCCTTTTGGCCTACCAGCATGGCGCCAATCAGGTGGTCTTGTGCGATGAAGGGCAACGCCAGCATGGGTATAGCCAGGCGTCCACATTCCTTGCTCATGACAGGAGTGTGGCTCTCCAGCATAGCGGCCAGCGCCGGCACATCCATCGGCAATAGCACATCGCCTGTGGAGAGTTGCTCGTAATGCGACAGTAAACCATACGTGGAGGCTATTTCAAAAGTGCTTAACTTTTCGTTGTACGTTAGCACCGTGCAGCAGTCCACACCCGTTAACATGGGTGCCAGACGGGTCACCGCCACCAATGCTTCGTCTACACTCTCAGCCCGTCCAGCCACATCCGCGACCTGTAACAGAGCGGTGGACATCCAGGTTTGTTCCCGCTCAGCCTGATAAAGCCGGGCATCTTCCACCGCTACAGCAACCTGCTGTGCAAGTACCTCCAGATAACGCTGATCGGTATTCAGGAATGCGGCTACGCGTTCGGACTGCAAATCCAGAGCTCCAATCACCTTCTCGTTTAACCGCAATGGGACGACGATCTCGCTACGTGTTTGAGGGAGGAAACCAGTCGCCAGATAGCGTTCGTCGTGTGCTGTGTCATCGGCGACAATAATGCGCTGCTCCGCGACCGCTGTGGCAATCAACCCGTGGCCAGGCTCCAGACTTACTCCCATCATCTGAGGATGTGTGGCGGCTCGCACGACCAGACTGTGGTTCTCGTCGTCGACCAGGCACAACCCGACGTAGTAATAGCCAAACGTCTTGTGGATCGCATCGGTCAGCCGTGGGAACAGCTCCTCCGGATCGAGAATGGCGGCTGTTTGCAGAGCCACCTCATTAACCAGTTCCAGTTGCTGGGCTCGCTCACGCTCATGTGCCAGCGCGCGAGCATTTTGGATGGCTGCAGCGGCCTGGTTGGCGACGATGGATAGAATACGCTGGTGTGATTCCGTGTAAGCGGCCGGCGCATCGGATTGGATCGCCATGGCACCAATAACGTGTTCGCCACTCACCATGGGCACGAACACGGCTGAGCGCGGAGGCCGGTCGCCCAGGTAGCGTGGTTTGGATGGCAGTTTATCCGACTCGGTCAGAAAATCCTGCACCAGGAGTGATTGACCGGTTTCGCGCATCCAGCCGACGATCCCACGGCCCTGCCGCAGATCATAGCGCGTCACGGGTTGCAGGATGCCTTCGGAAAGTCGCACGCGAATGATGTAATCATCGCCGTCAAAGAGCCCCAACTGGAAGTTATTTACGTCCACCAGTTTGGCGGCACACTCGTACACCAGGTGGCATAAGGCATCCTCATCCAGTGCAGACGATGCGATGCGGTTGACTGCGTTGCTCAATGTCTCCAGCTCGGCTACGCGCGACTCGAGTGCACGTCGTGAAGCGTGTCTTCGCTGCACCCAGATCACCGCAGCCGCGATGGCTGCGCCGAATATCAGGAGCCCCAGCGAGGCGATAAACCTTAATAGCGTGTCAGACAACATGGTACGGGATCAGACGAGCCGGTGAGCTATTAGAATTCTATCAATGAACGGCTTGCGACTGGATCCGATTGTAGCCGTGTCTGTGAGCGTTGGCCTGTTGATCACGCTCTTTACGGCTGGGCCTGCCATAGCGCAGTCGAAGCCAGAGCTTGAAAAACGCGTTGCAGCGGCAGCCATTACGCTGAATGCGGAAGCGGGGTATGGCACCTATACCAGACCGGATAACTGGACGCCTGTCTACGTCACGCTGAGCGCCAGCGAGCCACTGGATGGCGAGCTGGCGGTGTCCACCAGCGCCGATCGCTCGCGATTGTATGGCGAGTCCGTAAACGCGACAGCTGGGTCTGTCAAACACGTCATCCTGTATGCGCCACCCACTACGGAACCAATCGAAGTGCTATTTCTTAGTCATGGCACGGTGCTCGCTTCCACCAGTCCCTCGGTTCTTGTTCTCAACAGTCAGGACCGTCTGAGTCTGGTCATCAGCCAGCCACCAGATGGATGGAACCTTCTAGCCGACCTGCCCACACCTTTTGGTGGGCAAACCCGCGTCATCCAGATGCAACCCGAGCAGATTCCAGAAATGCCGGCTGCACTGGATGCGGTGGACGTCATGGTGTTTGACAACGTGGACACCAGTGCTCTGGACGAGGCTCAGCGCACGGCCATACAAACCTGGGTGTTGGGTGGTGGTCACCTGATATTAGGTGGAGGTCCGGGCGCACAACTGACCGTCGGAGGTTTCAACGATTTTGCGCCTGCGCAGGTGGGAGCTACGCTTGATTCCAGTCCGGTAGGGATCCTGCGCGCGTTGCTGACACCCAATTCTGTAAATGTTTCGCATGTCATCTCTCAGGCGGCCATCCTCTCTTCGACCACTTCCGAAGCACCGGACGTCATGGCACCCGTCGTCACACTCCGTGCCGCAGTCGACGACGCGCGCACTTTGATAAGCTCCCTCGACACCCCGTTGGTGATGCGGCGCAACTTGGGTCGGGGGATGGTGGATCAACTGGCTTTCGACCCAACACTGGCTCCCATCCACGACTGGCCAGACCGCAGCCTCCTATTTGCCGGTTTGCTGGGTGGGCAGGTGAGTTCTACCCATGAAATCGGCCCGCTCAAAGATGAGAATGGGGCGGTCAGCGCGGCGCGGGCTCTGCCCGGCGCAGCCCTGCCACCCTTTTTGATTGTGGCAGGTTTTCTGCTTCTCTATGTGCTGACCATTGGTCCAATCAACTTCTACTTCCTGCGTAAACTGAATCGATTAGCCTGGGCCTGGGTGACGATACCCGGTATTGTGCTGCTTTTTGTCGCGCTGGGCTATGCAACTGGATTCCGGCTGCGAGGCAACGAGCCGGAGGTGCATCGCCTGAGCGTTGTCTCGGGTGAAGCGGGATTAATCGATGGGCGCTCACAGACCATCATCGGTCTATTTTCGCCGCGCCGAACCACTCTGAATGTCGATGTGGCAAACAACCTGGCGCTGGAGGTTCAGCCCAATCCCAATGTACAGAACACCTTATCCTTCCAAATCGGATCGCCCAACCGGCTGGATAACGTGATCGCCACCAATAGTGATGTGCGCACCTTCTATCTGGAGGGCGAGAGCCCGTTGCCTGACATTCAAGCTGACATGCGACTTGTCGCCGGGCATGTGGTTTCCGACACCGCTCGCCTGGAAGGCATGATTCACAACCTGTCGAATGTATCGCTGACCGACTGCACGCTGGTGGTCGGGAAGGATTTCCATGTCGTTGGCAATATTGGCCCCCATCAGCAGGTGAGAGCCAGTGCCGAGCTTTTGCTGGGACGGCCGCAGATGGGGTTCATCATGCCCGAAAATCCGCTACTACCCAGTAGCCCTGGGCTTGGGACGCCATCGCTGGGAAGCTCCTTCGGTCGAGGTGCGCCCTCCAGCGCACCTATATTGGAACCTGGATCTCCATTCGATCTTTCCGGAGCATCGTTGAGTGATGAGCTTCTGAACTGGCGTGATTACCATGGCGACCGCCTGAAGGAGCAGGCTGAGCGCAATCTGGTCAGTGCGGTTTTCGACCTGCCCGATGCCACCCTGGGCAATGGTGCATTTCTGGCATGCTGGGTAGATTACGATCGTTCGGGGGTGACCGTGCCGGGTGCTCAATACACGGACCACGGACTGCGCATCTGGCACCTGCCCGTGCGACCGTTCCTGGTGGATTCGGGTGTCGCGCTCCCGTCTGAAGTGTTCCAATGGAGTGTGTTATCGACTTCGTCCACTCTGTCCATCGACGACAGTGGCCTGGATATGGACATTGGTGACCACATCATCGGTTTGTCCCCCTGGCTCAACCTGCGCACATCGGGTCCGGTCCATGTCAGTTTGCTCGTTGACACCAGTCTCGATACGCCGCTTTCTGCCCTGCAAGCCACTAGTGTCTGGTTGTATGACTGGAACAAACAGCAGTTCACCCAGGTCATCGCCCATCTGGATGAGCCCAACGCGTTGGGACACCTGACCGGTGCCTACCTGTCGCCGTCAGGTGAATTACGTGCCCGTTTCGATGTACGTGATGACCAGATCACCTTAATCAACATTCAGGCGCTGGTGGAGGTTCCTTAGTCGAACGCGTACCAGCCTGGCAACAAGGGGCAAACGGTGCCTCAGCCCAGCGAGTACAATCTAAACGGAGAAGTGCCTTTCTAAGGAGCTGCTGTGCTAGAACCCTTGATCTATGAGCTGTCGTCGCCAGGCAGGCAGGGTGCCATTCTGCCTGAGTCCGACGTACCTCCATCACCTTTACCTGCTGAGTTACTACGACAGAGCCTGCCGCTGCCAGAGGTGAGTCAGGTGGATGTAACACGCCACTTTACGCGCCTTTCGCAACTTAATATGTCTGTGGATACCACGTTGTATCCGCTCGGTAGCTGCACCATGAAGTACAACCCGCGCGTCAACGAAGACATGGCGCGGCTGCCAGGCTTCACGATGCTGCACCCGCTCCAGGACCCCGTGACTACTCAAGGTGCGCTCTACCTGATGTACCAGTTACAGTCGTTTCTGGCCGAGATTGGGGGGTTCAGTGCCGTCAGTTTACAACCCGCAGCGGGTGCTCAGGGCGAGCTCACGGGCATCCTGATCATACGAGCCTACCACCACGATCGGGGAGATCGCAGGCGTGTGAAGATGTTGATCCCCGACTCGGCGCATGGTACGAACCCCGCCTCATCGGCCATGGCAGGACTGCAAGTGGTGGAGATCCGTTCTGATGTGCGCGGTAATATCGACGTGAATGACCTGAAAGCGCATCTGGACAATACCGTGTGCGGGTTGATGATAACCAATCCAAATACGCTCGGTATGTTTGATGAGCATCTCGAGGAGGTGGTGTGTCAGGTGCACGAGGCAGGCGGGCTGGTGTATGGGGATGGCGCGAACATGAATGCGCTGTTAGGCATTGCAAAACCTGGTGAGATCGGGTTCGACGTGATGCACTACAACCTGCACAAGACCTTCAGCACTCCACATGGCGGCGGCGGCCCGGGCGCAGGGCCAGTTGCTGTCACGCGCCGATTGGAAGACTTCCTGCCAGGGCCTATTGTGCGCATTCAGCCGGGCAGCGATAAACCGGTCCAAACCGATGGAGTCGAGGAGACCCCCGAGCCATATTACGAATGGTATATGCCGCGGAAAAGCATAGGGCGGATGCGGGCCTTCTGGGGCAACTTTGGCATGCTGGTCCGTGCTTATACCTATATTCGAGTACATGGCGAGCAGGGCTTGCGGAACGTAAGCCAGAACGCCGTGCTGAATGCGAACTATATCCAGGCTCGCATCAAGCACGTCTACCCGGTGCCCCAGGGAGAACGGTTTTGCATGCATGAGTTCGTGGCGCAGGGTAAACTTCCGGGTGCTCCCGAAGTGCGAGCCCTGGATATCTCCAAGCGCCTGATGGATTACCACTTTCATCCACCGACGAACTACTTCCCGCTCATTGTTCCCGAGGCATTGATGATTGAACCGACTGAGACCGAATCCATGCAAACATTGGACCAATTTGTCGACGCCTTACTGGCCATAGCTGAAGAAGCCAAGCGACAGCCGGAATTGGTTAAAGGCGCGCCGCACAACGCTCCATTAAGCCGGTTGGACGAAGTGCGAGCAGCTCGTGAGCTGGTGTTGTGTTGCAGGCTGGAGCCGGTTATCTGAGTGACCGCTGGGCAGAACCCATGGCAGAGGATCTGGCACAGTCAGGTTGATAGGGTGAGAGATACTGATGGACAAGCGCTTAACCAATGTATGGATTGTGGTAGTGAGTGCTGCGGTAGTGGCTCTGCTCTTGCTGGGCATCTCATTCATTGGTGTGAACCAGGGAGGAACATCGGGCAATGTTCCTGTCCCACCGCAAACTGGGAATCAGAATGTGCCCGGTGCGTCGACCGCTCCTGCCGCCCTTCCCAACCAACAGGGTGTCGTCACGACGCAGTCGGGGCTGCAGTATCTCGACGAGGTAGTAGGAACTGGGCCGCAGCCACAAAAAGGACAGACGGTGACGGTCGATTACACTGGCACGCTGGCCAATGGAACGGTATTTGACAGCTCAGCGCAACATGGGCAGTCTTTTCAATTCGTGCTGGGTGCCGGGCAGGTCATCGCAGGCTGGGATGAGGGCATAGCCACAATGCGGGTGGGCGGAATGCGCAAGCTCATTATTCCGCCCAACCTCGCCTACGGTGCCCAGGGTCAGGGACCGATTCCACCGAATGCCACGATCACGTTTGAGGTGCATCTCATCGCGGTGAAGTAGTTATTACCGGCGCGCGATCTCGATCTTGGGCTTAGGTGGCTCCTCGGGACCAGAGGAGATGGGTGGCAGACCTCCCTCGGTGTCCTGGTCTTTCGAGGGGTCGTGCTTGGGCAGTATGCCGCGCGCCTGGACAATCACTTGCGTGAGTTTGGCTCCCAGGTCTGTGCGATCCTCCTGCGAAAGCCGGTCGGCGACCTGGATCATGATTGGAATGAACCGGTCGTCGAGGGATTTGGCCATTTCCTCCAACAGCTTCTTCGTCTCATCGGGGTAATTAGCCGTCAGAAGCGCGTTTATCATCTGGATCTCAGGCGGCTGGCGCTCAGTCATGATGCGCATGGCGATCTGATTGACGCCTGACAGGGCACGGAAGAGCTCCTCATCGTTACGCTGCTGTGCTTCCTGCATATTGGCCTGCAAGAGGCTGACGAATACCTCATCGATCTCCTCTTCATGCTGGCGGGCTGTCTCCTCGGGCTTCTCGCTGGTCAGGATGGTATTGATGAGGGTCGCCTTCTGCTCCATGTAGGCGCGCGAGGCTTCGTCCAGTTTATCTCGCGTATCCTGTACTTCCTTGCGCAGGACGACCAGTTTTTGCTTTTCATCACCCGTGGCGGCATCGACGCGCTGCGTAAGCATCTGGAAGAAGAGGTAATCAATGAGCTGACGGCCCATGGCCACCAGGCCCTCGCGTGTTTCCGGGTCGGTTGCCGCGACCAATTGATTGATCAGTTCCTCACGCGTGGGGTTCTTGCGTAAAGCCTCCACCGCAGCCATGCGTACGCCCAGCTTCTTGCCGTAGGTGGTTTCATCTATCAACACCTGCTGCAAGCCTGCCAGCGCCTGAGCGGCTTGCTCGCGGCCAGCTTCCAGGTTGGCATCAATGCTGGCATTGAGCAGTTCGAATAGGTTGGCGTCCACCTCCGCGTCATGGTCGTGCACGGCGTTGCGTAAAGTGGCTTCATCAGTCAGGCGCATCCAGTTCCGGATGAGGTCTGCGCGCGCCTGCTGCTCCTTCAGCATTTCAGGGGTGATGCCGTCTGCCTGTAAGATCGCCTCAATGAGCGATTGGAAGCTGAAGTATATCTTGGGTTGCAGCAAATACCCACGCGGGGCATTTTCTGGCAAGCCGCGCATCACGGTCTGTGTCAGTTGTCCGATGACACGCTGCTGGTCCATGTCGCGCATGCCCAGTTCCATGGGCATCAGGATGTAAGCGATCTGCTTGGCCGAGTCGTGGTAGATGAACGGCGCAGTAAGGTTTTGCAGTCTCCCCGACAGCAACGCCTGCTTCAACGCCGGGTCGCGCCCGACGTCAATCACCTGTGCCGTCACGGGTTGCTGACGTGAAGCACTTGCTGGTGTGACCAGTTGCGGCATGTCTCTCCTAGGGTAATAGATTTCCGATTATAGATTTATGACCTTTATTCTAATAAAGCGACAGATGATTATAAGGCCATAACCACCGTAAACGCACTGCGCAGTTAGCCTTGATGCCGAAACCTAAGCTCTGGGCAGGCTAAAGCTAAAACGTGCGCCATGCCGCCCGTCACTTTCCACCCAGATACGCCCGCCGTGCGCTTCGACGATGGATTTCGATAAATACAGCCCCAACCCCGCCCCCTGTGTCTTGCGCGTGATGGCATTATCTGCGCGATAGAAGCGTGTGAAAAGCTGGGCTTGCGCTTCCGGCGGTATGCCTGAACCCTGGTCCTGAACGGAGATGATCACTTCATTTTTAGTGGCCTGACTGGTCACCCGTACCTCGGTACCGGCCGGCGAGTATTTAACGGCATTTGAGATGAGGTTGGAGAGCACCTGGGTGATACGAACCTCATCGGCGTGTACCAGAGGCAGGTCATTGGGAACGTCCGCCACCAGGTGATGGTCTTTGGCCTGGGTCTGGAGTCGTCCCACCACGTTGTTTACAAGCTGGTCCAGATCCAGCTCCACCATCGCCAGCCGGAAAGTGCCTGCCTGCACCCGTGATGCATCCAGCATGTTATCGATCAGTTCGGCCAGGCGGTCGCTTTCTTCCTCGATGACTTGCAAGCTGTCGCGCATGGTCTGCTGATCCCAATTCGCATCCTTACGCCGCAGGGTGCTGGCGTAACCCTTGATGAGTGCGACGGGCGTTTTCAATTCATGCGATACAACAGAAATGAAAGTGGACTTCATCTCGTCCGCTTCACGGAAGCGGGTAATATCCCGAACATTGGCGACG